>CAYPGK010000141.1:0-5449 GCA_964410055.1 uncultured Gemmatimonadaceae bacterium | reverse complement strand
GGCGCGGCAGCATGCGCAGCCGGTGCGGCGGGCTCTCGCGGAGCGCGACCGTGACGGGCGCCGGCGACGCCGCCACCCGCGGCGCCTCGGGGCGCGGCGCCGTGCGGTGCCAGAGCGGGTCGCCGGATTCGAAGAGGACGTCGCCTTCCCGCGCCTCCTCGACCTCGGCGAGCGCATGGCGCACGATCATCGCCGGCGAGAGCGAGGTGCTCGGCCCCGATGCGCCGTCCGGCTTGACCACCATGTGCAGCGCGTGCTTCGCCCGCGTCATGGCGACGTAGAGCGTGCTCAGCGCATCGCGCATCCCGGCGGCGCGGTACTGCCGGTACGCCGCCTCGATCTCGGGGAAGAGCGGGCGGAGCTTGTCGCTGGCATAGGGGAAGACGCGCACGACCGGGCCCGCCGGCGTCTCGCGGAACGGAAGCGCGGCCGGCGCGCCGCCGCCCTTGAAGACCGGCACGTCCAGCTCCGGCAGGACGACGATGTCGAACTCCAGCCCCTTGGACTGGTGGATCGTCATGACCCGCACCGGCGCGGCCGTCGGGTCCTCGACGCGCTCGGCCTCGACGAGGCGCACGAAGTCCGTCGGGCGCAGCGTCGCGCGGGCGTCGTAGCGGATCGCGAGCTCGACGAGCTGAGTGAGCCGGCGCGCGTCGCGTTCGCCGCACGAGGGGAGCAGCTCCCTCGCGAGCGCGTCGAGTGTGGCGCCGTAACCCTCGCGGAGCAGCCGCTCGCGCAGGCGGTGCGCCAGGCGACGCGCAGTCGCGCCGTCCCCCGGGTCCCGATAGCCGACGACCTCGCCCACCGGCGTCTTCGCCACGTGATAGCGCGCAACCCGGTCGTCCGGGTGGTCGGCCAGGTGCAGCAGCGCGAGCACCGAGACGACGGCGGGCGAATCCGTGAGCGGGTTGCCGCCCTCCTCGCTCGCCTCGATCCCGAGCTTCTTCAGCTCGTGGATCACCCGCGCGACCGCCTTGTTCTCCCGGGTCAGCACGCCGATCTCGAAGCCCGGCGCCTCCTCGTGGAGCTCGTGGACCAGCCGCGCCGCGTGCGCCAATAGCTTCGGCCGATGGACCTTGCGGCCGCCGTCGTCGGGGCCGACCACGAGCCGCACGTGCCCGGGCAGTTCACGCGCGGCCACGTGCGGCGCGAAGTCTTCCGCCCACGACGCCGCCACCTCCCGCGCCGCGTCGTCCAGCGCGGCGTTCGCGACGATGTCCTCGAAGACGGCGTTGACCGCATCCAGCACGACCTGGCTCGAGCGCCAGCTCCTGGCGAGGACCTCGCGGCCGAGGTCGTAACGCGCGCCGACCGCGCGGACCAGCTCCGGCCGCGCGCCGCGCCAGCCGTAGATCGACTGCTTCGGGTCCGCGACGACGACGGCCGCGCCCCGCCCGCCCCGCACGATCGTGTCGACCACCGGCTCGAGCGCCGACCACTGCGGGACCGACGTGTCCTGGAACTCGTCCAGGAGCAGGTGCCGCAGCCGCGCGTCCAGCCGGTAACCGAGGTCCGGCCGCGCGCCAGGCGAGCCGGGCCCACCCAGCAGCCGCGTCACGTCATCGAAGCGATAGGCGCCCTCGCGGCGCAGCAGCTCGGCGTACGCCTCGTCGTAGTGAGCGACGAGGCGGCCCATGGCGCCGATCTGCGCCGACAGCCGCCGGCCGATCACGCGGCACGCGACGTCGAGCGCCGCCTCGATCGCCTGGACGACGTCGGCCTCGATCCTCGCGCGGGAGTACATCTCCTCGCCGTGCAGCACCTTCTGCGTGAGCCCCTGGCCGACGAACGCCTCCCAGTCGCCCCGGCGCAGCGCCTCCGCCGTGGCGGCGATCGCCTTCGCCCAGTTCGCGTTCGGCGTGCCCTTCGCCGTGCGCGGGACGTCGACCGCCTCGATCGCCGCCGCCAGCGCCTCGCGCTCCGCCGCGCCCGGCTCGCCGCCGCCGCCCTCCAGCCCCGGGTAGAGCGACCATGCGTCCTTCGCGTCCGGCGCGAGCTGGTGGTAGATCTCGTACAGCTTGTCGACCCGCTTTAGCAGGCCGTCCGCCACCGACCGCGTCGCCTCGCCCTTGTTCGCGAGCCGGACCAGCTCGACGACGGTCCCCGGGTCCGCCTGCCGGAGCACCGCCTGGAGCGCCTCGGCGCGGATCCGCCGGCTCGTCGGCTCGTCGGCGATCCCCCACCCCGGCGGAAGCCCCAGATCGTGCGCGAACGTCTGCGCCGTACGGATGAAGAGGGAGTCGAGCGTGCCGACGTTCAGGCGGTGCATCGCCCGGGCGACGCCGGCCAGGATCTCGAGGCAGCGCGCGCAGTCGAGCGCCGGCGAGTCCGCCTCGAGCGACGCGTGCCCGGACAGCTCCGTCGCCTTCGCGGGATCGAGCGCGGCCTCGGCCAGGCGGACCAGCACACGCGCCAGGATCTCGCCCGCCGCCTTCCTCGTGAACGTCGACGCGAGCACCGCCTCCGGCTCCTCGCCGCTCGCGAGCAGCCCGATGATCCGCGACGACAGGCGGAACGTCTTCCCCGATCCCGCGGACGCCAGGATCAGCTCGCGCGGGAGCGCCTTGACCTCACTCATCGCCGGCCTCCTCCTCGTCCGCGTCCTCTGCCACGCCCGCGAGCTGCCCGAGCCCGAGCAGCCGGGCGATCAGGGTGCCGGCGCGGGCGCTCGTGCTGTCGGGGTCGAAGACGAACCGGTTCTCGCGCAGCTCGCGGACCACCTCACGCGCCTCCTCGTCCGCCGTCGCCAGGTCCTCCGGCGACCACTCGGCGAATGCCGCGCCCACGCCGTCCAGGTCGCGCGGGAGGAGGATATAGCCGAGCCGGACGCGGTCCACGGCGTCCGGCGGGACGATCTGCGCGCCGTCGCCGTCCCGGAGCGCCGGGAGCAGATGGCGGTAGAGCGGGAGCTGGAGGTCGATCCAGCGTTTCGCGTCGCCCCGCCCCTTCCGGTGCGTCTTCTCCGGCTTCTCGCCCGTGTCCGACGTCTTGTAGTCGAAGACCGCCCACTCGCCGGTTCGCTCGTTGTGGTCGATCCGGTCGATCCGGCCGCGGAGCAAGATCGGCCGCCCGTCCACGTCGAAGGGAACGCCGGGCTCCGGTGGATGAGCTTCGAACGCCGCGATCCGCCACCCCGCCGCCGCCCACTCCGCCTGCCACTGCGCGAAGGCGTGTAGCCGCGCCCGGAGCTGCTCGACCTGCACGGTCACCGCCGGGAGCGCCGAGCGCCCGAACCGCCGGCCCGCCTCCTCGTCCAACAGTGCGTCCAGCCGCCGCGCGATCGCCGCCGCATCGGTCGAGCCCGCGACGTCGCTCTCGCCGAAGCGGCTCAGCACGTCGTGGGCGAGGGTGCCGAAGAGCGCGCCGTCCATCTCGCGCGCGTCGTCGGCGATCGACTCCAGCCCCAGCACCCGCTCCAGCGCGAAGAGATAGGGGTCGTTCAGGAGCGCGCGAAAATCGGTGACCCGCAGCACCTCGATCGGCGCGGGCGCCCGGAGCTCGGGCTCGGGAGGGAGGTGGAAGCGGTCGACGGGGAGCGCGGCCGTGGAATCGCCCGCGTTCGCCGGACCGGCCGCGTCGCCGGCGGGACCGCCCACCTCCTCGCCGCCGAAAAAACTCCGCACCCGCTCCGCGACCGTCCGCGGCGGCGCGGCGAAGAGGAGCCGGCTCGGGCGGAGCGGATCGCCCGCCGCATCGCGTCGCCCCGAGATCAGCCAGACCTCCGGGCACGAGGCCAGGATCGCGGCCAGCGTGTAAGCGTCGCGGGCGTAGCGGCGCGCGTTGTCGGGGAGCCCGAGCCGGGCGCGGAGCGCGTTGGGCAGGAACGCGTCCGCGGTCACCGACTCGGGGACGTGCGGCTCGTTCATCCCCGTGATCACCATCGCCGCCGCGTCGTCGAGGTGCAGCTCGAGCCAGCCGAGCAGCTCGACCGCCGCGTGGTCGGCCTCCGGCGGGATCGCCGCCGACGCCGCCTCGTCCAGCAGCAGCCGGATCGCGGTCACCGCATCGCACGCCTCGTCCGCCGCCGCGGGGAGCCGGAAGAACGACTCGGCCGCGCCCCGGATCGCGTCGCACGCGGCAAGGATCGCGCGCGCATCCGCATCGCCGCGCCCGACCTCGTCGCCGTAGACCTCGACGAGCAGCTCGAGGACGACGGGCGCCCACTCGGCGAGCCGCCGCTCGCCCCCGAGCCGGCCCAACAGCCGCTCCGAATCGAGCGCGCGCACCGCCTCCTGGAGCGCCTCGCGGCGCCGGTCGGCGCCCGCGGGCCAGGTCCTCACGTGCGCGGGGAGCGATTCCGTGAAGTAGCGGTCGGCGAGTGCCAGGACCGCATCGGGCTCGGTTGCCGCGTGCGCGGCTCGCGCGGCTCCCGCGGCGTCCGGCTTCCGAGCGTCCCCGGTCGTGTCCGGCGTCCCGGCACCCTCCCCCTCCGCCTCCAGCGCCCGCGCGAGCCAGCGCCCCAGGTCCGGATGCCGCAGCAGCGCCGCGAGCGCGTCGTAGCGCCGGCCGTCGAGGTAGGCCGCGACCGCCGCGAGGAGCCGGTAGGGCGCGGTGCGCGAGAGCGGCGCGCCGCCCGCATAGCGGGCCGGCACGCCCGCCGCCCCGAACGCCCGCTCCAGGTATGCGACGATCCCGGGGTCCGGCACGCCGACCGTGATCTCCTCCGCCGCGTGTCGGCCATCGAGCGACGCCACCGCGCGGAGCGCCGCCGTCGCCTGGTCGGCCGGCCGCTCGACCACGACGAGCCGCTCCTCCGGCACCGCGACCTCCGCGTCCGCCCACGCCTCCGGGATGACGCAACCGAGTGCATCGAACGCGTCCGCCAGCTCCTCGGGCGCGTGGACGAGCGATCGGACCGGCGGCCCCTCGACCGCCTCCAGCATCCGCCGCACGACCGGCGGCGCGTCCACGATCCCGACCAGCCACACCTCCCGGTCGGTCGCGACGCCGCCCCGCGCGAGCGCGTCCATCCGCGCCCGCTCGCGGTCGTCGTAGCCGAGCCCGGCGAGCAGCTCGAGGTAGGCGTCCTGCACCTCGGCAAGGACCCGCCAGCGCGCGCCGTCGTCGTGGAGCAGCCCCGCGCCGCACCGCTCGGCGACGTCGGCAAAGCCGAGCCCGCCCGCACCGACCGCCTCGTGCAGCCGCTCGAGCTGCCGCGCGAGCGTCGCCCAGCCGCGCGCATCGTCCGCCGCGGGGAGCGCCGGGAAGACCTCCGCCAGCCGCGCGCGGTCCGCGCCCCGGAGCGCCCGGACCCACGCCCGCCGCGCCAGCACTCCGCCGGCCAGCGCGCGCGCGGGCTCGTACAACATCTCCGGGAGCACGCCGATCGTCGTGACCCGCGGCGGGAACAGCCGGGCGCCCGCGCGCTCTGCCTCCTCGAGCAGCCGCTCCTGCAGCCGCCGCCCGGCGCGGGCGCCCGGGAGCACCACCGTCGCCCCCTCCATCCGGA
>CAYPGK010000140.1:0-5498 GCA_964410055.1 uncultured Gemmatimonadaceae bacterium | reverse complement strand
GACCTCACCGCCTGGAGCATCCTCGGCCTCTGCGCCCTCGGCCGCGGGGATGTCGAGGAAGCGCGTCGCTGCAGGCGCGAGGTTCTGCTCCGTTACGAGGGGCGGGATTTCTGGATCTCGGACGTGTCGTACGCTGAGATTTTCCTGGCGCGGCTGTCGAGTTTGGAAGGGGAGGTGGAGGGTGCGGTGGGGCGGCTGGAGGAGGCGATTGCGGCGTACGAGGATCGTGACGTACTGTGCCGCTCGCGCATGCGGCTCGAGCGTGCTCGCCTGTTGCAGGAGCTGGATCCGGTAGAATCGCGCCGGGAGGCGGAGGCGGTGTATGCGGCGGCGGTCGAGATGGGCGCGCGCCCGCTCGTGGAGAAGGCGGAGGCGGTGTTGAGGCGTGCGGCCGGGGCGGGCCGGGCTACTCGGGTCCGTTCCGCGAGGTAGCGAACCGAGGGGCGTGCATGCCGATCCGCTCTTGCGCGTTGACTCCTGTGTGGGTTTACGACGGCCCCGCGCTGTCGCCCGCTGGCCTGGGCCGCCGGTAACGGCGGCGATCCCGCCCGGCCTCGCCCGTTCGGGGCCGGCTGCCGTGTCGAGCGCCGTGTTGGTCCCGGCGTTCGGCGGTGTGCGAATGAGTTCCAGTTGACCGACATCACCAGACTCCAACTACATCCATGAGCATGGACTCCCGTGGGTTCCCCGAACCGCCGGCATCGCCGGGCGGCGTGCCGGGTGCATTCGTCCTGGGCGCCGACGCGCGCGCCATGGAGGCCGGTGCGGTGACGGACGCTGCGCATCGGATCACCGACGCCGAGGGCCGGACGTACCGGGTCCGGCGCTACGCGCCGTCGGACCGGGGGGCGCTCCAGGCGATGTACGAGGCGTTCGAGCCGAAGCGGGTAGCGCAGGGGCTGCCGCCCGCGGACGCGGAGGGGGTCGCTCGGTGGCTGGAGCGGGTGCTGCCGCGCGGGGAGCACGTCGTCGTCGATTCGGACGGGCGGATCGTGGGCCATGCGATGCTGATCCCGATGGAGGACGGCGGTGCGGAGCTCGCCAATTTCCTGTGCCGGTCGGTCCGTGGTCGCGGGGTCGGCACGGCGCTGAACCGGGTCGTGCTGGCGCTGGCGCGGGAGGCGGGGTACCGGCGGGTGTGGCTGTCGGTCGAGCCGTGGAACCGGGCCGCGGTGCGTTCCTATCTGAAAGTCGGCTTCCGGCCTTTGGCGGGGGTCTCCGTGGGGGCCGAGATCGAGATGGAGGCGACGCTGGATCCGCCGGCCGGAGGGTGATGCGCCTCCCCCGGCACGGGGAGTGCAGCCCGTAGGGGACGGGAAGAGCGAGTCCCTTGGTGGGAGGCGACTGTGATCCACGTCGAGTGCGCGGTGCCGATCCGCGCGACCCGGGCCGATGCGTGGCGTCGGCTGAGGGCGAAGGTCGAAGCGCCGCAGCGGTTCCTTCCGAGCGTCGTCGCCTGTGAGGTGATGGAGCGGCGGGAGGACGAGGTGGTGAGGCGAGTAACGTTCGACGACGGCGTCGCCGTACTGGAGCGGGTGGTCTTCGTGCCGGAGGAGGAGGTGATCTTCCGGCTGGTCGACCATCCGAAGTTCGACGGCGAGATCCGGAACGTCCTCTTCGAGGCGGGCGGGACGTTGTGGTTGTCGTTCTACTTCCAGGGGACGGGGAAGCCGGGGGTGGAACTGGGGCGTGCGGAGTACGAGCAGCTCCGGGACGGTTTCGCGCGGGCGGTGCTCACGGCGGCGCGGCAGATCGAGCAGGGGGAGCCGGCGCTGGAGACGACGTGAGTCGTCGCCGGACCGGCGGACGCAGCTGACGCGACGGGCCCGGGCGGCTTCAGTCGTCCGAGCGGATGGCGCCGAAGATCACGCCGGAGTGGTCTCTCTCCACGGCGCTCTCGAGGAGGAGGTGCATGATGGAGCGCTGGATGGAGCGGGCGGGCGCGCGCGCTTCGGGGAGCACGTCGAAGCTCCCCTTCTTCCATTGGAGCATGGATTTGAGCGCCTCGTCGCCCACGGCCTCGACGGTGTGGGCGTGGACGGGGTTGCCGTCCTCGACGTAGACGGTCCCCTGCTGCTCGCCGCCGCGAACGACGATCGCGGCGGTGCGCGCGTCGTACTGCAGGACCTGGAGCAGCCAGGTCAGGGGGAAGTCGTTGAGCTCGCCGCGGAGCGCGTGCCATGGGGCGGCGCCGCTCCGGCGGCCGGGGCCCGGCTCGCGCCCGCCACGCTCGATGGCGGGCGCGTGGCGTTTGAGGAGCGCGGCGAGCCCCGCGCGCAGCTCTTCGAATGCGACCGTGCTGGCGAAGCAGACGTCGGCGCCGCGCTCGAGCAGCTCGATCCGGCGCGCGACGGTGTCCGCGTGGATCGCGACGACGGCGACGTCGGCGCCCCCGGGCTCGGCGCGGAGCGCGTCGAGGAACGTGACCGTGGCGTCGCCCGGGAGGTCGGCGGCCAGGAGGACGGCGTCGGCGGGAAAGCGTCGCATGCGCTCCCTCGCGTCGTCGGGGTTCGCGGCGGCCTGGGCCAGGAAACCGTGGCTGCCCAGCCGCGCGGCGATGGCGAGCGCGCGGGAGCGATCGGCGTCGACGACGATCACGTGGTGCCGGAGCCCGAACTCGAGCGCGCGCCGGCGCAGCCCGTAGGGGAGGGTGCGGATCAGCGCACCGACGACGTCGGGGTCGTAGTTGGTCCCGGCCTGGGCCTGGATCTCGGCGATCGCCGCCGCGAGGCGGCGCGGCGGGCGGTAGGGGCGCGGCGAGATCATCGCCGAGAGCGAGTCGGCCACAGCGAGCACCCGCGCCGCGAGAGGGATCGCCTCACCGGAGAGCCGATCGGGGTAGCCCGCGCCGTCCCAGCGCTCGTGGTGGTGTCGGATCGCCGCGCGCACGCCCGGCGGCAGGGCGATCCCCTCGAGCAGCTTGAGGGCGAGCTCGACGTGCCCTTCGATGCGACGTCGGGCCTCCTCGTCCGGCTCGGCCTGCGCCTCCTCCACGAGCCGCCCGCCGAGGGCGAGGCGCCCCAGGTCGCGCAGCAGCGCGGCGAGGGCGAGGTCGTCGAGCTGCCGCGCGTCCATCCCCAGCTCACGGCCGATCGCCACCGCGATCAGCCGCGTCAGGCTGCTCCCGCCACGGTGGAGCGGATCGCGGTACTCGAGGAGCCCGATCAGCAGGTCCGTCAGCGCGACGATGTTCGTGTCGCCCTCCGCCGGCCGCGAGGCGGCGGCGGTCGGTGTGTGCGTCGGGCGATAAGCGAGGAGCTCCGAGAGGTAGGCGCGTACGGGACGGCGCGCCTCGGGGGGTGGGGGTGCGGGCGGCGCAGAGGTCGCGGCCTCCTGATACCCCGCGACGACGGATCGCCGAGCGCTCCCCGTGGCTGGCCCGGCCGGCCTGTCGTAGCGGCCGTTCCCGTTGTCGCCGGCCGGTGTCGAGAGTGGGGGCATTGTGGCAGCCGCACCCGGCTTGGGCGCGCCGCGCGTCTCCACGTGCGAGAGCCACTCCCGCGCGACGCGATTCTCCGGATCCAGCTCCAGGACGCGGCGGAACGCCTGCTCCGCGTCCGCCCGCTCGCCCATCTCCCAGAGCACGCGCCCGAGGACGACGTACGCGCCCGGGTACTCCGCGTGCCGTGCGATCCCCCGCTCGGCCGCCTCGCGCGCGCGCTCCAGGTCGCCCGCCTTCCTGTACGCCTCGGCGAGGTGCGTCAGGATGCGGACGTTCGGGTGCGCCGCCGAGAGGAGCCTCAGCCGCATGATTTCGTCTTCGTACGGGCCGCTCATGACGTTTGGGATCGAGGGCCGGGGGTCGCGCGCCCGGCACAGGGCCGCGCACGGTCGCACGATTCCGCGTGCAATATTGGTGTAACGATCGTCCTGTCAACGAGTTCGTTGCGATCGCCTGCGCGACGCGAAACGCCTCGCCTCTCTTCCCTCCAGGTCCGGGTCGCTGGAAGCGCCGCTCTAGTAGATGTACACCGGCGTCCCCACCTTCACGCGCTTGTACAATCGCTCCAGATCCTCGTTGCGCATGCGGATGCAGCCGTGGCTCGCGGCGCGGCCGATCGAGTCGCGGTTGTAGCGATGCGTACCGTGGATCAGGTAGCCGTCGCCCAGGTCGAGCTTGTACGGGCCCAGCGCGTCCGGGATCCGGCGCTGCCGGCTGTCCAGCGGCGGGATGAAGATCTTGCCGTCGAAGATGATCTCCATCCCCGGCCGGAACGCCCAGAAGTTGCCGAAGCGGTTCACGCGGCCCACATCCTCGCCGCGCATCTCGATGTACGTGCTGTCCTCGAGCATGTACCGCTTCCCGGGCTCGACCCGCACCACCTCCAGCTTCCGGTACGCCGCCTTCTCCAGGTAGTGCCAGTCCGGCGGCACCCACACCGGGTTCGCCTCCTTCCGGAGCACCTTCCGCTGCCCGCGCGGCGTGTTGAACCGGTACGTCTTCCCCTGGTACGTGAACGTTTCGTTCCGCCCGACCGCGATCGGCGCCGACAGGACCGTGTCACTTCCCACCAACAGCCAGAGCCGGCGGTTCTGCAGAGAGACCACGATCCTCGGATTTTCCGACTCCAGCGCGGCGCGCCAGATCGCGTACCCCGGCGCGCCCACGGCCGGCCCCGCCTCCGCCGGGTGAGGCGGCGGCGGGCTCGCGAGCCCCAGCGCCCCGCACCCGGCCACGACGATCGCTGCGGCCAGGCCGAACACGCCCTGCTTCACGTGGCGACCGTCCATCGATCAATCCACTCCTGGTCCCTCTCCCCCGCCATATGTTTCCAACGTGCGGGATGCAGAGAGTGGGCCAGGACCCTGGAGTATCGGCCGGGTTGGACTCGGGCTGGAATGTCGGTGAGGGCGTTCGCGCGCGGTGCGGGCGGGGGTGCTCGGCGCGATTCGGACGCGGGTGCGAGGCGTGGGCGGGGCGCGAGGCGCGTAGTGGCCGGTGGCGCTAGAGGTGGGCGGGGGCGTGGCGAACGGGCTCGCCCCCGCCGTTCTCAGACGCCGACCGCGATGCCGCGTGTGGAGAGGATGCGATCGATCGCCTGGCCGATCTTGTTGTTGGGCGTCGAGGCGCCGGCGGTGAGCCCGATCGAGAGGGGGCCCTCCGGCAGCCAGTCGGCGGTGGTCACCTCGGGCGCCTCGGGATCGAGCTCCGGCTTGTGGCGGATGGTGCCGGTCTCGGGGTCGATGCACGACGCGTCGGCAATGTGGTACGTCGTCGTGTACTCGCGGCAGAGGTGCGCGAGGTGGTTGGTGTTGGAGGAGTTGTAGCCGCCGATGACGACCATGACGTCGGGCGGGTTCTTCATCATCTCGAGGACGGCGTCCTGCCGCTCCTGGGTGGCGGAGCAGATGGTGTCGAAGGAGCGGAAGTGCTCGCTGAGCCTGTCCTCGCCGTAGCGCCGGCCGAGGCTCTTTCCGACCTCGGCGGCGATGGCGAGGGACTCGGTGGCGAGCATGGTGGTCTGGTTGGCGACGCCGATGCGGACGAGGTCGGTGTC
>CAYPGK010000139.1:2497-5505 GCA_964410055.1 uncultured Gemmatimonadaceae bacterium | reverse complement strand
CTCCGCGGCGTCGGGAACTGGCCGAACTCGACACCCTGCCGGTTACCCGTGTCGAACAGCGTCTCCGGGTCGATGTGCCTCTGCTCCTTCGGCGTCCACAGCCACATGTTGCGGCCGATCAGCGACAGCCGTGCGGAGTTGAAGCCCAGGCGGCCGGTGATGCTGCGCGGCACGTTCCACCCCAGCGTGATCTCGCGCAGCTTGATGAAGCTCGCGTCGAAGATCCCACGCTCGTGGTTGCCGAAGATGCTGTGGAAGTAGTCCTGCGGGCACACCTTGATGTCGTTCGGCGTGCCGTCCTGCTTCACGCCGGGGACGATGATGCCCGGATCGCAGAAGTCGTTCTCACGCCCCATGAGCGTCTCCTCGGCCACACCGGCGTACTGGTTGAACCAGATGGTGGTCGAGAAGATCTCACCGCCCTGCCGCGTATCGAGCAGGAAGCTGAAGTCGAAGTCCTTGTACGCGAGACGGTTGCGGAAGCCCGCGGTCCAGTCGGGGTTGTAGTTCCCGAGCTCGCGCATCACGGGGTCGATCATCGGCAGGCCGTTGTCATCGACCACGATCTGCCCGGCCTCGTTCCGCAGGTAGCCGGCCCCCCAGAGCACGCCGTAGGGGCGACCCTTACGCGCCTGGATCTCGAGGCTCCAGTACTGAGCGCCGAGCGGGTAGGCCTCGACGTCGCCGTAGAGGTCGACGACTTCGTTCTTGGGGAGATTGAAGTTCAGCGTCGTCTCCCAGGAGAAGTTGTCCGTGTGGACCGGCATGGCGCGCAGCAGGAGCTCGTACCCCCAGTTGCGAACCTCGCCCGCGTTGACGACCTGTTCCGTGTAGCCCGTGGTGGGCGAAATGTTTACGCCGAGGATCTGGTTGCGGGTCCGCTCGTCGTAGTAGGTGAGAACGAAGCCCACACGCTCGTCGAAGAACCCGAGGTCGGCGCCGACCTCCCAGGCGGTCACCTCTTCAGGCTTCAGATCCGCGTTCGGCAGCCGGCCCGGAACGGTGTAGCGCGGGATCCCGCCCCAGGGGTCGGCTGCGCTGTAGGTGGCCGCGAGCTGGTAGGGGTCGGTGTCGTTCCCGACGCGCGTCCAGCCCGCGCGGACCTTGCCCGACGAGAGGAAGTTGCTCTGGATCCCGAAGGCGTCGGTGAAGACGAGCGCGGTCGAGACCGAGGGATAGAAGAACGAGTTGTGCTCTTCCGGCAGCGTGGACGACCAGTCGTTGCGGCCGGTCACGTCCACGTTGAAGTACCCGCCGTAGTTGAAGCTGACCGAGCCGTAGACGCTGTTGACGCGCTTGCGCAGGAGCTCGTCTCTCACGCTCGGCGTCGAGCCGGCGTTCTGGAGCGTGTAGACTCCGGGGACGACCAGCGTGGGGACGTTGACGTAGTGGGCGCGCCAGTCGTTGTCACGCCGCGCCGCGCCCGCGTTCGCCGTGATCGTGATCTCCGGCGTCAGCGAGCGGGTGGCCGAAAGGATGAAGTCCGTGTTCGTCTCGCTCTGACGGATCACGTCCTCCTGGAACCCGCCGTCGGAGGCGTTCACGCCGCCCTTGGCCAAGGCGCGCTGACGGTCGTGCTCGTACCAGTCACGTCCGGTCGTGAGGCTGGCGCTCAGCCAGTCGGTCAACTGGTAGCTGACGTTCAGGCGCCCTATGATACGGTCGCGAGTGTCCTTGTTCCAGTTCTCGAACGCGATCCAGTACGGATTGTCGTGGTAGTTGTAGTTCCAGTTGTTGAACGACCCATCCGGATTCTTGTAGTTCTTGATCCTGGACAGGTCGACCTGGCGACCGAACCAGGTGAACTGCTGCATGTAGTTGTTGGAGTCGTACCCGGTCCCCGGCAGGTTCTCACCCTGGCGGCGGATGTAGTTGGCGCTCGCCTCGACATTGAGGCGCGGACTCACCTGGACGCCACCGCTCAGGAGGAACGAGGTCCGGTCGAGCAAGCCGCCGGGCCCCATGTCATCCGCGTCGGTGCGTGCAATCGAGAGCCGGTAGTGACTGGCCTCGCCGCTACGCGAGAGCGCGACGTTCGTCGTGTACGACTTTCCGAGCTCGAAGAAGTCGCGGACGTTGTTCGGCGCCGGGACCCACGGCTGCTGCTTGCCGTGGAACTGGTCGAGGAGCCGGCCGTCCAGCTTGGGGCCCCAGCTCTCGTCGGCGTGGTCGTTGGTACCACCGCCCGCGCCATCGACGTAGTTGAACTGGCCGTTGAAGCCCTGGCCGTACTGGTTCTGGTAGCGAGGCAGACGCAGCGGCGTGGAGAACATGACGGAGCTGGACGCCGTGATCCCCAGCCCGCTGCCCGTGCCGCGCTGGCCCGACTTCGTCGTGATGACGATCGCGCCGTTGGCCGCACGCGAGCCGTAGAGCGCGGCCGCGTTCGGACCCTTCAGCACCGTGATCGACTCGATGTCCATCGGATCGATGTCGGCTGCGGCGTTCCCGTAGTCGATCCCGCCGCCCGAGCCGCCGCCGAAACCGTTGTTCGTGGGCGCGCTGTTGTCGATCGGGATGCCGTCGACCACGAAGAGCGGCTGGTTGTTGCCGCTGATCGAGCCGGCGCCGCGGATGATGATGCGAGACGAGCCGCCGACCAGGCCGGTGCCGGCGACCTGCACGCCCGCGGCCTGCCCGGCCAGCGTGTTGACGAGGTTGAGATCCGGCACGGCCGAGATGTCCGCGCCGGAGATCTGCTGGATCGAGTAGCCGACCTCGCGCTGCTCGCGCGTAATCCCGAGCGCGGTCACGACCAGCCCCTCGAGCCCGATCGCCTGGATCTCCATCTGCGCGTTGACCGTCGAGCCGGTGATCTCGGCCTCGACGGTGGCGTACCCGATCATCGAGAAGACCAGCGTGCGAGCGCCGGCCGGGACCCGGATCGAGTAGTTCCCGGTGCCATCGGTGGTCGTGCCGATCGTCGTGCCCTTCACGACGACCTGTACACCTGCGAGCGGTTGGCCGGAGGCAAGATCGGTGACCCGGCCGGTCACGCTCGTCACCTC
>CAYPGK010000139.1:0-2397 GCA_964410055.1 uncultured Gemmatimonadaceae bacterium | reverse complement strand
CTCTGGAGCGGGTCGCGACCTCACGGCGTCGCCGGTCCGCCCGGGAGAGATGAGGCGGACTACCGACGATGTTCGTCTAGTTACTTCACCAACGCTCGACTGTCAAGCCGTGTGACGGGTCAACCTGCGGAGCGGGTGTGCTCCGGCGCGGCCGGCGCCGCGCCGCCAACGACCCGCAGCAGCGCGCGCGCCTTGGCCAGCGTCTCTTCGTACTCCTTCGCTGGCTCGGAATCGGCGACGACGCCGGCGCCGGCCTGCACGTGCGCCCGGCCGCCCGCGGCGATGAGGGTGCGGATCGCGATGGCGGTGTCCATCGTCCGGCCGCCGTAGGCGAAGTAGCCGACGGCGCCGGCGTAGGGGCCGCGCCTCACGGGCTCGAGCTCGTCGATGATCTCCATGGCGCGGACCTTGGGCGCGCCGGACACCGTTCCGGCGGGGAAACAGGCGCGCAACGCGTCGATCGCGCCGAGCCCGTCCTCCAGCTCGCCCTCGACCTGGCTGACCAGGTGGAGCACGTGGCTGTAGCGCTCGACGGTCATGAAGTGCGAGACGCGAACGGAGCCAAAGCGGGCGATTCGGCCGACGTCGTTGCGGCCGAGGTCGACGAGCATGAGGTGCTCGGCGCGCTCCTTGGGATCGTCGAGGAGTTCGCGCGTGCGGGCCGCGTCCTCGTCGTCGTCGCGGCCGCGGGGGCGGGTGCCGGCGATGGGGCGGACGGTGACGCGCCCGTCCTCGACGCGGACGAGGACCTCGGGCGAGGAGCCGACGAGACAGACGCCGTCGAGCTCGAGGAAGTACAGGTACGGCGACGGGTTGAGCGAGCGGAGCGCGCGGTAGAGATCGAACGGCGGCGCCTCGAGCGGCACGGCGAGGCGCTGGCTGAGGACGACCTGGAGGGCGTCGCCGGCGGCGATGTAGCGACGGATCCGCTCGACGTCCGCCTCGAAGCGCTCGCGCGTGTAGCTGCTGGTGAATTCCGGCTCGGCATCGAGCGCGCCGAGCGCGAGCGGCTCGGGGCCGGGCGCGGTGCGCAGCGTGTGGACGACGTCGTCGAGCCGGGCGACGGCGTCGTCGTAGCGGCGGCGCAGCTCGGCCTCGTCCGGCGCGCCGGTCACGTCGACCGTGGCGATGGCGTGCGCGCGGCCGAAGAGGTTGTCGATGGCGAGGACGACGTCCGTGAAGAGGAGCAGCGCCTCGGGCAGACCGAGATCGTCGGGCGGCGGGTCGGGCAGCCGCTCGACGTAGCGGACGACGTCGTAACCGAGATAGCCGACGGCGCCGCCGGTGAAGCGAGGCAGCCCGGGCACCGGGACGGGCGTGTGCCGGCGCAGCAGTGCGTCGAGCTCGGCGAGCGGGTCCTCGACCGTCGTCGCCTCGCCCCACCCCACGCCCGGCGTCCAGCGGCTGACGCGGCCGCCGGCCTCGAGGCGCCACGCCTCGCGGGGCGCGGTGCCGAGGAAGGTGTAGCGCGCCCACTTCTCGCCGCCCTCGACCGATTCGAGGAGGAAGCCGAAGCGCGGCGCGGGCTCGGCCGTCACGGATCCGATCTGCGCTGACCCCGCCGATGATCCGCCATGCGTGGAGCGCGCCGGCGAACCCGGCGCCGCCCCTCGCGTCAGCTTGTGGTAGGCGGTCACCGCGGTGTCCGCGTCGAAAAGGAACTCGCGGGCGACCGGTACGAGGTCGCCCGCGGCGGCGAGGCGTACGAAATCTTCGAAGCTGGGGCGAAGCATCTACGAATCTGCTCGGCGTGTTTCCTACTGCTCCGCCGTGTCCGGCGGGCTCAGACGGTCGATCACTTCGCCCAGCTCGGTGTAGGCGGTCGGGTCGATCTCACGGAACGGCGTCGCGCGGTAGGCGATGCGCCCGTCGGGTCCGACCACGAAGAGGTTGCGGTTCGTCAGTCCCATCCTCCCCGCCATGGCGCCGTACTGCCGGGCGACTTCCAGACCGAGGTCGCTGGCCATGAGGAACGGGAACTGGTCATCGCGGGCCCAGGAGGCGAGCTCCTCGATGGGATCCGCGCTGATGGCGATCAGGATCACGTCCTGGCCGCCATTGAAGAGCTGCGCGTACTGATCACGGTACGCGTGCATTTGGATCGTTCAGCCGCGTGTCCTGGCCTTGTAGAAGAAGGCCAGGACGACCGTCTTCCCCTTGAAGTCGCTGAGGCGAACGGGCTCCTGGAGCAGGCCGTAGCGCGTCGCGCCGGGGAGCTCGAAGTCCGGGGCAACGGCGCCGATCTCGAGCGGCGGCGTCGGCGTCTCGTCCTGCGCGTGCGCGGGCGCGGTGACGAGAGCCAGGGCGAGGACGAGGGCGCCGAGGAAGAAGCCTGTGCGTCGTCGCATGATCGATGCTCCGGGTTGAATGGGGATGGTTTCCTGGGGGACAGGAGAA
>CAYPGK010000138.1:0-5559 GCA_964410055.1 uncultured Gemmatimonadaceae bacterium | reverse complement strand
TCGATGGGAAGCTGGTGACCGCGCCCGCCTGGCCGGCGCACCCGATGTGGCTGGCCCGCTTCCTCGAGGTCATCGGCACGCGGGTCGAGCACGCCGAGGCGGTCGCATTGTAAGGAGCTCCGGCACGACGTGCACCGCGGCCTGGGCGAGCCCGGGCGCGCCGCTGAGACCCGAGATTTCCGGACGATCGAGGGCCGAACGGATGCGGACACGGCATGACGCTTGCTCCACTCGACCGCTGGAGGCATCCGCGAGCCCGGGGGACGATTCCCGATCGGGCGACGCACCCCGTCGTCGGCCGCGAGGAGGCGACGGGGGACGCAGCAACGGATCTCAACGGGATGGAGCAGACCTCATGGCCAGCGCACCCACGCCCAGGCCGCACCCGCCGGCTGGCGACAGCCAGTCGCACCTTCACCAGCACAGTCGCGAGGTTCAGCGATTCGACCAGCTCCGCGACATGCCGATCGGCCTGTCCGAGGACGTGCGTGGCGAGATGGCGGCGGAGCTGAACCTGATCCTGTGCGACACGCGGATCCTGCACGACCTGTACAAGAAGACGCACTGGCTGATGCGCGGGGCGACGTTCTACCAGCTCCACCTGCTCATGGACAAGCATGCGGAAGAGCAGGAGGCGCTGGTGGACCTGCTGGCCGAGCGCGTGCAGACGCTGGGAGCCGTCGCCGTCGGGGATCCGCGCCACGTCGCCGAGCTCACGAGGATCGAGCGTCCGCCGGATGGCGTGGAAGAGGTGCCCGCGATGTTGTCGCGCCTGCTCGACGCGCACGAGCACATCATCCGGGAGACCCGCCGGGTCGCGGTTCGAGCGGACGAGCTCGGCGACCTCGTTTCGAACGACATCCTGGTGTCCGACGTGCTCCGGACCAACGAACTCCAGGCATGGTTCGTGGCCGAGCACCTGGTCGACGGGTCACTCGTCGTGGTGCGGGAGGAGAGCACCCGCGGCGGGCGCGGGAGCCAGATTCACTGACGCACGGGGCGCTTCCGGGGGTGGTTTACTCGCCGGACATCGGCGCGTCAGACGACGCGCCGATGTCCTTTTCGGGTCATGTAGCGCGGTAGAACGCGAATCGACCGTGATCCGGCGATCCGGCAGGGAGGGGCACTCCTGTCGACGTCTTGCGTACCGCGGCCGGGGCCTGCATGCCGACTAGAGGATTGCGGAGGGGGTCGCGGGTGTGCTGTATGGGGTGCGTCCGGGGCGTGGTCGTCGGATGGACCGACACCGACGCCGAACCCCTGGTGCCCCGACAGCGAGCCAACTCGGAGCCGCGGACGGCTCGTCCGCGGCTCCGAGTCCCACATACACACATCGCTGAAGCCGGCCGGTCGCGCACGATGCGCGACCGGCTTTTTGTTTCCCGCTAAGGAGGGCTCCCATGTTCGATGAACGCGCCTACATCGCCCGCGTCGAGGCAGCCGAGCCCGACGAATTCGCACGCCTGGTCGCGCACCCGAGCCGGGAGGAGGAGGCCGCGCTGCGGCTGCACTTCGGCGACCAGCGCTTCGAGCGGTTGCACGAGATCGCGGCGCGAAGCACGGTGCGGGCGCGGGGCGAGCGCCGCGGGAACGTCGTCGTCATCCACGGCATCATGGGCGGCGAGCTGACGGCGTTCGACCGTAAGGGCGACGGCGACCGGATCTGGGCCCACGTGCTGCGCCTGGTCACCGGCGCGATGGGCCGCCTGCGGCTGGACGAGAGCGGGGACGCCGAGCACGACGAGAGCATCGACGTGCGCGCGACCGGGATCATGAAGCGCGAGTACGGCGAGCAGCTCCTCCGGCTCTCCGAGGAGTGGACCGTGCGCGCGTTCTGGTACGACTGGCGCAAGGACCTGCGCAAGGCGGCTGAACTGCTCGCCGCACAGATCCACAACTGGTTCGGCCCCGACCAGCCGGTCCACCTGGTCGCGCACTCGATGGGCGGGCTGGTCGCGCGCGCGTTCATCGCGCAGTTCCCCGACCGGTGGGCGCGGATGTGGGACGAGCCGGGCGACGGCCGCGCCGGCGGCCGCCTCCTCATGCTCGGCACCCCCAACCACGGCTCCTTCGCCGTGCCGCAGATCATCACGGGGCTGGAAGGGATGGTGCGCAAGCTCGCGAAGGTCGACCTGCGCCACGACATGCCCAAGCTGCTCAGGATCGTGAACTCCTTCCCCGGCTCCTACCAGATGCTGCCCTCGCCGTTCGTCATGCCCGAGGTCGAGCCGCTCTATCGGGCCGAGACGTACGGCGCCGACCTCGCCGTCCCGCAGCGGCACCTGGACGGCGGCCGCGCCTTCCACGAGATGCTGCGCGACGTGGTCGACCCCGCGCGCATGGTCTACGTGGCAGGCTACAACCAGCGCACGTACAACGGCATCCGCAACATGGAGGTCCGCTCGGCGGATGCGTACCAGACCACGCTCGCGGGCGATGGCAGGGTCCCGCACGCGCTCGGCCTCCTCGAGGGGGTGCCTGCCTACTTCGTCGACGAGGTGCACGGCGCCCTGCCCGGCAACGCGCGGATCCTGAAGGCGACGACGGAGCTCCTCGAGACCGGCGCGACCTCGGCGCTGCCGGACCGCATGCCGACGCTCCGCGGCGTCAGGGCGGCCCTGCGTGAGCAGGAGGTCTCGGACCTTGCGCTCCTGGCCCGGGAAGAGGACGCCCTCGAGATGTACGTCCGCCGGGCGCAGGTCCGGGGCAGGGGGGACGGCTCGCCACTTCTCGGCGAGGACGAGCGGCGGGCGGAGGAGGTGCTGCTCCGCGGCTGGGTCGGCCGCGGCGCGGACGAGCTGCCCGGCGTCCTCGAGCCGGCAGTTCCGGCCGGCGGCAGTGGCGGCGGCACGCCCGATGGCGCTGACGACGACAGCGCGGCCACCAGCAGCGGCGCGGGTGGCCGCGCCGCGGGCCCCGATGCCCGACGCCTCGAGGTCCGGCTCGTCCTCGGCGGGATCGAGGACGTGGACGCACGGGTCGACCGGCCGGTCGACGTGATCGCGGTCGGCCACTACATCGGCGTGCGGCCGCAGCACGCGGAGCTCGCGATCGACCGGGCGATCACCCGCGCCGTGCTCAGGGTGGGAGAGGACGTGGAACTCGACGAGGAGCACCTGTTACTCACCCAGTACACCGACCGCGGCACGCTCCGCGGCGAGCTGGGCCAGCCGTTCCTGCTGCCGGACCCGCGGGTGGCGGAGTCAGGGACGTCGCGCCTGATCGCCGTCATGGGGATGGGTCTGCCCGGCCGCTTCGGCGCGCCGGAGCTGACGGTGCTCGCGCGCGAGCTGGCGTGGATGACCGAGCGCCTCGGCAAGAGCCACCTCGCCGCGGTCCTGATCGGCGCGGGCGTCGGCAACCTGCGCCCGCGCGATGCGGTCGTCGCGTGGATGCGCGGGCTCCAGTCCGCGCTGGCCGCCGGGCACGAGCCGGCGGGCGCGCAGGGCCTCACGCGCGTGACCTTCGTCGAGCATGATCCTGCACGGATCGAGGAGATCGACCAGGCGCTCCGCGAGCAGGCGCGCTGGTACGAGGCGAGCGGCGGGCTCGACGTCGTCTACGAGCCGTGGACGGACGAGGAGATCAAGGCGCTCGAGCCGGAGATCGAGCGCCGCGATGCCGAGCGTGTGGGCCGCCGTCGCGAGCGGCCGCGCAAGGTGCCGCCGCCCACGCGGATCACGCTGAGTCTGGAGCGGCGGGAAGAGCGTACGGTCTACCGCTTCGGCGCGATTACCGAGAGCGCCTCGGTCCCCGAGCGAGAGATCCCGCTCGATGCCTCGCTCGTCGAGGAGGCGAACGACGAGCTGCCCGGCATGTCCCGCGTCGCCGACCAGCTCCGCCGCGGCGAGTTCCTCCAGCGGCTGCTCGTGCCGCATGACCTGCGCCCGAGTCTGGCGGGCGATGCGCCGATCGTCATGCTCCTGGACGCCACGACGGCGCGCATCCACTGGGAGATGCTCGCCCAGCCCGAATTCCTGCCGCCGGGCGACGGCGGGCCGGCCGACGCGTTCCGCTACGAAGCGTGCTTCCTCGGCACGAGCCGCGGCTTCACGCGCCAGCTCCGCACGGTGTACGCACCGCCGCCCGAGGCGCCATCACCGCAGCGGCGGCCGCTGCGCGTGCTCATCGTGGCCGACCCGGCCGACGATGACCGGCTCCCCGGCGCCATGCAGGAAGGCTACGAGGTCGCGGAGCTGTTCGAGCGCTTCAACCAGGTCCACGGCGAGGAGCAGCGAGTGGAGGTGGTCCGGCTCTTCGGGCCGCGCCGCGCGACGCGAACGGCTGTGCTCGAGACGCTCATGGCCGAGCCGTTCGACATTCTCCACTTCGCTGGGCACTGCGTCTACGACGCGCGCGACCCGCAGGCGTCGGGGTGGATCTTCACCGGCGGCGCGCGGCTGAGCGCGAACGAGTTGCGCCGCATCGACCGCGCCCCCAGGTTCGTCTTCTCGAACGCGTGCGAGTCGGGGATCACGCCGGCCCGCTCGGAGCTGAGGAGCGCCGCGCTTGCGCCGAGCTTCGCCGAGGCGTTCTTCGACCGCGGCGTCGCGAACTTCGTCTGCACCGCCTGGCCCGTCGACGACGCCGCAGCACGCCGCTTCGCGCTCGAGCTCTACGCCTCGCTGCTCGGCCTCGGCGCCGAGGGCGACCCGTTCGCCACACAGGTGCGCGAGCCCGCGCCGATGCACGAGGCAATGCGCCAGGCGCGGCTCGCCGTCGCCGCGATGCCCAGCGGCCGCCGCTCCTGGGGTGCCTACCAGCATTACGGCAACCCCTACGACCGCCTCTTCGAGCGGGCGAGGCGGCGCGCGGCGGTCGCGCATGGTTCGTGAACGCATGAAAATGTGATGGTGGAAATCGATGCGGCGGCCGGGCGCGGGTCGCCCGGCCGCCACCTCCTACGCGATGCGCGCTGGTACAAGCGCTTACAGGCGCGGCTCCTCTCGCTGGAGCACGCGCCTTACACACGCGCGGTCGAACGGCGCAAGGCGGAGCTGTTCGGCGGGCTCGAGGGGGAGGTCGTCGAAATCGGGCCCGGCGCGGGCGTGAACCTGCGGTACTTCGGGTCCGATGTCCGCTGGATCGGGGTGGAGCCGAACCCGTACCTGCACGACGTGATCCGCGCCCGGGCGCAGGAGCTCGGCCGAACCGCGGAGGTACGGCTCGGCAGGGCGGAAGCGCTCCCCTTCGGCGACGGGTCCGTCGATGCCGTCGCCAGCTCGCTCGTTCTGTGTAGCGTGAGCGATCTGGAGGGCACGCTCCGGGAGATCCGGCGTGTGCTCCGGCCGGGCGGACGGTTCGCATTCATCGAGCACGTTGCCGACCCGCAACGCGGCCGGCGCGCCCGGCTCCAGCGCGCGGTCCGGCCGCTCTGGCGGCTCCTGGCCGACGGGTGCAACCCGGACCGCCGCACGTGGGAGGCGATCCGGGCCGCCGGCTTCTCCCGGGTCGAGATCGACCACTTCGAGGCGCCCGTCCCGCTGGTGGCGCCGCACATCGCGGGGTTCGCGGTCCGCTAGGTGGCGCCGACGCGGCGGGTCGCGGAGACGCGGATCC
>CAYPGK010000137.1:0-5671 GCA_964410055.1 uncultured Gemmatimonadaceae bacterium | reverse complement strand
AGCGACTCGACGTAGCGACGCTGCCCCTCGGCGTAGATCGTGTCGAACGCCAGCGACGACTTCCCCGACCCGGACAGACCGGTCACCACGACCAGGCGGTCGCGGGGGATCTCGACATCAATGTTCTTCAGGTTGTGCTCGCGAGCGCCGCGGACAACCAGCTTCTCTCCGCGCATAACTGTGCAAAGTGCCGCGATTTGCGGTGGGAGTCAAGCGAATGTGCGCAGGCGGATTGTTGTACACCGGGGAGGGTTTGTGGTGCCGGGAGGGGGCCGGCCTTTGGGCCGGCGGGGGCAGCCGGCGGCTTCGCCGCGGCGGGGGTGGGCGCCGTGCGCGGGTGGGGCGCACGGCGCCGGTGGTTGCTCAGCCGCCGACGGTGAAGTCGACCGTGGCGAGGATCTGGTCGTCGCCGGCGATGACGCGGACGGTCCAGTTGCCGGTCCATTCCGGCATGATCTGCTTGGAGCTCCAGGTACGCCAGCGCGGGCCACGCACGGTCAACGGCACACGCGCGACCTCTTCACCCTCGTAGAGCCACACGTGGTTGACCTGCGCCTCATCGAAATTGCCTTCGAAGACCGTGTAGAAGTACAGCGTGCCGACGTCGGCGGCGAAGGTGGTCGACTCGCCGACCGGCTCGCGGTCCTCCACGGCGGTCGCCACGACCGCGCGGGTGACCTCGACGGCGGGAGCCGCTCTTTCTACCGCTTGCGCGGCGAGCGTCGTCGCGGTCGCAAACGTCGCAAATACGGCAATCATCATCGACCTCATGGAGCACCTCCATCAGGAAGGATCCGTACGGACCGGCGGTGGCAGATTCGGACACCGCCGGCACTCCGGAGAGGAGCCGAAGGTAATCCCGGTATCGGGGGCATGCAATGGAGAAGCGGGGGCCAGGCGCGTCAGGTGCGCCCGGCCCCCGCTTCACTTCCGATCACCGAGATGAGGCGTCGGCCTCGAGAGAAAGCCTCACTTCGCCCGCTCGATGTACTTCCCTTCCCGGGGGTCGACCCGGATGATGTCGCCCTGGTTGATGAAGGGCGGAACCGTGACCGTCACCCCGTTGGCGAGCTTGGCGGGCTTGGTGACCGCCGTCTTGGTGTCGCCCTTGGCGGCGGGCTCGGTCTCGACCACCTCGAGCTCGAGCGTGTTCGGCAGTTCGACGCCGATCGGACGGCCCTCGTAGAACTCGGCCTGGATGACCATCCCCTCGGTCAGCCACTGCGCGGCATCATCGAGCGCCTCCTCGTCGAGTGCGAGCTGCTCGAACGACTCCGTGTTCATGAAGTGGTAGTGCAGGCCGTCGTGGTAGAGGTACTGGAGCTCGTGGGTCTCCAGGAACGCCCGCTCGACCGTGTCGGCGGCGCGGAACCGATGCTCGAACATGGTGCCCGTCTTGAGGTTCCGCATCTTGGCCTGCACGAACGCCCGCAGGTTGCCCGGCGTGTGGTGATGGAACTCGACCACCCGGCAGGGCTCACCGTTGAAGACGATCACGTTCCCCCGACGGATCTGCGTAGCGGGCATCGTCATATGCGCGACTCCTTGCTGACTCGTCCACTCGGCACACCCGCGAGCCGTTCGGCCAGCGGGCCTCCGACGCGGGTTGCAAGACCTTAAATATCGCAAATTTGGCGGTTTCTGGCAAGCGTATGCGGCGGGATCGTCCACGCGAACGGCGAATGTTTTTCAGGTGGATTCGGTGAGGAGGCGCAGGACGGTGGGAGCGATCTTGGGGAGAGGGATCACCCGCTCGGCAGCGCCGAGCCGAACGGCTTCCAGAGGCATGCCGTAGACAGCGGAGCTTGCCTCGTCCTGTGCGATGGTGGCAGCGCCGCTTTCGCGCATGGCGAGGAGGCCCCGAGCGCCATCGGCGCCCATTCCCGTGAGCAGGATCCCGATGGCGTTCTTGCCGACGCTGCGCGCGACGCTGGCGAAGAGGACGTCGACAGAGGGGCGCTGGTGGTGCACCGGAGGACCGTCCTTGATGCGGACCCGGTAGCCGGCCCCGTCCTTCTGGAGGACCATGTGGAGGTTGCCGGGCGCGACCAGGGCGACGCCCGGTGCGACGACGTCGCCGTCGCGGGCTTCACGAACGTTCATGGCGCACAGCTGGTCGAGGCGTTCGGCGAAGCTCGCCGTAAAGCACTCGGGCATGTGCTGGACGATGACGGTGCCCGGCGCATCGGCCGGGAGGGAACGAAGAATGGTCTCGATGGCCTTGGGCCCGCCGGTCGACGCCCCGATCGCGATGACCTTGTTCGTGGTGGGGAGGTGGAGCGGGGTGGGCGGAAGGGACCGGCCACCGAGTTGTGGTTCAGAGTGGATGTGGCCGAGATCGGCGGCGGCCGCGGCGCGAATCGCGTGGGCGAGTTGGGCTCCGAGTGTGGGCGTCACGGCTATCGCCGACGGCTTGCAGATCACGTCCACGGCGCCGAGGGCCAGTGCGCGGATCGCGGCGGCGCTGTTCCGCGGGGTGAGCGAGCTGACGACCACGACGGGCATCGGGAAGTGGCGCATGAGCCGCTCGAGGAAGGTCAAGCCGTCCATCCGGGGCAGCTCGACATCGAGGGTGAGGACGTCGGGGCGGAGCTGGGCGATGCGTTCCCTTGCGACGTAGGGATCGGACGCAGTCCCCACGACCTGGATATCGGGATGCTTCGACAGCTCGTCGGTCAGGACGCGACGAACGAGTGCGGAATCATCGACGATCAGGACGCGGATCGGGCGTGGCTGACTCTCGGCCATCGCGCACCTCACTTCCGGTACGTTGCCGGCTGCACGTAACGGAACGTGTGGGAGATGGAGCTCAGGCTCTCGGAGTGACCGATGCACAGGTAGCCGCCGGGTGCGAGCAGCGCGTGGAAGCGTCGGACGAGCTGCTCCTGCGTGGGGTGGTCGAAATAGATCATCACGTTGCGGCAGAAGATCACGTCGAACGGCCCGCGCATCGGCCAGCGATCGAGGAGGTTGAGCCGCGCCAGGCGGACCATGCGGCGGACGTCGTCGGCGACGCGGTATTTCGCCGGCGTGTGCCCGGGCACGCGCTGGAAGTAGCGGGCGCGGTACGGCGCGGGCACCTCGGCAAGGGCACTTTCGGGGTAGAGCGCTTCGCGCGCTCTGTGGAGCATACGTGCCGAGATGTCGGTGGCGAGGATCCGCACGCCCAGGGTGTCGCAGGACGGCACGGCCTCGCGGACGACCATGGCCAGCGAGTACGCCTCCTCGCCGGAGGAGCACCCCGCGCTCCAGAACCGCATGGGGCCGCCCCGCGAGGCCAGCTCCGGGAGCACGACGTCCCGGAGGAAAGCGAAATGCTGCGCCTCACGGAAGAAGGACGTCTTGTTCGTCGTGAGCGCATCGACGAGCTCCGACAGCTCCCGTCCCGTCGTATCCCGCTCCAGGCGCTCGAGATAGGCATCGAAGCCGCTCAACCCGAGCGTGCGGACCCGCCCGACCAGGCGGGTCTGCACCATATTCTCGCTCCCGTCGGCGATGGCGATCCCGGCGATCTCGTGGATCATCCGGCGGATCGCCTCGAACTGCTCGCGGTTGATTGTGGGCAGCGTCTTCGGCACGATCGACTCAGAACGACCCGAGGACTTCATCGTCGTCGTCGAACGGGATCAGTCGTGCACCGAGGGTCCTGCCGCCATTCGAGCGGGTCGGGTCGGACTCGACGTCGGACGCGGGTACGGACGCGGCCCCGACGAGCGCTGCGGTCGTCGTGGATTCGAGCGTCTCGAAGTCGTGCCGCTCGCCGCCGTGCGTGAGCCGGAACTGCACGATCATCTCCTTCATGCGAGCCGCCTGGCCGCTCAGCTCCTCGGCCGCGCTCGCACTCTGCTCGCTGCTCGCCGCCGTCTGCTGCGTGATACTGTTCATCTGCTCGACGGCGCTGTTGATCTGGCCCACGCCGATGTCCTGCTGCTCGCTAGCCGCAGCGATCTCGGCCATGACCTCCCAGACGCGGTTCACCTGCTGATCGATCTCTTCGAGGTTGCGGAGCACCTCGCCGTTGAGCCCGACACCGGCCTCGGCGTTGGCCACGCTGTCTTCGATCAGCGCGGCGGTGTTCTTGGCAGCCTCTGCGCTGCGCATCGCGAGGTTGCGCACCTCTTCCGCGACGACGGCGAACCCCTTCCCCGCCTCGCCGGCGCGAGCCGCCTCGACGGCCGCGTTCAGGGCCAGGAGGTTCGTCTGGAACGCGATCTCGTCGATGGTCCTCACGATCTTCGCCGTCGAGTCGGCGCTCGCCTTGATCTTCTCCATGGCCAGGGAGAGGCGGCGCATGCTCTCGACACCGCGCACGGCGACGGCGCGCGCCTGTTCGGCGAGTCCTTGCGATTCCTTCGCGTGCGCCGCGTTCTGGCGCGACATGGTGCTCAGCTCCTGGAGCGCGCTCCCCACCTCCTCCAGACTGGCCGCCTGCTCGGAGGCCGCGGCCGCGAGCGAACGACTGCCATGGTTGATCTGGTGGCTCGCGCTCGCCACCTGTTCAGCACCCGCACTGACCTCGGAGAGCGCATCGTTGAGGTTCCCGATCGCCGTGTTGAGCGATTCCTTGATGCGGGCGAAGTCGCCGCTGTACTCGCCCTCCATCCGGGCCGTGAGGTCGCGCTCCGCGATGCGCGCAAGGACACCGGACGCCTCGTCGATCGGGCGAACCATCGCATCGAGAGTAGCGTTGATCCCGTCGACGAGCTCGCGGTACGCGCCGTGGAATCGACCCGGATCGGCGCGTTCGGAGAGGCGCCCGGCCTGCGCGGCCGAAACGAGCTCACCCGTGTCCGCGACCAGGCGCGAGAGCGCATCACGCATCTGGATGAACGACTTGCCGAGGACATCCGCCTCGCTGCGCGGGCGGACCACGACGCGGACGTCGCCTTCGGCGATGCCATCGGCGGCCGCGGCCAGCTCCTTCATGTACGCGATGACTTCGCGGATCGCCCGCACGAGCCGCCCGAGCTCGTCGCGCGAGTCGAAGGCGCCGAGCTCCACATCGACATCGCCCTGGGCCATCCGCTCCGCGATCTCGACGGTCGCGTTCAGCGGCCCGAGGATGTTACGCGAGATCAGATAACCGAGGAGCAGCGTGCCGAGCAGGGTCACGACGGCGAGCGCAGTCTGGCCCACGAACGTCGCGTAGGCCTCGGTCGCGAGCGATGCGGCCGTGTGCTGGATCTCGTTGGCGATGTCGTCCTCGACGGACTTCATGAGGTCGATCCGGCGGGTGGCCGCAGCCCACCACGCCCGCGGGTCGACATCGAGGCTCTCGGCGCCGAGTCCCGCCAGGGCGACCCGGCGCATCTGCTCGACCTCGCGGATGGCGGGGTCCGTCATCGCATCGTCCATCCGACGCAGGTCGTCCTCGGACGCCAGATCCTTGAATTTGCTTATGAGGATGCTCTGCTCGGCCACGACGGAGGCGAAGGCGACGAACGTTTCGGGATCGATGAACTGGTCGGCACCGAAGACGGAGTTCAATACCGCCCGCTCCCTCCCCGACAGGCCCTTCGCCTCCAGGATGAGACGGTACGCGGAGATTCGAGAGGCGAGGGCGCCGTCGTTGCTGAACGCGGCCAGACGTCCGATCGCGGAGATGAGCGCAGCGGCCATCTCCGAGTAGTCGTCGATCGCTCTACTTTCGCCGATCTGCCTCGTGCGCACC
>CAYPGK010000136.1:0-5733 GCA_964410055.1 uncultured Gemmatimonadaceae bacterium | reverse complement strand
GCCGGCGTGATCTCCGTCGAGCGCAGGGAGCACTTCGCGGAGGCGGATCTGGAGTTGGAGTAGGGACCGCCCGGGAATTCCTTCCTCAGAACAGACGCCGGTAGAGATCGGACTGGATGAGACCGTCCGGATCGTGGCGTCGCTTCAGCTCCCGGAATCGCTCGAGACAGTCGGACGGCAGGAAGCGGTCAGGGGCGCCGCGCTCCAGCGTGGCGTCCTTGGCGAAGTAGAAGCGCCCGCCGGCGGCGATCACCATCTCGTCCATCTCCCGGAGCACTGCTTTGAACGCGGCCTGGTTGCGCCTCGTCGCGGGGAAGTCGAGGGCGAGGGAGTAGCCGTCGACCGCGTAGCGGATCAGGAACGGATCCTCCCGGTGACGCTTCATGACGGCGAGGAACGGCGGGAAGCCCCGGTACCGGGGCAGGTCGAGGAGCGCCGCGATGACGCGCCGGGCGTGGGCGGCCGGGACGAAGGCCTGGTACTGGATCAGTCCGCCGCGCCCGTAGCTGCGCTGCCAGTCCGGGATGGCGTCGAGGAGGAAAGAGTAGGCGGCCAGCGGCCAGGGCTCGGGCTCCGGCGCGCGGTGCGAGCGCCGGTCGACGGCATACTTGACCGCGTTGACCAGCCGCATCCCGACACGGTTCGTGAACGGCCGCATGAGCCGCCACATGTGGGACCTCGGCAGGACGCGGATCAACCCGCGGGGCGCGAGCTGGTACTCGGGCCGGAGCGTGTGCACCGCCGCGCCGCGGTCCGCGCCCCCCGTCTCGTAGTCGGCCCTGTGGATGATCCCGCGCCCGAGCCGGTCGCCCCGGGCGAAGCCGTCCAGCCAGGCGACGAGGTAGTCGGCGTCTTCCGCGTTGGCCTCGAACACGTCGAACGCCTCCGTGATGTTCCGCGTCGGGAACGCCCGTACGACGACGTTCCCGGTCTCGACCTTCTTCAACTGCAGCCGCAGGCGCCTGAAGTAGCCGAGCATGCCGAACCCGCCGATGGCCGCGTGGAACAGGTCGGCGTTGCGGGTGCGGTCGCAGACGAGGCGTTCGCCCGAGGGGAGGACGATCTCGAACTCCAGGACGTGGTCGCCGAAGCAGCCGGCCTTCCAGTGGTTCTTGCCGTGGACGTTCATGGCCGCGGCGCCGCCGACCGTGACCGTGGCCGTGCCCGGGACGACGGGCGGCCACCAGCCGTCCGGGAGCACGCGGGTCCACAGGTCGTGGATCGTGACGCCCGGCTCGACGTCGATGATCCCTCGCTCGGGGTCCCAGGCGAGGATGGAGCGGAGCCGGCTGAAGTCGACGACGACGCCGCCCGTGGCGAGCGCGGCGTCGCCGTAGCTTCGGCCCGCGCCGCGGAACACCACCGGGCGCCCCTGCCGGCGGGCCGCGTCGATCGCTTCCTCGACCGCGTCCCACGTCTCCGGCCGGTACACGATGGCCTCGCCCGAGACCGCGCCGCCCCAGGAGGCGAGGCGCTCGAGGCGGCCGGCGCCGGGGCGGCCGGCGGCCCGATCCACCGGCTCGCGGGCCGCGAGCTGCGTAACACCTTCCATCGCACCCATCAGATCCTCAACCGGGCAAGGAGCCGCGAGGGGATGGCGCGGACGACGAGGCTGACCCAGCGCCAGCGCTCGGGGACGTAGGCGACGGCCCGGCCGCGGGCGGCGGCGCGGAGGATCAGCTCGGCCGCGCGATCCGCCGAGACGACGCCGCGCAGCCCCGGCAGCCCCGCCGTCATCGGCGTGTCTACGAAACCGGGCTTCACGGTGACGACCCTTACGCCGTCGTACAGCAGCCGGTGGCGGAGCGATTCGAGGTAGTTCGCGAGCCCCGCCTTGGACGCCGCGTACGCCGGATTGCCGCCGCGGCCCCGGTCGCCGGCCACCGATCCGATCCCGACGATCGTGCCGCCGCTCCGGCGACGGAACCGGTCCGCCGCCTCGTTCAGCCAGGCCACCGCGCCGACGAGGTTGATCTCGAGGGTGTCCCGGTCGGCCGCCGAGTCGTAATCCTCCCACCCGATCCTGGGCATCACGCCGGCCGCGTAGACGATCAGCTCGAGGGGGCCGAGGTCGTCCTCGATACGGCCGAACAGCTCGGGAATCTCGCCGATGTTGCGAACGTCGTGGGCGTAGGCCCGGGCCCTGCCCCCGCCGAACCGCTCCTCGAGCTCGGCCACGCGGGCGTCCAGCAGCTCCCCGCGCCTGGCGACGAGGGCGACCCGCGTACCCTGCGCGGCGAGGCGGCTCGCGAGCGCCGCGCCGATCCCCGACGACGCGCCGATCACGGCGGCGGTCCGCCAGCGCGGCGCCTTCGGGGGCCTGGATGCCCGGGCGTGCGCTTGCGCGTCCGGGAGCCGCGATGCTTCCGGGGCCGATCGCGTATCTTGCTGCCGTATCGCCGCCGGGGCCGCTTGCGCTCCCGGGGCCCCTGCCGGTTCTCGATCGAGCGCCGACGATGACGTCATGGGACCTCAACCGAGGACGTAGATGATCATCACGGCCGCGGCGCCCCATAGCAGCACGCTCGCGAGGAGCGGCCGGTCGGTCAGGAGCGCTTCTTCGGGCCGCCCGCCGCCGTTCTGCTGGTAGACCAGGTAAAGATACCGGAAAATACCGAAGACGACGAAGGGGATCGTGTAGGCCAGGCGCTCCGTCCCGAAGTGTGCGCGCGTCGATTCGGCGATCGTGTACAGCGCGTACGTACCCACCGTGACCGCGGCAAGGACCGCGATGATCTGGTCGATCAGCAGTGTGCTGTACGATGCCAGGATCGGCCGGTGCGCCGCCGCGTCCGCGACGGAGACCAGCTCGTGGCGCCGCTTCCCCGCGGCCAGGAAGAGCGCGAGGAACATCGTGCAGAGCAGCAGCCAGGGCGAGATCGCCACGTCGAGCGCCTCCGCGCCTCCGATCCCGCGCAGTACGAAGCCCGCCGCGATCAGGAAGATGTCCAGGAGCACGACGTGCTTCCAGAACAGCGTATAGCCGACGTTGATCAGGAGATAGATCCCGCAGACGACGGCGAAGCCGACGTCCAGCCAGACGGCGGCCGCGACGGCTGCCGGCACGAGGAGCGCCAGCGCGGCGACCGCGGCGCCGGGCGACAGTTCTCCCGACGCGAGCGGGCGGGTCCGCTTTCGCGGGTGAAGACGGTCGGCCTCCCGGTCGACGAGGTCGTTGAAGAGGTAGACCGCCCCGGCGATCGCGCAAAAGATCAGGAACGCGGCCGCGGCCCGGAACCCGTTCGCGGGGTCCAGCAGCCGCTCGGCGAAGACGAGCGGCGCGACCACGACCAGGTTCTTGAGCCACTGCCGGGGACGCAGGGACCGCCAGATCAGCCCGATCGTGCCACGGCGCCGGGAGGCCTCCGGGGCACGGGTGGCGGGTTCGCCGCGCGGTGTCTGCGAGACCGTCGTCGTCATGGCTCGTGCACGAATCGGACGACGTACGGGATGCCAGTGCGACGGAATTCGAACCCGTCGACCGTGATCCGCTCCTCGCCTCGCTCCCACGCCTCGAGAACGGCGGGGAGGACCGACTCCGCCGGGTCGAACTGGCCGAGCTCGACGAAATCCGGCCGGACCTCGCGCAGGTACAGATCGAAGCGGCGCAGCCCGGTCTCGGGATCCACGTAGCGCCCGAAATCGGCTCCGGTCCGGCCGTCCAGGCTCAGGATGCGGACCGAGCCGTCGTCGGCGAGGAAGTAGCGGACCTGGACCTCGGTGACGGCGACGGAGACGGGCCGGGGATCCGCGGCGGTCACGCCCAGCTCCCGGAGGTAGCGCTCGGTGAACGCCGGCCGTTCCCGGACCGCCGCGGCGACCTGGCCGTGCGGGTGCCCGATCGGGGCACCGCGCCGCCGGTACGCATCCGCGGCGTAGAACGCAGCCAGCCACAGGAGGCTGGCGACTGCGCCCAGCACGGCGGTGCGGGTCCATCCCTCGCCCCGCAGGCGTCGGAAGACCAGCACCAGCGTCCCGCTCCCCGCGCCGAAGACGAACGGGTAGAAGGGGAGCCAGTACCGGCTGGCGTGGGCCGCGCCGGCGACGAACGTGTAGAAGACCAGCAGCGCGGCCGTGAGCAGGAGCGTGAACTCGACGGGCGCGCGCCAGGGCTCGGGAGCGGGCCGCGCATCGCCCTCGCGGGTCGGGCCGGCGTCACCTTCGCGGACCGCGCCCGCCCGGTCCCCGCCACCGGCCGACGCGAGCCGGCGCGAGAGTCCGAACACGAGGCCCAGAGTGAACGGCAGGTACCCGAGCAGGAGGACGACCGACCGGAGGTCGGCGTGGAGCGGCCCGATCCGGACGCTGGCCCTGAGCCCCGTCGCCAGCCGGGCCACCGCGGAGTCCGGGATCGGCGACCCCGTTGCGTACAGGTTCGCCAGGACGGTGCCGGCCACGCCCACGGCCGCGCCGGCCAGGATCCCGAGCGCCAGCCGCGGTCTGCCGCGGTCGCGCACGGCCAGGTATCCGGCGAGGAGCGTGACGAAGATCAGGCCCTCGGGGCGCGTGAGCGTCGCCGTCGCCGAAAGGGCGATGGCCGCGGCGAGCAGTCCGCGCTCCGACCGGGTGGGGGACGCCGTGTGCGTCGGGCTGCCCTCGCGCGGGGCGCCGGACGCCAGGGCCGGCGCGCCCTCGCCCCGGGGAACGAACACCACCGCGAAGAGGAGCACGAGCTGGAGCGCGAAGAAGCTCGCCTCCATCCCGCCGGTCGCGTTCCGGAAGATCCCCGGGCTCAGCGCGTAGGCCGACGCCGCGAGGAGGCCGGCCGCGCGGTCGCCGTAGAGCCGCGACCAGCACGCCGCCATGGCCACGGCCGTGCCGTACCACGCGGCGAAGCACACGACCTTCACCGCCCACGCGACCGCCGCGGGGTCCAGGACGCGGAAGAATCCGGCCAGGAGCAGCGTCCAGAGCAGGCTCGTTGACGCGCCGACGGGCTCGCCCGGGTTGTACTCGAACGGCCGGCCCTGCGCGAACAGCTCCGCGATTCGGAGGTGGATGACCGCGTCTCCGCCCCAGGCGGGCACCCAGCGGTGCATCAGAGCCGCGGCGAGGGCGCAGGCACCGGTGACTATCGCCCACGTGAAGCCCCACGCCCTCCCTGCCTTCTTGGCCTGCCGGATCGGGCCATTTTCAAGGACGACAATTTTCCCGGCGAGCCGGGTTGTATCGTTCATAATTTCGGTGAAGTCAATGACCTGCGCTGCAGATGTACAAAGAAGATACCGGCAGAATACTTCCCTAGCAAGATGTCGGATTCCCAGCTGCCGAAGTCGTGTCGTCGCACCCACCGGCGACACCAGCTACTATTGTGGGTTTCGTGTCCGAAAATTCTGAATTGTGTGATGTATCATGAGTGCATCACCGCAATTAAAGACGGATACGGATGATCAATATATGCCAATATGTAATTGTTGTTTATGGCATTAAGTTGGAGGGTGGCAACAAGCATGATTGCTGGCCCGTGGAGGTGGGCAGGCTCTGAACTGACGGCTCGAAAACGTTTTAGACTTTGCCATCCGTTCAGAGCCTGCTCGCAACACAGGCTCGCTATTGAGCGACGCAATCCGCGTTGTTACACGGTACGAGCATCAAACCGGACGCCTGGAGGACCTCCTGCTGAATATAGCGAATCGGGCTCATGGCAGCCCGGGTGCCGTCGGAACCCCAGTGAATTCCGAAAAGTTGAATGTCGACTCCATTTACCGGTGGAGAGTGCACTGGTGCACCGCT
>CAYPGK010000135.1:0-5735 GCA_964410055.1 uncultured Gemmatimonadaceae bacterium | reverse complement strand
AGCCGGCCTCGGTCAGCGTCGTGGCATCGGCGATCGTGAACGGGACCTGGAGGATCCGAGCCAGCGTCTGCGCAAGCAGCGTCTTGCCGACGCCCGTCGGGCCGATCAGGAGGATGTTCGACTTCTCCAGCTCGATGTCGTCGAGCATCCCCTGATGGTTCACCCGCTTGTAGTGGTTGTACACCGCCACCGCAAGCGACTTCTTCGCTTCGTCCTGGCCGATCACGTACTGGTCCAGGATCTCCTTGATCTCTCGCGGCGTCGGGACACTCGGGACCGAGTACGCCGACTCGCGTTCCTCCTCCTCCGCGAGGATCTCGTTACATAGCGAGACGCACTCGTTGCAGATATAGACCGAGGGGCCGGAGATGAACTTCTTCACCGACTCCTTGGACTTTCCGCAGAACGAACAACGCAAGTGCTTGTCGCTTGCCATGGCTACCGCTCTCCAGGGGAGCGCCATGGTCTCCCGCACCCCAGCGCCCGGGAGACCCTGTCGCTGCTTTACTTCTCCTTGTGGCTCACTTCGACCACATCACCACGTGCCGAGACGACCTGATCGATGATACCATAGTCCTTCGCCTCGAGTGGGCTCATGAAGCGGTCGCGGTCCACATCCTCCGCGATCCGCTCGACCGGCTGGCCCGTGTGCTTCGCGAGGATCTCGTTCAGTCGCTCGCGAGCATACAGGATCTCCCGCGCCTGGATCTCGATGTCCGCCGCCGTGCCCTGGCTCCCGCCCGACGGCTGGTGGATCATGATCCGCGAATTCGGCAGCGCACTGCGCTTGCCCGGCGCGCCCGCAGCAAGCAGGAGCGCACCCATCGACGCGGCCAACCCCATGCACATCGTGTTCACCGGTGCGCTCAGGTACTGCATGGTGTCGTAGATCGCCAACCCTGCGTACACCGAACCGCCCGGAGAGTTGATGTACATGTAGATGTCCTTCTCCGGGTCCTCCGCCTGGAGGAAGAGGAGCTGGGCGATGATGATGTTCGCCACGTTGTCATCCACGGGCGTGCCCAGGAAGACGATGCGGTCCATGAGGAGGCGGCTGAAGATGTCGTAGCTGCGCTCCCCTCGACTGGTCCGCTCGATCACGTACGGCGGGTAGATGGGCATCGTATTCGCTCGTTCCCGATCCTGATCCGTTCTTCCCCCGGCCCCCCGGCCGGCGGGACGTTACTCGATCGTCGACTGTGACTTCAGGTACTCGAAGACCTTGTTCTCCGTGATCTCTTCTTCGAGTCTCGACAACTGACCGCTCTTCTGAAGCTGCGCCCAGACCTCGCCGACGGGTCGGCCCTGTCGCTCCGCGATCTCTTCGACCCGGTCGTCGACCTCCGCCGAGGTGGCGTGCAGACCCTCGAGCTCGGCGACCCGCTCGATCACCATGATCCGACGCAGCGCATGCTCCGCGGCCGGACGTGCCATCTCCATGGCCTCGGCGACGCGTTCGGAATCCGCACCCTGCCGCGGGCTGATCAGCCTCTGCAAATACTGGTTCACCAGCGAATCGGGCACGTCGAACGGGTTGGCCTCGATGATCGCATCGAGGAGGCGCTGCCGAACGCCGCGCTCGGCCTCGGCATCCGCCTCCTTCTCGAGGTCCTCGCGCACCCGGCTGCGCAGTGTGGCAAGGTCCTCGAAATCACCGACGCTGCGTGCGAACTCGTCGTCGAGCTCAGGCAACTCCGGCCGCCGGGCCTCGATCAGCTTGATCCGCGCCCGGTCCTCACGCGTTGCGCCCTCGCCTCCCTCGGGGTCCGGAAGCTCGAGCGTGAACTCCTGCTCCTCGCCCGGCTTCAGCGTGCGAATCGCCTCCTCGACCGAGGGGACCGCTTCGCCCTCGCCGAGCACGATCTGGTACTGGCGCGGCTTCGCCTCTTCCGCACCCTCGCCCAGCGGCGTGATCTCCACGGCGACCATGTCGCCGACGAGCGGCGACTCGTCCTCGACCGGGTGCCAGACCGCCTGCTGCTCGCGCACCCGCTCGATCACCCGGTCGACCTCTTCTTCGGTGACGTCCGGGCGCTCACGCCGGATCTCGAAGCCGCCCAGCCGTTCCAACTCGATGACCGGCCGGATCTCGAACTCGACGTCGAAGGTCAGGTCCGAGCCCGGCGAGTAGTCGATGTTCTCGACCTCGCCCTGCGTGATCGGCTGGAACTGCTCGCGCTCGAGCGCCTCGCGGTACGCCTCACTGACGACGCGCTCCAGCGCCTCCTGGTCGATCGCGGCGCCGAACTGCCGCTCGACGACGTTCGTCGGGACTTTACCCTGGCGGAAGCCGGGGATGCGGATACGCTTGGCGAGACGGCGCGCGACTTCCTGGCGCTCACGCTGCACGCGCTCGCCGGGCACAGTTATCGTCAGCCGTCGCGCCCAGCTCCGTGGCTCGGCGACGGCGACCCTGAGATCGGATGTATCGGCTGCCATTCCGGTCGATTACGGGTTCATAGTGATGCGAAAGGGGGGACTCGAACCCCCACGGGACAGGCCCACCAGATCCTAAGTCTGGCGCGTCTACCAGTTCCGCCACTTTCGCGGATCTTGCCAGAAAAATCTAACGGAGCGCCACCCTTAGATCAACCGATCGCGCGGGTGGATGCAGTCGCAGGGTCGTTGGTGATCTGGGTTTGCGCCATCGCTGGTCGGTGCGCGGCCCGCATGCACCGGGCGCGCAGCCGGGGGACGGCTGCGCGCCCGGTATGGGTCCGGGTCAGGGGACCCGGATGTTGGCGAAGCGGGTCCGCCCGTCGGGGCGCAGGAGCAGGAGCGAGACGACATCGCCCGGACGCAGGCGGCGGAGCAGCGATTGCGCCTCCCGGGCCGAGTCGACGGTGCGGCGATCGATCTCGACGATGCGGTGGCCGCCGATGTCCAGGAGCGCCGCCGGACTGGTCGGGAGGACGCCCGTGATCACCGCGCCGCCGGGCTGTGAGTAGCCGAACTCCCGGGCGAGCGCCGGGGTCAGCTCGGAGATCTCCAGGCCGAGCTGCTCGGGCGGCTGCGTGCGATTCCGGTTCCCCGTGCGCTGACGCTCACGCGGAATCTCCGCCTGCATGAGGCGGACGCGGAAGCGGTGGGGCTCGCCGTAACGGATGACCCGGACATCGACGGTCTCGCCCGGCTGGTGTTGGGCGATGAGCCGCTGGAGCTGACCGACGCGCTGGACCTTCTGGCCATCGACCTCGACGATGACATCGCCGCGCCGGAGCCCGGCCTGCCGGGCGGGCGAATCCTCGCCCGAGAAGTCTTCGACGAGCACGCCCGCGATCTCGGGCAGGTCGAAGACTTCAGCGTCCTCGGCGGTGACGTTGACGATGTTGATCCCCAGGAGCGCGCGGCGCACGTGACCGTGCGCGATCAGGTCCGTCATGACGCGGCGCGCGAGGTTCGCCGGGATCGCGAAGCCGTACCCCTGATAGAAGCCGGTCCCGCTCGCAATGGCCGTGTTGATCCCGATGACCTCGCCGCGAAGGTTCACGAGCGGGCCGCCCGAGTTGCCGGGGTTGATGACCGCGTCGGTCTGGATGAAGTCCTCGATGGCGTAACTCGCTGCGGGGTTGCCGTGGGCATTCAGCTCCGAGCCGATGATCTGGAGGGGCCGCCCCTTGGCGCTGATGATCCCGCTCGTGACCGTGAAGTCGAGCGTGCTCGCATCGCCGAACCCAGGGTTGCCGATGGCGAGGACCCACTCGCCGACGCGGGCGCGGTCGGAATCACCGAGGCGCGCGGCGGGGAGGCGACTCGCCTCGATCTTGATCACCGCCACGTCCGTCGTGGGGTCGCGCCCGATGACCCGCGCCTGGAACTTCCGGTTGTCGACCAGCGTCACCGTGATGCGATCCGACGACTCGATGACGTGGTTGTTGGTGAGGATGTAGCCGTCATCGGAGACGATGAAGCCGGTCCCGCCCGCGACCTGAGGCGCCTGGGGCACGCCGTCGGGCATGCGGAAGAAATCGTGGTATCCGGGCGGCGCGCCGCCCGGCATGCGACGGCCGGTCCGTTCCACTTCGATCCGAACCACGGCCGGGGTGACGGCTTCCGCGATCGCCGTGAAGGCGTCGCTCAGCTCGACCGCCTCGCGTACGCGTGATCGGTCGGGGATCGTGGTCTGGAGCACGGAGGCCGCGTGAGTGCCCGCGGGCCATTCGAGTCCACTCGCCAGGCCTAGGCCCAGGAGGAACGCCAATGGGACGAGGAGGAGGAGCTTGCTTCTCCGGAGGGTGCGGTCGTCCATGATCTGCCGGCGTAATGAAGTGGCGTCCGCGTTCAATGTACCACTGGCCTGGCGTGATGCAAAAGAGGCGCCGCGACAGCGGCGCCTCTCGGGGCTGGTGCGAAGGCCGGGTCGAGCGGGCCGGAGGAGCCCCCGGCCCGAGCCCGATCCCCGTGATTCGGGGCCTACTTCTCCTCGACGATCTCGTAGTCCGCTTCGACCACGTCGTCGGCGTCGCCGGAGGCGCTGGCCGTAGCGGCCTCCTCGGCAGACTCCGGAGAGGCGGACGCGGCCTGCTCGGCCGCCTGGGCCTGGTAGACCTGCTGCCCCGCCGCGCTGAAGGCCTGCATCAGCTCATCGCGCGCGCGATTGAGCTCGCCGACGTCGTCCTGCTTGAGCGCCTTCTTCGCGCCCTCGAGTGCGGACTCGAGGCGGGACTTCGCGTCGCCGGAGACCTTGTCGCCCCACTCCTTCATGTCCTTCTCGACCTGGTAGACCAGGGAGTCGAGCTGGTTGCGCGCCTCGATCTGCTCCTTGCGCTTCCGGTCCTCCTCGGCGTGCGCCTCGGCGTCCTTGACCATCTTCTCGATCTCCTGCTCGCTGAGACCGCTGGACGCCTCGATCCGGATCTTCTGCTCCTTGCCCGTCGCACGGTCCTTCGCGCTCACGTGCAGGATGCCGTTCGCGTCGATGTCGAAGGTGACCTCGATCTGCGGCATGCCTCGCGGCGCCGGCGGGATCCCCGTGAGCTGGAACTTGCCGATCGTCTTGTTGTCGATCGCCATCGGGCGCTCGCCCTGGAGCACATGGATCTCGACCGTGGTCTGATTGTCCTCCGCCGTCGAGAAGACTTCCGACTTCTTGGTCGGGATCGTGGTGTTGCGCGGGATCAGCGTCGTCATGACGCCGCCCAGCGTCTCGATCCCGAGCGAGAGCGGGATCACGTCCAGGAGCAGGACGTCCTTGACGTCGCCCGCCAGGACGCCGCCCTGGATCGCCGCACCGACGGCCACGACCTCGTCAGGGTTGACTCCCCGGTGCGGCTCCTTGCCGAAGAAGTCCTTGACGACCTGCTGGACCTTCGGGATCCGCGTCGAGCCGCCGACCAGGATCACCTCGCTGACGTCCGAGGGCCCCAGGCCGGCATCCTTGAGCGCCTGCTCCATCGGCGCGATCGTCCGCTGGATCAGGTCGTCGACGAGCTGCTCGAACTTGGCCCGGGTCAGCGTCACGTTCAGGTGCTTCGGGCCCTCCTGCGTCGCCGTGATGAACGGCAGGTTGATGTCCGTCTGCGACGTGCTGGAGAGCTCCATCTTCGCCTTCTCCGCAGCCTCCTTCAGGCGCTGCAGCGCCATCGCATCCTGGGAGAGGTCGATCCCCTGGTCGCGCTTGAACTCCTCGACCAGCCAGTCGATGATGCGCTGGTCGAAGTCGTCGCCGCCGAGGTGGGTGTCGCCGTTCGTCGCCTTCACCTCGAAGACGCCATCGCCCAGCTCGAGGATCGAGA
>CAYPGK010000134.1:0-5757 GCA_964410055.1 uncultured Gemmatimonadaceae bacterium | reverse complement strand
CGATGCGCAAGCTGGAGTGGCTCGTCGTCAAGGACAACTGGCTGACCGAGACGGCCACGCACTGGTACGCCGCGCCCGAAGTCGAGGACGGCACGGTCAAGGTCGAGGACATCCCGACCGAGGTCTTCTTCTTCCCTTCGACGCAGATCGTCGAATACGACGGCAGCTTCACCAACACGCAGCGGATGCTGCAGTGGCACTTCAAGGCGGCCGATCCGCCGGGCGACTGCCGGACGGACACGTGGTTCTACTACCACCTGGGCAAGCGGCTGAAGGCGATGTACGCCGACAGCACGCTCCCCCGCGATCAGGGGTGGAAGAACCTGGTCTGGGACTACGACCGGGTCCCGGGCGACGGGTACCAGAAGCCCGAAGGCGGGGTGGCCGGCGAGCCGGACGAGCTCAAGATCCTGCGCGAGATCAACGGCTTCTACACGGCCGATCCGAAGCGTCACCTGGCGAGCTTCGCCGAGCTGAAGGACGACGGCTCGACGACGTGCGCCTCCTGGATCTACTGCGGCTGCTACCCGGCGCCGGACCGGAACCTGACGGCGAGCAGGGACCCGGGTCCGCAGGGCGTGCCGAGCGCCTTCCTCGACTGGGGCTGGGCGTGGCCGGCGAACCGCCGCGTCCTCTACAACCGCGCCTCCGCGGATCTGGATGGCAACCCGTGGAGCGAGCGCAAGCGCTGGGTCTGGTGGGACTCGGCGCGCGGCGAGTGGGTCGGCTACGACGTCCCCGACTTCGCCGCGACGAAGGCGCCGAGCGATCCGGGCGACCCCGGCGCCGTAGGCCTCGATTTCCTCTCGGGACGCGACCCGTTCATCATGAAGCCGGACGGCAAGGGGTGGCTCTTCGTCCCCGCCGGGCTGGTCGACGGCCCGCTCCCGACGCACTACGAGCCGGCCGAATCGCCGGTCGGCAACCTGCTCTACCCGAACCAGCAGAACAGCCCGGTCTTCAAGTTCTGGGCGCGCGACAAGGAGTACAACCAGCTCGCCCGCGTGGGCGACCCGCGCTTCCCCTACCCGATCACGACGTACCGCCTGACCGAGCACTACCTGGCGGGCGCGATGAGCCGCTGGATCCCGTACCTCACGGAGCTCCAGCCCGAGCTCTTCATCGAGATCGGCACGGAGCTGGCGCGTGAGAAGGGGATCGAGAACCTCGACTGGGTCAAGATCTCGACGCCGCGGCGAGAGATCCGCGCCAAGGCCCTGGTCACCGACCGGATCGGCGTCATGGAGGTCGACGGCCGCAAGATCCACCACGTCGGCATGCCGTGGCACTGGGGGTGGATGGGCCTCTCCGTCGGCGACGTGGTCAACGACCTGACCGCCTGGGTCGGCGACCCGAACGTGTCGATCCACGAGGGGAAGGCGTTCGTGTGTAACGTGGAGAAGGCGTAGGCGGGCGCGGGCCGGGCTCGCCTTCCGCGGCCCGTGTCCGCCCGCTCGGCCGGGGGTGCAAATGGCGGAACCCATGGGCTTCTTCACCGACACCACGCTCTGCATCGGCTGCAAGGCGTGTGAGGTCGCGTGCAAGGAGTGGAACCAGTTGCCGGCGCGGAACGGCGGGGTGACGCAGCTCACGGGTCAGAGCTACGACAACACGCTGCGGCTCGACGGGATCCACTGGCGGCACGTCAAGTTCATCGAGCAGTTCGACGGCGCCTACAACGGTCGCTGGCTGCTGATGAGCGACGTCTGCAAGCACTGCGTGCAGGCGGGGTGTCTGGAGGTGTGCCCGACGGGTGCGATCATCCGCACCGAGTTCGATACGGTCGTCATCCAGTCGGACGTGTGCAACGGGTGCCGGGACTGCATCCCGGCGTGCCCGTTCGGGGTGATCGACATCAACCCCGTCTCGGGGACGGCGCAGAAGTGCACGCTCTGCTACGACCGGATGAGCCAGGGTCTGGAGCCGGCCTGCTCGAAGGCGTGCCCGACGGACTCGATCCAGTTCGGCACCATCTCCGAGCTGCGCGAGCGCGCGGAGCGCCGGGTCGCGCAGCTCCACGAGCGCGGGCAGACCGATGCCTATCTGTACGGCGCGGACCCGGACGGCCCGCTGGGCGGGCTGAACGCCTTCTTCCTCCTGGTCGACGAGCCGGAGGTGTACGGGCTGCCGCGGGAGCCGGAGCTGCCGAGCGCCCGGCTGGCCACGGCGTCGCTCTTCTCGGCGGCCGGCGCCCTCGTCCTCGGGATCCTCGGCCTGATCGGGCTGCGCAAGAAGAGGATGGACGAGCAGGCGCAGGTGGAGGGGTGAGCGCCATGGCGAAGCGTCGGATGGGGGTGCTGATCGCGGCCGCCGCGGGGCTCGTGGCGTGCACGCCGCCGGAAGCGGCGCGGGTGCGCGGCGGCGGCCCGGGCGCCGATCTGGGGAACCGCGATGCCGTCGTCGAGCTGCACGGCGGCTCGAACATGTACTGGAAGACGCCATGCAAAGCCACCAAAGCGCAGTGCCCCGGGCCGCTCCCGGCCGCCGGGACGCCGGAGCGCGATCGACTCTTGCGGCAGTGGCCGACCTGAACCCCGAGTGGCGCCCCTGGCTGGAGCTGCTCGAGACCACGCTGGACGTGCTGGACGACCCGGCGTGGACCGCCGCCGCCCCGGAGGCGCCCGCCGCCGGCCGGCCGATGGACGCGCCGCTCCTCCACGATGCGACGCTCCGCCTCGACCCGCGCCCCGCGCGCCGCTGGGTGCGGCGGCTGATCAAGGCGTCCGCCGCGCAGGCGACGCCGGGCGCGGCCGCCCTCGCCCGTCTGCGACACCGTCGCCTGGACGCCCTCGCGCTGCTCGAGGCGGCGATCACGTACGACCCGCTCACGCTCGACGCGCTCGCCGCCGAGTCGGGCGCCGACCCCGAAGCCCTCGCCGCCATCGCCCAGCTCGCCGCGCGCCCGCTCCTGCAGGCGTGCGGCAGGCGCCTTGCCGGACACGTCCCCGCAGGTTGGGCGCACGGCTACTGCCCGATCTGCGGCGCGTGGCCGGCGCTCGCCGAAACGCGAGGGATCGAGCGCGCGCGGCGCCTCCGCTGCGCCCGCTGCGGCGGGGATTGGGCGCGGTCGGTGCTGCACTGTCCCTTCTGCGACGAACGCGACCACAGGCGGCAGGGCGCCCTCGTCCCCGATGGCGAGGAGGACCTGCGCAAGGTCGACACGTGTCGGTCGTGCAGGGGTTACGTCAAGACCGTCACGACGCTGGTCCCGATCGCCGCGCCCGACGTCCTCCTCGAGGACCTGGCGACGATCGAGCTCGACATCGCCGCGCTCGAGCGAGGCTACGCCCGGCCCGAGCGACCGGGCTACGCCCTGCGCGTCCGCGTCGGCGGCCCGGCGCGCCCGCCCCTCACCCCGTCCGGCGGAGGAGCGTGATGGACGAGAGCGTGACGACAACGACCACCGACACGGCGACTGCGGCACCGGCCGCCACACCGGTCGCGCCGCCGTCCTCAACGACATCAGCGGCGCGACCGGCTGATTTCTGCCGCGGGCTCCTTGCCGCGCTCGATGCGTCCGAGGGGCGCCGTCGCCGGCGCAAGCGAGACACGACACCCGACGCGATCGGGCTCTCCATCAAACGAGCGCTGCTCGAGGCCGCGGTCGCCGACGATCCCGCGCCGGAAGAGTTCGAGGGCTGGCTCCTCGGCCGCTGCCTCGCCGCGGGCCACGGCAGCGGCGGGGTCAGAGCCATTGCCCTTTCCATCTGGGACGAGTGGCGCCTGGTACAGGTCGAGCCGTCGTTCGGCGCATGGCTGTCCGAGGGCGCGCCGTCGGACGACCGCGACGACGCCGGGCCCTCGTGCCCGGCTGCACGGAACGCGATGCGAGAGTCGCCATGAAGATGAAATTGCGTGCGGGCGCCGCGCTCCTCACCCTGGCCGCACTGGGCGCGGCGGGGTGCAAGGCCGGCGGGGCGGGGCTTGCGGAGGACGAGGGCGTCGCCGCGGAGTACATGCGAGGCGAGGGCCCGGGGGCGCGGATCGACGTCGTCGAGGAGTCGCGTGAGGCGCGGCAGGCCGCGCCGCCGGGCGAGTCGGTCGTGGAGTTGCGTCGCTTTGCGGAGCCGGGCGTCACCGTCTACGACCCGCCGCCCAACCTGGCGCACTGGGAAGTCGGCGTCGTCTACATCCCGAGCGGGCCGCCCGCCGCGCCCGCCTCGGGCGCGGGCGACACCGTCGGGATCACGCAGACGGCGCCCGGCGCGCTGCCGGCAGGGGACACGATGCGGGTGCGGACGCCGTAGGCGATGATCGGGCCCCCGCTGCGCCGACCTATGCGTGCGTGCTCTAGCCCTCCCGCTCCCCCTCCCTCTCCGGCGGGCTCACCAGCACCTTGTCGACGCGGCGGCCGTCCATGTCCACGACCTCGAAGCGGATCCCGAACGCCTCGAACGCATCGCCCGCGGCCGGGATCCGGCCGAGCCGGGCGATGACGAATCCACCGAGCGTGTTGTAATCGCGGCGCTCTTCGGCGCGCCGCTCGGGGAGCTCGAGCTCTTCCCAGAACTCGTCCATCGTCACCGCGGCGTCGACGAGCCAGGACCCGTCGGTCCGGCGGACGAACCGGTCCTCCCCCTGCGCCACGAGGTCGCCCGCCATCGCCTCGAGCAGGTTGTTCAGCGTCACCAAGCCGTCCGTCCCGCCGAACTCGTCGACCACGATCGCGAAGTGGACGCCGCTCTCACGGAACAGCTCGAGGAGCCGTAGCGCGCGGATACTCTCCGGCACGAAGAGCGGCTGGCGCATGACCGCGCGGATGTCCATGGGCTCGCCCTCGGCCATGCGGGCGATGAGGTCCCGGACGTCGACCATCCCGATGACCCGGTCGACACTGCCCCTGCAGACCGGGTAGCGCGAAAAACGGTGCTCGCGCAGCTTCGCGCGGATCTCCTCGGGCGAGTCCTCGACGTCCAGCCAGACGAGGCGGTGGCGCGGCGTCATGAGCGAGGCGGCGCGCTGGTCGCCCAGCCAGAACACGCGCGAGACCAGCTCCTGCTCTTCCTCTTCGAAGATGCCGGCCTCCGTCCCCTGCTCGATGAGCGTGGTCAGCTCCTCCTCCGTGATCGGCGGCTCCTTGGGCGACCGGATTCCAAGGATGCGCAGCACGGCATCCGTGGAGAGGCTGAGCAGCTCGACCAGCGGCGTGGCCGCGACCGAGATGTAGTGCATCGGCCGGGCGATGGCCGACGCAATGCGCTCGGGGTGCAGGAGCGCGATCCGCTTGGGCACCAGCTCGCCCACGATGAGCGACAGAAAGGTGATCGCGGCGACGACGATGCCGAGGGCGAGCTCGCTGCTGAACCGCGCGAGCGAGGGGATGCGCTCCAGGTACTCGCCGAGCGGGGCGGCGAGCGTGGCGCCGCCGTAGGCGCCGGCGAAGATGCCGATCAGGGTGATCCCGATCTGGACCGTCGAAAGGAGGCGATTGGGGTTCTCGGCGAGGTCGAGTGCGATGCGGGCGCCGGCGTCGCCGTCATCCGCTCGGCTGCGCAGCCGCGCCTTCCGCGCCGAGACGACGGCGATCTCCGACATCGCGAAGACGCCGTTCGCCACGATGAGGAGCAAGAGGATCAGGACTTCGGCGCCGATTCCGGTGTCGTTCATGGGTGCCCCCCTTCATGGAGGCCGCGATCAGACCCCCGTCTCCACGGGCTCCTGCTCGACCGGCTCCTCGACGCGCCTGGGCCAGATCAGCGAGCCGGCGACCGAGGCTCCGAGGACCAGCGCGATCACCCCGAGCGAGACGGCAGTCGG
>CAYPGK010000133.1:0-5787 GCA_964410055.1 uncultured Gemmatimonadaceae bacterium | reverse complement strand
CGTTCCAGGAACGCCGCGAAGGCGCAGGTCGACACGAAGTTGATGAGCGCGATGACCAGGCCGATGTCGAGGAACGCCTTGCGGCCGGTCGCCAGCGTGGTCAGCGCGGAGAACGCGACGGCGATCGCCGTCAGCATGTCGAGGGCGACGAAGCGGTCCGCGTAGCCCGGCCCCTTGATCATGCGGTAGGCGGCCAGGCCGAACGGCACGGCGAGCACCGCGATCAGGACCGTCGCGGCCGTCGTGAGCACCGATTGCATCATGACGAGGACTCCCTTCCCTCCATCCTCAGGATGTGGCGCTCGTAGAGCGCTTTGATCCCCGCGATGCGAGCCTCCTGATCCGGAGCGTGCAGCAGATGGACGTAGAGCTTGCGCCGATCGTCGGAGACGTGCAGGGCGGTCGAGCCCGGCGTCACCGAGACGAGGTAGGCGAAGAGCGCCACGCCCCACGTCGTCCGTGCGTCCACGGGGATAACGACGATCGCCGGCTGCTGTGCCCGCCGAGGCGAAAGCACGATCTTCGCCACGGCCACCGAGGACGCCACGAGGTCGTAGGCGAACATGCAGAAAAGCACGACCCCGGCCCAGACCCGCCGCAGCGTCCTCATGGCATTCCTCCCGCGCCGAGCGTCATCTGCTGCGCCGCCTCGCGCACGAAGACCGAGATCGGCTCGACCGCGAGGCCGATCCCCAGCGTACAGGCGCAGAGGAGCGCCAGCGCGACGATCATCGCCGGCGGGATTCGGTGCACCAGGCGCCGGGTCCGGGGTGGCGCCTTCCAGAACGCCTTCGACCAGAGGATGCTCATCGAGTAGAGCGTCAGGAATCCGACGACGAGCGCGACCAGCGCGAGCCACACCGCCCCCTCCCGGAATGCGGCGTCGATCACGAAGACCTTGCCCCAGAAGCCCGAAAACGGCGGCACCCCCACCATGGAGAAGGCCAGGATCGCGAAGAGCCCCGCGAACAGCGGCTGGTGGCGCATGAGCCCGCCGCAGCGGCGAATGTCGTAGCTGCCGTTCGCACGCGCCACCGCGCCCGCGCCGAGGAAGAGCCCCGTCTGCACCAGCATCGTGTGCAACATGTAGAAGATCGCCGCGGCCACGCCCACGAGCGACGCCACCGCGAGCCCCACCATCGGGTAGGCCACCTGGCCGACGATGTGGTAGCCGAGCAGCCGCCGGATGTCGACCTGCGCGATCGCGGCGACGACGCTCACGACCATCGTCGCGGCGGCGAGCACCCCGAACAACGCCGGCAGACCGGGCACGACTGGCGCTCCCACAATGCCGAAGACCAGCACGAAGACCCGCAGACAGGCGTAGAAGCCGACCTTCGTCAGCAGCCCCGCGAGCGCGGCCAGCGCCGCGATCGGCGCGGTGTGGTACGATGCCGGCAGCCAGAAGAAGAGCGGGAAGAGCCCGGTCTTGAGCGCGAAGCCCGCCAGCAACAGGTAGCCGGACGCCGTGAGCGTCACCGTCGCGGGCCGCCCGGCGAGCCGCTCCGACAGGTCCAGCATGTTCAGCGAGCCCACCTCGCCGTAGAGCAGGCCCACGCCGAGGAGGATGAACGTCGCGCCCACCATGCTCATCGCCGCGTAGCGAATCGCGCCGTCCATCTGCACGCGGCGCCGGTCCAGCGTCATCAACCCGAGCGCGGTCACGAGCATCAGCTCGAACCATACGTAGAGGTTGAAGATGTCGCCGGTCAGGAACGCGCCGTTGACCGCGGCCACCATGGCGAGGAAGAGCGCATCGAACCCCGCCCGGCGGCGCCGCGCGCCGATCTCGGCCCGCGCGTAGATCGCGACCGCGACCGCGACGAGGGCGGTCACCGTCGCGAGCGCGGCGCTCACCCGATCGGCCACGAAGGTCACGCCGAACGGCGGGCGCCACCCCCCGAAGGCCGTGGTGACGACGTCGTCCTGCGCCACCCGCCCCAGCAGTGCCACCGCCGCGACGAGCGTGAGCAGCACGCCCGCCTCGAGCACCACGCGCTGGACCGCCGGCGCGCGATGGAAGAGGATCGCGAGCCCCGCCGCGGCGAGCGGGACACCGACCGGCCAGAAGGCGAGGCCGCCTGCGAACGCGTCAGCGATCACTCCTCACCCCACCTTCGAAGGGATCGCCGAGGCGCTCGGCCGAGCGGATCCGATCGCCCCGCAGCGTGCCATGCCCACGGTAGGCGCGCAGGGCCAGCACCGTGAACATCACCGTGAGCGCCATGCCGATCACGATCGCGGTCAGGATCAGCGCCTGCGGCACGGGGTCGGCCGAGGCACCGAGCGCGACCTCGCCCTCCGGGATCAGCGGCGGCTGCGACGAGCGATTCCGCCCCGTCTGGAAGAGCACGAGGTTCACCGCCGTCGTCATCAGCGAGAGCCCCAGGAGCAGCCGGACGATGTTGCGCGAGAGCACCATGTAGACCGAACAGCCGACCAGCCCCGCGGCGACGAGTGCGTAGAGAACGTTCATCTCTCGGCCTCCCGCTGGAGACCGAAGAGGAAGGTCAGCACCCCGCCGAGCACGACCATGTAGACTCCGATGTCGAAGAGGAGGGGCGTTCCCTGGTGGATCCCGATGCCGAAGACGGCGGTCTCGATCCAGACGTGATCCAGGAACGCACCGTTGACGACGAGCCCCGCCAGCCCGCTGGCGAGCGCGAGCAGCACCCCGGCACCCGCGATCGCGAGCGGGTGCACGCGCAGCATCGCGCGCGCCCGGACTACCCCGTCGGCCAGCGCGATCATCGCGAAGGCCAGCGCCGCCACCAGCCCGCCCACGAAGCCGCCGCCGATTTCGTTGTGGCCCCGCACCAGGATGACCACCGAATTGGCCGCGAGCAGCAGGAAGAAGAGCCGGCTCGTGAACGAGAGGATGAAGGCGGTCTGCCGCCCGCCCGCCGGCGGCGTGGCCAGCAGCCCCTCCCGCTCGGTCCTCGGGCCAAGGAGCGACCAGGCGAAGATCGCGGACAGCGCGACGACCGTGATCTCGCCGAGCGTGTCGAACGCACGGAAGTCGACGAGGATCACGTTCACCACGTTCCGGCCGAAGGCCGACGGCACGCTCTCGGCGCCGAAGAAGTCCGCGAGCTCCGTCCGCGGCGGCGCGCTCCCCAAGTCGACGAGCACAAGGAACACCAGCGCTGCGACCGCGAAGGCGATCGCCCCGTCGAGCGTCCGCTCCCGGCGCGTCCGGCTCGACCGCGCGTCCAGCGGCAGCTTGAGGAGCGCCGCGGTCATCAGCACCACGATCAACGCCTCGACCGAGAACTGCGTCAGCGCGAGGTCCGGCGCGCCGTTCATCATGAAGATCAGCGCCGAGACGAAGCCGACGAGGCCGACGGCGATCATCGACGAGAGCAGCGTCCGCGCCCGTGCCGCGGCAATCCCGCCCGCGAGCCCGACCACCGCGACCGCGGCCGAGCCCAGGCGCCACGTGCCGAGCGCCGCGGCGTCCGGCAGACGCACCCCCGGGCTCGCCACCGCGATGCCCCAGAGCACGAACGCCACCGCGGCCACGACGATGATCCTCAGGTAGCTCCGCAGCTCGCCGTGTTGGAGAAGGCGCGCGGTGGCCCCGGCCAGCGCGTCGATCCTGCGCACCAGGAACTCGTAGCCCCGCTCCGCGTTGTAGCGGTTAATCAGCGGCCGCGTACGCAGGTGCAGGTGGATCGGCCTCCAGTAGATGAAGATCAAGGCGCCGATCCCGATCGCGACCACGCTCAGCAGCACCATCGGCGTGAGCCCATGCCAGAGCGCGACCTCGACCTCGACCGGCTCGCCGTAGACCGCGGCCACGGCCGGCCCCAGGACGAACCGGTCGATCCACGCCGGGTCGAGACTGATGACGAGTCCGAGCAGCGAGAGCAGGAGAGGTCCGAGGAGGAGCCCGGGCGTCTCCCGGTGTCGGACTCGCCTCACCCGGCCCTGACGCAGGAAGAACGGCCGCAGCGTCACGATCCCGGCCACCGCCACGATCACCGAGTTGACGACCACCGCCGCCGCCAGCGGGATCTCGTCCCAGGCGCTCTCGAGCTGCGCCTGGAAGAGGAACTCCTTCGAGATGAACCCCAGGAACGGCGGCAGCCCCGCCATCGAGAGGCTCGCCAGCATCGCCGCGAGCGCGGTCACCGGCAGGAACCGCGCGAGGCCGCCCATCATCCGCAGCTTGCTCAGGCCGGTGGCGTGCTGGACCGTGCCCGCGACGAAGAAGAGAGCGGCCTTGTAGAGCGCGTGCGCCAAAATGAAGCCCGCCATCGCCACGGTCGCCGTCGGGCCGTCGAGGCCGATCAGGAGCACGAGGATGCCGAGAGATGCGACCGTCGAATAGGCGAGGACCGCCTTGAAGTTCTCCGCGCGCAGCGCCTGGAACGCCGCAGTCAGCATCGTGGCCACCGCTACGCCGACGACGATGTCCCTCCCGCCGGGCACCGCACCGATCACCGGCTCCATGCGCGCCAGCAGATAGATGCCCAGCTTGACCATCGTCGCCGAGTGCAGGTACGCCGAGGCCGGCGTCGGCGCCTGCATCGCGTTCGGCAGCCAGAAGTGGAAGGGGAACTGCGCCGACTTCGTGAACGCGCCCAGGAAGAGTCCGCCAAGGATCAGCCCGATCCAGCGACTCTCCGCCAGCTCGTCCGCCCGCGCGACCGCCTCCGTCATCGAGTAGCTGTCCAGCGTCAGCCCGATGAGGAGGATCGCGCCCAGCAACGCGAGCCCGCCCCCCGCCGTGATCCGCAGCGACATCAGCGCCGCGCTCCGGGCGTGCGGGCTCTCCGCGTGGAAGCCGATCAGCAGGAAGGAGATGATGCTCGTCGCTTCCCAGAAGAAGTAGAAGACGAGCAGGTTGTCCGAGAGGACCGCGCCCAGCATCGCGGTCATGAAGAGCAGGAGCTGCGTGAAGAAGCGAGCCCTGCCGCTCCCCGGCTCCTCCGACATGTACGCGCCGGCGTACACGATCACCAGCGCGCCGATCCCCGTGATCAGCAGCGCGAAGAGGAGGGAGAAGCCATCCAGCCGTAGCGTGAGGTCCACCCCGAGCGAGGGCGCCCACGCCACCCGGTCGGCGACGATGCGCCCGGCCTCGACCTCCCCCGCAAGGCTCACGAACGCCACGAAGAGGCCGGCCGGCAGCAGCGAGAGCAGCCAGCCGGAGGCTCTACGGTCAAAACGATCGATGAAGCGGGAAATCGGCCCGGCCGCGCAACTCCCCAGGAACGACAGCGCAAGCAGCCAGGAGATCATCGTCGATTCACGTGTTGTTTACTGAAGCTTTCGATAGGTGGATTCGCGCGACACGAAATTGAGACCCCCTCCCGGCGCATGTCGCCCGCGCCGGCTCCGTCGGCGCGCTGGGGAGTGATTTGCCGAGACAGCCAATTGTAATCAGGACTTCCGTCCTCGGGCAAGATCGGGGCGCGAGCTCCTTTTACCCGGATGCGTGCCCCCATCTCGACCTCCCGGCCGCGAGCTCGGACCCGAACAAAAAAGCCCCGTCGGGTTCCCCGACGGGGCTTTTTCTCGGAAGAGTGGGCCTGGGTGGACTCGAACCACCGACCTCACGCTTATCAGGCGTGCGCTCTAACCACCTGAGCTACAGGCCCTTGCGGCGGCAGACATAAAAGATAACACCGCAAGGGCGCCCTTTCAACCGCCGCCGACATAGCAAGAGCCGGTCGCAGGGCAACCGGCTCCGCAGAAGCCGACAACCGGGATTGTGCTGTCTGTGTGGTGCGACCTTAGAGCTTCTTTCGGCGGGTTTGCCTACTCGAGTGCTCCAGAAAG
>CAYPGK010000132.1:0-5919 GCA_964410055.1 uncultured Gemmatimonadaceae bacterium | reverse complement strand
GGAGCTGCCAGTCACGGATGTAGTAGAGCCCGATGTTGGCCAGCTTCGAGATCGGGTCACGAGGCTTCTCGATGATGCGCTTCATGTACCCCTCGCGGTCGGTCACGACGACGCCGAAGCGCTGGTAGTCTTCGACCTCCTTGACCCAGATCACGCCCGCCTCGCCTTCCGGGAGCGAGCGGACCATGCCGAGGTCGGCGTCGAAGAGCGTGTCGACGAAGATGATCAGCACGTCCTCGTCGATGTACGGCTCGGCGAGCTGGACCGCGCCCGCAGTGCCGTTCTGGACCGGCTGCTCGACGAAGTGGGCGCGGAACCCCGGATACTCGGCACGGATGTAGTCTTCGATCTTCTCCTTGAGGTAGCCGGTGATGAAGACGATCTCCTCGACGCCGAGCTCCTGGAGGTCGTCGAGGATGTAGCTCATGACGGGCTTGTCGGCCACCTTGAGGAGCGGCTTGGGCGTGATGTACGTGTGGGGCCGCAGCCGCGTCCCCTTCCCCGCCAGGGGGATGATGACTTTCATCGGTACGTCTCCGGTTCCAGGGGAGTCACTGCTCCAGCTTCAAGAGTTTGAGGTTGCAGAAGTCGACGGCCCCGCGGTGCATCGGTTCCGGGACCACGTGGACCGAGATCTCGAGCGTGATCGAACACACGGCCTCGAAGACGTGGCCGCCCACGGTCGTGAAATCCGGACGCCCGAAGGTGCCGTGGACGTGCGGGAGCGGCTCGCCATCGAGCAGCGCGATGTTCCCGGTCAGCGAACAGACCTCGAGCGGCTCGACGAAGGTGCGACGTTCGTAGTCCTGCGCCGCCAGGCGGTAGTAGCCCAGCTCCACGCGGTCGACGGCGCCCAGCCCGTGGAGCATGGCCGCATCGACGTCGTTGTGCCGCGCGAATTCGATCAGGCTGCGCAACAGTTCCTCGCCCCGGTCCAGGACGAGGATGTAACCGAAAGGTGTTTTCCGTTGCTGCACGGGTCCTCCGGGGAACGAAGCGACGCGCGAAGATACGCCGCGACTCGAAGGAGCGTCAATTTCGGGTCGCGGCACGTCCCTCGCACCGCCGCCGGCAGGATCGCGAGCGCCGCGCACGACGCGTTCCACTCGCGCGGGCCCCGGGGGACAGCCCCGCACCCCGGTCCGAACCCTGCGTTGGAGGTCTGCCGGTCATCTCGCGCAAATGGGCCGTAATCCATATTTTTCCGCCGATCGGTGGTCGATCCACCGCAAACGTGCTGGGAGGTCACGTGTGAACGGGAAAGATCTGCGATACGCCGTGGCGCTCGGCTCCCTGCTGGCGATCCACGCCTGGCCGGCCGATGCAGCGGCGCAGCAGAGGCCGCCGGTTCCGGCGCCGGAGCAGACCGTGACGGTGTCGGCCACGGGCACGGTGACCCGTGCGCCGGATCGGGCGGTGGTGATGCTCGCCGTCGAGAGTTCCGCGGCCACGGCGCACGAGGCGGCCGAGTCGAACGCGGAGCGGATGCAGCGGCTGCTAGCCGCGCTTCGCCGCCTCCGGCTCGGCGACGACGCGATCGAGACCACCTCGTACCAGCTCCACCCCGAGTACGACTACAGGCAGGATGGCCCGCGCCGGACGCCGGAGCAACGCATCATCGGCTACCGTGCCATCAACATGGTCCGCGTGACGATCGACGAGATCGACCGCGTGGGCGCGGTGATCGACGCCGCGGTCCAGGCGGGCGCCAATCGCGTGCATGGCATCAACTTCATGTTGCGGGACCCTGAAGAGGCGCGTCACGATGCGCTGCGCGCTGCGGTCGCGAACGCACGCGGTGAAGCGGAAGCGCTCGCGGCGGCGCTGGGCCGCCAGCTCGGCCCGGCCCTCTCGGTCACCACGGCGGGCAGCTACGTACCGACCATGTATTCCGCTCGGGCCGACATGGCGGCACCCGCCATGGCCGTGCCCACGCCGATCGAGCCCGGCACGCTCGACATCGTCGCCAACGTCACCGTCGTCTTCCGTCTCGATCCCCGGAAATGAGCGTTGTGCAGAAATTTCTCATGGGCGTGAAGCAGAAGTCCGCAGCGACGGACGCCAACGCAGAGGACCCGCGGCTCAGGGGCAGGACGTACGCGATCCCTTTCGACCGGGTCTGGAACGAGGCGGTGTCGCTGGCGAGCGGCGGGCTGCGACGCTGGCGCGTGCTCAACGCCGACGACCACGAAGGCGTCATCCAGGCGCTCGCGACGGACTCGATCTTCCGCTCGACCGCGAGCGTCACGATCCGGATCGTCCTCGACGAGAACGCGCAGACCCGGGTCGACGCCGCGGCCGAAAACGTCAGCGGGCGGGCCGATCTGGGCGCATGTGCCCGCCACCTCGGCCGGTTCTTCCGGGCGCTGGACGTGGCAGTCGCCGCGGACCGTCGCCCCGGCGCCAACGGCCGCTGAGCACGGATCATGTCAAGCGCGCGGCGCCGCGTCATCGACTTCCACACGCACCCCTACCGCCCGGTCGACCTCGCGCCCGCGACCTGGGACTTCGTGCGCTCGATCTCCCCGGCCGTGCACGAGCACGGCGAGCGGCTCGCGGACCCGCGCTACGTTGCCGATCTGCTCCGCGCCGAGGGCGTCGACCGCGTCGTCGTCCTCCCCGAACACTGCCCGGCCACCTCCGGGAACGTCCGGACCGAGGACGTACTGGAATTGTGCCGCGCGGAGCCGGACTTCTTCCTTCCCTTCGCCTCGGTCGACCCGAACACCGACCCGGACCCGGCCGGGCTGCTGCGGCGCTACATCGACGAAGGGCCGGTCTACGGCCTCAAGCTCTACCCGTCCTACCAGTATTTCTACCCGAACGAACGGCGGGTCTACCCGATCTACGAGGTCTGCGTCGAGCACCGGCTGCCGGTCCTGCTCCACATCGGCACGTCCGTGATCCCCGGCACGCGGCTCAAGTACTGCGACCCCGTGTACCTCGACGACGTCGCCGTCGACTTCCCCGATCTCGCCCTGGTCATGGCCCACGGCGGGCGCGGGTGGTGGTATGACGCGTGCGCCACGCTCGCGTCGCTGCACGAGAACGTCTACATCGACGTGACCGGGCTCGTCCCGTCGAAGCTGCTCGACCACTTCCCCGCGCTGGAGCGGATGGCCGACAAGGTCGTCTTCGGCAGCGACTGGCCGGCCATGCCCAAAAGCGTTGCGCACAACGTGGAGCGCATCGCCTCCCTCGGGCTCTCGGCCGACGCGCTGGACAGGATCTTCTACCGCAATGCCGTGCGACTCCTCGGCCTCGACGCCTAGCGCGGCGGCACGGAAACCGCTCGGGCGGAGCGGATCTTGCGCTCGGCACCGCCGTACGGCGCCCTCAACCCCACGACCTTCGAGGCGATGAGTCCGAACCCGAACAGCCCCGAGATCCCCGAACGACTCCCCGTGGTGCCGCTGCGCAGCACCGTCATCTTCCCCATGGGCGTGATCGGCGTGCAGATCGGGATGGCGACGACGCTCGAGATGCTCGCCGCGCACCCGGAGCCGTCGCTCCTGGTCGCGATCGTGCCCGCTCCGGGCGGCCCGGACGAGCCGATCGAGGCGGCGTCGCTGAAGAAGGTCGCCACGCTCGCCCGCCTCTCCGACCGGCTCAACCTCCCGGGCGGCTCCGTCCAGGCCACGCTGCAGGGGCTCAGGCGGATCCGCCTGACCGCGATCGAGGAGACGCGCGGCTACTACATGGGCGCCGCCCGCCGGGTGCGCGAGATCGGCCTCCGCGCCGAGGAGAACGAAGAGACGATCGCGCGCATCCTGGTCACACTCGAGGCGCTCGCCGAGGAGGTCGACCGCATCCCCAAGGAGGTGCCCCGCATCCTGCGGATGAACGTGGCCGATGCGAGCCGCTTTGCCGACCTCGTCGCCACGCTCGCCAACTTCAGCGTGGCGGCCAAGGACCAGGTCCTCCAGTACCTCGACGTGCGGCGCCGCCTCGGCTTCATCCTGGACGAGCTGTGCGGGCAGCTCCGGCGCGCGCAGAAGGTGGAGGAGGAGTCGAAGGCGCCTGCGGAGGAAGCCGAGGAGCGTGCCAAGGCGGCGAAGACTCCCGAGAGCGCCGCGCGCCGCGCCACGGAGTTGCGCCACCGAATCAAGGTGCTCCAGACCGAACTGGGCGAGATCGATCCCGTCGAGCGCGAGGCCGTCGAGCTGAGCCGCCGGGTCGAGGCCGCGGACCTGCCGGCCCGCGCCGCCGCACGCGCCCGCCTCGAAATCGAGCGCCTGCGCACCGCGAACCCGAGCTCGCCCGAGGCCGGCGAGATCCGCGCTTACCTCGACTGGCTGCTCCACATTCCGTGGCACACGCGGGCCACGGGCGGCCCCGACTCGATCGACCTCGCCGCCGTCGAGCGCGCTCTCGACGACGCACTCCTCGACCTCGAAGAGCCCAAGGAGCGCCTCCTCGACGCCCTCGCCGTCGCCAAGCTGCGCGGCGACCTGCGCGGGCCGATCCCCTGCCTCGTCGGCCCGCCCGGCGTCGGGAAGACGACGTTCGTCGAGACGCTCGCCCGCGGGCTCGGCCGCCCCCTCGCCCGCATCGACCTGGGCGGCCGCGGCGAATCCCAGCTCATCGGCTCGCGGCGCACCCGCTCGACCGCCGAGCCGGGCAAGATCGTCGCCGAGCTGCGTGAGGCCGGCGCCATGGACCCTGTCTTCCTCCTGGAGGAGATGGACCTGATCGGCCTCGGCAAGGTCGAAGGCGACCCGATCGAGGCTATCGAGCAGGCGCTCGACTGGGAGACCCGCAGCGAATTCGTCGACCGCTACATCGACCTCCCGGTCGACCTGTCGGAGGCGATCTTCGTCGCGACCGCGCAGGACTTCTACCGCATCCCGCGCGACCTGCGCGAGCTCATGGTCGAGATCCGGATCGCCGGCTACACGCCGGAGGACAAGGTCGAGATCGCGCGCGAGAAGATGCTCCCGCGTCTCATCGAGGAGCACGGCCTCGAGCCGCGCGACGTCGCTTTCAGCGACAAGGCGCTCTTCCACCTTGCCCGCGGCTACGCGCGCGACGCCGGCCTCGGCCTCATGCGACGCATGCTCGCCACGCTGCTCCGCACCCGCGCCCGCGCCAAGGCCCAGGGCGACCGCAAGAAGTGGAACTTCACGCCGGAGCGCATCGAGCGCATCCTCGGCCTTCCTCGCTACATCGCGACCGCGGCCGAGAGCGCGCCCGAGGTCGGCGTCGTGACCGGGCTCGCCTGGACCGCCGCCGGCGGCGAGATCATGTTCATCGAGGCGCTCAAGATGCCCGGCAGCGGCCGCCTCATCATCACCGGGCTCCTCGGCGACGTCATGCGCGAGTCCGTGAACGCCGCCTATTCGTACGTCCGCAGCCGTGGCGAAATGCTCGACATCGCCGAGAGCGCGTTCAAGGACTTCGACGTCCACGTCCACTTCCCCGTCGGCGCGATCCCGAAGGACGGCCCCTCCGCCGGGATCGCCGTCACCCTCGCCGTCGCATCCACGCTCTCGAACCGCCCCGTCCGGCACGACATCGCCATGACCGGCGAGGTCACGCTGAGGGGGAAGGTGCTCGAGATCGGCGGCGTCAAGGAGAAGGTCCTCGCCGCACACCGCGCCGGGATCCACCGCATCATCTTGCCACGCGGCAACGAACGCGACCTGCGCGACGTCCCCGAAGAGACGCGCAAGGCGATGGAATTCCACTTCGTCGAGCGGATGGAGGAGGTCCTGGAGCTGGCGCTGCTGGACCACGTCGAACGGAGGAAGCGGCCGCGCACGGCGGCGGACAGGGCGACACGCGCGCCCCGGAAGAAGAAAGCGCCGAAACCGACAGAGGTCACGGAGGAGAAGCGGGCCGCGCGCGAGCGATGAAGTTGGGGGGCGCGGCCGTCCAGGTCACGCCCCCTTTTGCGCTCCGGATTGCAAGACCGTCTGA
>CAYPGK010000131.1:0-5958 GCA_964410055.1 uncultured Gemmatimonadaceae bacterium | reverse complement strand
CCGCCCCACCGGCCAGGCGCCTCCGTCGACCGCACCACCCCGCAAACTCCGCGGCCGGCCGGGCCACTCGCCCAGCCGGCCGCGCTTCATCGCACGTAGTACCCCGCCGCCCTCCACGACCCGTCCGGTTCCTTCATCATGACCACCCGCTCCCCGCCCTTCTTCTTGTGCTCGAACGTCGTCTCGAATTCGAGGACGACGTACTCGCCGTCGGGCGCGCCCGGCAGCTCCGTGGCGTACTGCATCGACTGGACGCTCCTGGCGACCGGCCGGCCCAGTGGCCGCTGGGCGGCCTCGAGCGACTCGGCCCAGCGCGCCTCGTCGACGGCCGCCTGGAAGAGCTTCGCGGTTTCGGCCCAGCTCGCGGCCGCATCACCGCGGTCGATCAGGGCGAGCCAGCGCTCGGCGGCGGAGAGCGCTTCCGATTCGGCCTTCCCATCCGGCATGCGTGCCTCCTCTCGTCTCGGGCGGGTGCGAATGCGGCCCTACTCCGATCCCGCCGCCGCGGCGACCGGAGCGGGCGACGGCCGGTCCGGCACGATCACCTTGCCCGGCAGCTTCCAGGTGAGCGCGCCGCCGTCGACGACGAACTCGCCGCCGACCAGGACGTACTCGATCCCGTCCGGGTACTGGTGCGGCTCGGTGAAGGTCGCGCGGTCGCGGATCTCGGCCGGGTCGAAGACGACGAGGTCCGCCACGAGCCCCTCGCGGACGAGCCCCCGGTCGCGCAGCCCGAGGATCTGCGCCGGGAGCGACGTCATCGAGCGCACCGCGTCCTCGATCGAGATCACCCCGCGCTCGAGCGCGAGCAAGCGGATCTTGCGCGGGAACGTGCCGTAGTAGCGGGCGTGGACCGCGGGCCCGTCCTCCGGCAGCGCGATCCCGCCGTCGGACCCGGTCGCGACCCAGGGCCGCGCGGCGTAGGCCTCGACGTCGCTCTCGGACATGGAGAAGCCGCGCAGCCGCGCACCGCCCGGGCGCCTGCGGTCGCCCTCGAGCTGGAGCCGGATCGCAACATCGACGGGCTGCACGCCCCACTCCGCCGCGAGCTCCGAAACGCTCTTCCCGATCAGCTCCCGGTCGGGGTGGTCGAAGACGATGACGGCATCGGCGCCGCCGCGCCGCGCGATCTCGTGCGCGATGTCGCGCCGCATTTTCTCTGCCTCGACCGGGTCCGCCAGCACGCGCCGGACCGCCGCCGCAAAGTCCGGGCGCCGATCGCCGCCACGCGCCATGGCGTCGTAGCCGAGCGCCCAGCGCGGGATCAGCACCGTCGAGCCGTCGGTCCCACTCGTCGCGTACGGGTAGTTGTCGGCCCAGATGTCAACGCCGCGGGCGCGGGCCCGCTCGATGAGGTGGATCGCCGCGTGGCTCGAGCCCCAGTAGTTCGCGCCCTTCGCCTTGATGTGGCTCGCGACGACGGTCGCGCCCGTGCGCTCGCCGATCTCGATCGTCTCGCGCACCGCGTCCAGCAGCGTGGGCGGGCCCGGCTCATCCTGGCTCGGCCAGTACCACATCGGGTCCTGGCCCTCGCTGCGCTGGTGCGAGATGTAGACGCCGCGCCACGGCACGATCTCGCCGACCAGCGCCGCGACCTCGTCCGTCGTGCTCCACCGCCCGGGCACGTACTCGAGCCCGGCCGAAATCCCCGCGGCGCCCTCCTCCATCGCCTGCCGCACCAGCGCCCGCATCCGCTCGATCTCTTCGGGCGTGGCCGGGCGCCGGAAATCGTCGCCCATGACCTGCCGGCGCACCGTGCCGTGACCCACCAGGAGCAGCGTGTTCGGACCGATCCCGTTCGCTTCGATGAAGGCCCGCTGGTCCCGGATCGGCCACGGCGAGCGGCCGTCATGGTTGACGACCACCGTGGTCACTCCCTGCGCGACCACGTTGGGCGCCGCGCGACGCCGCGGGTCGTCGTCGCGGAAGCCGCCCTCCGCGCTCGCGCCGTCGTCGGCGTGGCTGTGCAGGTCGATGAACCCCGGCGCGACGATGAGCCCGCGCGCGTCGATCACGCGCACGGCCCGTGCGCCGTCGAGCCGGCCGACCGAGGCGATCTTCCCGTCGCGGATCCCGACGTCCGCGTAGAACCACGGGTTGCCGGTTCCGTCCAGGACCCGGCCGCCCGTGATCAGCACATCGAACGGCGCGCCCGGATCCGAGCCCTGGGCAAGGAGCGGTGCGGGCCGCAGGAGAAGCGTCGCAGGAAGCGCGACGAGCAGCGCGGCAAGCCTGAGGAGCTCCGTCGGAAGAACGAAGAGCGTCGTGCGGGGCTTGCAGAGCGTCGCGGCGAGCGCGGCGTGGAGGCAGCGTCGCATGGGACCTCCGGTATCGTGAGGATCGGGCACGTCGCCCACAGGCCGGCCCCCGGGCGCCTGGTGGCCCGGGTACCGGTTCCGGTTCGGTTGGTGTAGCATAGAGGAGGAACCACCCGACCGGCAACGTCCGGGCCCCATCGCAGGGAGGAACGGCATGACGAAGAAGATTGTCAAGTCCGACGAAGAGTGGCGCCGGGAGCTCACGCCCGAGCAGTACTACGTCTGCCGCCAGAAGGGCACCGAGCGCGCATTCACCGGCAAGTACTGGGACTTCGAGGGCGACGGCATCTATCGCTGCGCCTGCTGCGGCAACGAGCTCTTCGACTCCGACACCAAGTACGACTCCGGGACCGGCTGGCCCAGCTTCTGGGCACCGATCCGCAGCGACGCCGTCCGCACCGAGGAGGACGACAGTTACGGGATGCGTCGCATCGAGGTCCTCTGCGCCGCCTGCGACTCGCACCTCGGGCACGTCTTCCCCGACGGCCCGGAGCCGACCGGGCTGCGCTATTGCATGAATTCGGCGGCGCTCGAGTTCGAGGCCGAGGAGTAGGGCTCCGGCGATCCGGACCGACACGAGCGAGGCGAGGAGTCGAGGGGAGGGCCGAGGATGACGACGGCGACGGGCGGCGCGAGCATCGTCGCCGAGGAGCTGTCCAAGACGTACCGCGTGAAGGTGCGCGAGGCGGGGCTCGCCGGCGCCTTCGGCGCGCTCTTCCGCCCGCGCTACCGCGAGGTGCGCGCGGTCGAAGGCGTCTCGTTCCGCATCGAGCCGGGCGAGGTCGTCGGGTTCCTGGGGCCGAACGGCGCCGGCAAGACGACGACGATCAAGATCCTGACCGGGCTCCTCTACCCGACGGGCGGCCGCGCAGAGGTCGCCGGCTTCGACCCGTGGCGCGGCGGCGCGCCCTTCAAGCATCGCATCGCCCTGGTCCTCGGCAACAAGCAGCAGCTCATGTGGGACCTGCCGCCCGAGGAGACGCTCCTCCTGAACCGCGCCATCTACGGCCTTTCGGACGCCGAGTACCGCCGCAACCGGGACGAGCTCGTCGACTCCCTCGGCATCGGCCCGGTCCTCGACAAGCCGGTCCGCCAGCTCTCGCAGGGCGAGCGCATGCGCTGCGAGCTGGCCGCCGCGCTGCTGCACCGCCCCGACCTCCTCTTCCTCGACGAGCCCACCCTCGGCCTCGACCTGGGCGCGCAGCAGGCGATCCGCGCCTTCGTCCACGAGTACAACCGCCGCCACGGCGCGACGGTCCTCCTCACCTCGCACTACATGGCCGACGTGACCGCGCTCGCGCCGCGCGTCCTGATCATCAACCGCGGCCGTCTCCTCTACGACGGCCGCCTCACCGAGCTGGCCCGGCGGATCGCGCCCGTCAAGCGCCTCGAACTGTCGCTCGCGCGCGAGGTCGACCGTGCCGACCTCGAACGCTTCGGCACCGTGACCGTCCTCGAGGACCACAAGGCGACGGTCGAGGTGCCCCGCCACGACGTCGCCCGCGCGAGCGCCCGACTCCTTGCCGCGCTCCCCGTCGCCGACCTCTCGATCACCGACCCGCCGATCGAGGAGGTCATCGCCCGCGCGTTCGCGGGGGAGGCGATGGAGGGGGAGGAGGCCGGGTGACCGAAGCCCTCCGCATGTGGGCGCGCCGCTACGGCGCGCTGATCCGCGCCGGCTGGCTGGTCGACGTGCAGTACCGCGCCGCGATCCTGATCTGGCTGATCCTCGGCGTCGCTCAGCCGGCCATCACGCTCGCGGTCTGGTGGACGGTCGCGGGCGGCGGGGAGGTGGGCGGCTTCGGGCAGGCGGACTTCGCGCGCTACTTCTTCGCCGTCATGCTGGTCGACCAGGCCACGCTCGCCTGGGACGTCTGGTACATCGACCGCTGGATCCGCGAGGGCGAGCTGAACCACCGCCTCGCCCGGCCGATGAACCCGCTGCACGAGGCGATCGCCGACAACATCGCCTACAAGGGGAAGTCGGTCGTGCTGATGGCGCTCGTCTGGGTGCTGATCGCGGTGTTCTGGCCCGCGGTCCGGCTCCCGTTCGACCCCGGCCGCCTTGCCCTGGCCGCCATCGCCACCACCCTCGCCGCCGCGATCCGCTTCCTGACCAGCTACGTCAACGGGCTCCTAGCCTTCTGGACGACCCGCGCGACGGCGATCGCCGAGCTCCAGTGGGGCGTCTCCCTCTTCCTGGCCGGGCGGATCGCGCCGCTCTCGCTGCTCCCGCCCGCCGTCGCGAGCGTGGCCGGCGTGCTGTGGTTCCCGTACATGATCGCCTTCCCGGTCGAGATCCTGACCGGAACGCTCACGGATGCGGACGCCATCCTGCGCGGCTTCGGCTGGCAGCTCGTCTGGCTCGCCGCGTGGAGCGGCGCCTACCTCTTCGTCTGGATTCGGGGACGTCGGCGCTATGGAGCGGTCGGTGGATAGAGACGCCGGCAACCGGGGCGCTACCGGATCGTCCCGCCCCGCAGCCGGCGCGGGTGAACGGCCACGCAACGCATCCGACGAGGGCGAACGGCCCCCGAACGCGTCCGGCGCCGGCAACCCGCTCCGGCGCCCGGGGCGCATCCCGTGGACGACCCGGCTCCGACACACCGTCGGCATCCTCCGCGCATTCTGGGCGGCCAACCTGGCCGAGGAGCTCGAGTACCGCGCCAACTTCCTGGCCAGCCTCTTCGCAACGCTCTTCTGGCTCGGGATGGCGGTGCTGACCGCCGCCGTCTTCTTCCGCCAGACCGACGCGCTCGGCGGGTGGGGGTTCTGGGAGGTCGTCGCGCTGCTCGGCGTCTTCAACGCCGTCGGCGGCGTGGTCGACGCGGTCCTGCGCCCGAACATCGGCAGGATCGTCGACCTGGTCCGCCGCGGCACGCTCGACCTGATCCTGTCCAAGCCCGTCGACGCGCAGTTCCACGTCTCGTTCCGCCGCCTCATCGTCTGGCGCCTCTCCGACGTCGCATTCGGCCTCGCTCTGTCGGCGTACGCCCTGACTCGCCTCGACCGCGCGCCCGGGCTCGAGGGCATTCTCGCCTTCCTCCTCACCCTCGCCGCCGCATTCGCCATCGTCTACGCGCTCTGGCTCGGGCTCATGTCGCTCGCCTTCTGGTTCGTCGACGTCGAGAACCTCGGCATCCTCTTCGACGCGCTCTACGAGGCCGGCCGCTTCCCCGTCTCCGCCTACCCCGCGCCGATCCGCTTCGTGCTCATCTACCTCCTGCCGATCGCCTGGATCACGACCGTGCCCGCCGCCACGCTGACCGGCCGCGACGGTTGGGTGACGGCGCTCCCCGCCACCCTCGTCGCCCTCGCGACGCTCGCCCTCACCCGCCTGCTCTGGCGCACGGCGCTGCGGCGGTACACGAGCGCGGGCGGGTGCGGGCGGAGAGCCGCGTGCGGGACGTGGCCGGGCGGGGGGTGGCAGGGGCGGGTGGGGCGGGATCGGCTTGAATGGGAAGAGCGCGGGTGGGGAGCGGGCAGCGGCCCGCTCGGGCGGGCCAGGCCACGGGTGCGGGGCAGGCAGAGGCGCGCTCGGGCGGGCAACGGCACGTGTGCGGGGCGGGCAGCGGCGCGCTCGGCCGGGCAACGGCACGGGTGCGGGGCGGGCAGAGGCGCGCTCGGGCGGGCAAGGCCA
>CAYPGK010000130.1:0-5978 GCA_964410055.1 uncultured Gemmatimonadaceae bacterium | reverse complement strand
GTGCGGCCCGTGCTGCTCCGCCATCGCTGGAACCGCCTCTCGTCGATCCAACGCCCCCTCACCCGCGCGCTCCGAGCTGTTACCCTGTGGCCGCCGCATGCCAACGGAACAGCCGCCCTCGCGGCCGTCCCACGTCCACCCCCGAACCACACCACATACCGCGCCCAACCCCCCGCAACCTCCCCACCCCCGCGGCGTGCCGCTTGCATGCCGGATGGCGGACCCGGAGTTCGGCATTGGAGCAGGGCAGTACATAGAATGCGGAGATTCGAGCACTTGAAGGGCTCCGAGGTGGCGCTCGGCGCGCTGGAGGAGCTCGTGCGTGCGGGGCGGAGGTCGGTGGCGGTGTACCGGGCCGTGGAGAGGCGGGTCGGGGATCACAGGGTGCGGGCGGCGTTGGTCCAGCTTCGGCGTGACCACCGGCGGCACGTGCGCGAGTTGTCGTCGATCCTCGCCCAGGTCGGGGGATCGGTGGTCGCGTGGCAGGGCGCGGCGACCGCGGGCCCGCTCTACGATGCGCTGCGCGACGGCGGCTCGGCGCCGGACGCGATCCTGGAGGCGTTGAAGCGGGCCGAATCGGAGCTGCGTGCGACGTACGAGCGGCACGTGGAGCGGAGCTTCGTCGAGCCGCTGCGCGCCGCACTCGTGCGCCACCTGCGGGAGGAGGAGGCACACCTGGCCTGGCTCGAGCAGAGCCGGTGGTGGCAGCGGCTGGGCGCATGATGTGGGGCCGCCGGAGGGAGCGGCCCGACGGATGACGGACGGATCGGGCTAGGCAGGCAGCGTCGGGAGGGAGAAATGTCGAGGCGTGATCGGGCGTGGAGAGGGGCGGGGGAGCGGTCGTGGAGCGGGGCGGGGGACCGGCCGTGGTACACGAAGGGGATCGAGCGGGCGGAACGGCCGCGTCCGGCGGCGGGGGCGCCTCGCTACCCGGGCCCCGGCTACGCCGGTGACTTCCGCGCCCGGTACGCCGAAGAGTACCCCACCCGGTACGCGGACGAGTTCACGATGCGATCGGTCGACCGATTTCACGGCCGCTACCCGGACGAGTACGCCGCCCCCTACGCCGAAGAATACGCCGCCCCCTATGCCGACGAATACACCGCCCGCCGCCCCCACCGCCCCCGCCGCTGGCGCCGCGGCCGGCCGGTATCGGCGTCGGAGGTGCCCCGGGGACGGGTCGAGCGCTGGTGGTACGCGATCGGCCCGGAGCGGCGCCAGGACTACGCCTGGGTGTACGGCGCGCGACGCCCGGAGCGTTATGGATGGACGGGCGAGACGGGGCGCGACGGGGGGCCCGGCTCGCGTCGGCGTGGACGCCGCAACCGGGAGCGTGAGTCCGACCAGCGGAGGCGCGGACACTGGTAGCTCGGGTGCCGGCCCGCCGATCGCCTCGACGTCCGGCCTGCGGAGGCGCGGGGGCTCACCCGCCCCGGCGCCCGGGTCGTCGCTTTCCCGGTGCAAGGCGAGGATCCGTGACTTGAGCCGGCGCTGGCGGATTCGCTATCTTCCAATTATCCCGCCCCGGAGTCTGTAACCAGGACAAGTCGTGTCGATAGAACGATTTCGCCGCATCCGTCGTCACGAGGGCGTCGTGGGCGCGCCACGCGCTCCCGCGCCGGGCCGCAGGGGTGTCCCGGTCCCGCCCATCAGGAACGTGCCAGCCGATCAGGGGATTCGGCGCGCAGCCGGGCTGCGCCTGCAGGCCGTCCTGCTCCTGCTCGCGGCTGCCCCGGCGCCCCTCGGCGCGCAGACGCAGGCGGGCGAGGCGCCGGGGGCGCCGAGCGGCGAGTCGCTTCCCGTCGTGGAGCGGACGCTCGAGAACGGGCTCCGGCTCCTGGTCCTGCGGCAGGGAGGTGCGCCGACGGTCAGCTTCGTCACGCGCTACGACGTCGGCTCGGTGAACGAGGCGCTCGGTCACACGGGGATCGCGCACCTCCTCGAGCACATGCTCTTCAAGGGAACGACGACCGTCGGGACGCGCGACGTCGAGGCCGAGCGAGCGCTCTTCGTCGCGATGGATGCGGTGAACGACTCGCTCGTGGCCGAGCGGTCGCGGGGCGCGGCGGCGGACACGGCGCGGCTCGCGGCGCTGGAGGCCCGGCTGCGGGCACTCGAGGACAGTGCGCGCGTCCACGTCGTTTCGAGCGAGTTCGACCGCATCCTCACCCGAAACGGCGCGCGCGGGCTGAACGCCACGACGGACGTCGAGGCGACGACGTACTTCGTCCAGCTCCCGGCGAACCGGGCGAAGCTCTGGTTCGTGCTGGAGGCGGATCGGCTGCGCAACCCGGTGTTCCGCGAGTTCTACACGGAGCGCGACGTCGTCGCCGAGGAGCGGCGCATGCGGATCGAGACCGATCCGGGCGGGCTCCTCTACACCTCGCTCCTGGCGGCGGCGTTCCGGGTGCACCCGTACGGCGTGCCGGTGATCGGGCACATGTCGGACATCCTGAACCTTAGCCGCGCGCAGGTCGAGGCGTACTACCGCGACTACTATGGCCCGAACAACGCCATCGTCGCCGTGGTCGGCGACGTCGAGCCGGACAGCATCGTGGCGTGGGCGGAGGAGTACCTGGGCTCCATCCCGCGGGGACGCGAGCCGCCGCCGGTGCTCGCGGCCGAGCCGCCGCAGAGGGGGGAGCGGCGCGTCGAGGTGCTCTTCGACGCCGAGCCGCAGCTCCTGATCGGCTGGCACGTGCCGGACGCGCGGCACGAGGACACGCCGGCGCTCGCGATGCTCGCCTCTGTCCTCTCCGGCGGCCGCACGAGCCGTCTCCACCGCCGCCTCGTCCTGGACGAGAAGCTCGCACAGGGTGTCTCGGCGACGCTCGGCCCCGGCGCGCGCTATCCGCGCCTCTTCATCGTCGGCGCCGCGCCCTCCACGGGGTACGACTCGGCAGAGCTGGAGCGCGCGATCTACGACGAGATCGACCGGCTCCGCCGCGAGCCGCCGACCGAGGCCGAGCTGACGCGGATCCGCAACCGCCTCGAGGCGGGCGCGGTCTACCGCCTCCAGGGCGCCTTCGGATTGGCGCTCCAGCTCGCCGAGTCCGCCGCGCTCTGGGGCGACTGGCGGCAGACGTTCCGCGAGATCGAGCGCTACCGCGAGGTCACCGCAGAGGACATCGTGCGCGTCGCCGAGACGTACCTGACCCGGGAGAACCGGACGGTCGCGACGCTGGTCCGCGAGGGCGCGGGGGAGGAGACGCCATGAGGAACGTCGCGCCGTCGTGGGAGGGTGGGATCACCGGCCGGCTCGTAACGGCGACGGCGGTATGGCGCGCCGCGATCGCTGCCGCGCTTCTGCTCGCCGGGTGCACTACCGCGCCACGTTCGGTCGGCCCGGCGCCGGAGGCGGGCGACGCGCGAGGGGTGGGGGACGCGCGAGGGGCTGGCGACGCGCGAGGGGCTGGCGACGCGCGAGGGGCTGGCGCAGCCGCGGCGGTCCACGTCGCGGGCGCCTCGGGCGGCGCACCCGTCGCCGGACCCGTGATCGGCCGCGCGGCCGCCGAGTCGCTCGAGTTCCCGCCGCTCCGCTTCGAGCCGCCGCACCCGGAGAAGTTCGAGCTGTCGAACGGCGTGCGGGTCCTCTACCTGCGCGACGCGTCGCTCCCGATCGTCGAGCTCATGGCGTACTTCCGCGGCGGGTACCCATATTTCGAGCGTGACCACTACGCCGCGGCCACGGCCGTGGGGTCGCTCATGCTCTCGGGCGGGACGGAGACGCTGCCGCCGGACTCGGTCGACCGGCTCGTCGAGTACTACGCGCTCGGGCCGTCGTTCGGCCACGCGGGGGCGGTGTCGTTCACCTCGATCTCGACGCTGCGCACGCACTTCGACGTCGCGCTCGAACTGTGGACCGAGATGATGCGGCGACCGCGCTTCGATCCCGAGCGCGTCGAGGTCTGGCGACGTCGCGAACTCGACAGCGTGCGCCGGTCGCGGGACCTGCCGAACACGATCGCGATCCGCGAGTTCAATCGCACGATGTACGGCGATCACCCCACCGGGTGGATCCTGGACGAGTCGGACCTGGTCCCGGAGGCCCTCTCGCCCGAGCGGCTCCGGCGCGTGCACCGGGAGATCTTCTGCGCCGACAACCTGATCCTCGGGGTGGCGGGCGACATCGGCCGCGAAGAGCTGGAGGCGAAGCTGGAGTCGGCGTTCGGCGACTGGCCGGCGTGCCCGCGCGAGCTGGGGCCGCTCCCGCCGCCGGACGTGCGCAAGGACGCGGGCGTGATCGTGATCCACAAGCCGCTCGAGCAGAGCACGATCGTCATGGGGCAGGCCGGCGGCGTCTCGATGGAGGAGCGCGACGCGTACCACGCGTCGCAGATCGCCAACTGGATCCTGGGCGGCGGCGGCTTCTCGAGCCGCCTCATGACGCGGTTGCGCACGGAGGAGGGGCTGGCGTACCAGGCGTGGTCGGTCTGGGTGAGCGGCCGCAGGAGCGAGCGCGTCTTCGGCGCGTTCACGCAGACCCGGGCGGAGACGACGATTGCCGCGGCCGAGCGCGTGCGCGAAACGATCGCCGCGATGCGGGGCGCGGCGCCCGCGCCGGACGAGGTCCGGCTCGCCGTCGACAACATCGCCAACGGCTACGTCTTCGCCTTCGAGACACCGGCCCAGGTCGTCGCCCGCCAGATGTCGTACCTCCTCGGCGGGCTCCCCGAGGACTGGCTGACCAGCTACCTCGACGGGATCCAGGCGGTGACGCCCGAGGCGGTGCACGACGTCGTCCGGCAGAACCTCCGGCCGGAGGCGTTCACCATCGTGATCGTCGGAGACACCACGCGATTCGACGCCGCGCCCGACGCGCTCGGGCCGGTCGTCCGGCGCTAGTCGAGATCGAGATCTTCTCCCCGGTGACGCTCGCCCGCGTGTGGGCGTCAAAGTGAGTGTATTTCGCGAAAGCCGCGGCCGGGCGGGGTGGGGTCGCCTCGCACCACCGCGGCGCCAACCGATCGGAGTGAACATGAAAATGCGCCTTCGTGTTTTCGGGCTGGCCTGCGCGCTCACGCTGGCCGGCGCGGGGAGCGCCGCTGCGCAGGTCGCATGGGATTCGCCCATGCTCATGGTGCCGCGCGGCCATCCCGGGCTCGGACTGTTCCTGATGGAGACGCACGGCGGTGACATCGGCTTCATGGGCACGTGGCGCCAGTCGAGCCAGGGGGCCGGCTTCCGCGTCGGGCTCGCCGAGGACCACTTCGATGATCTCGCCCTCTTCGCCGGCGTCGACATCAACGGCCGTCTGACCCGGGCGAGCCGGGACTTCCCCCTCGACATCGACTGGGTGCTCGGCGCCGGCCTCTCGATCGGCGACGACTTCCTCCTCTCGTTCCCCGCGGGGATCACCATCGGGCGCACCCTCGAGGCCGACGGCGTCCGCTTCGTGCCGTACGCCACGCCGCGCGTGGTCCTCGATGCCTTCTTCGGCGACGGCCACGACGATCTGGACCTCGACGTCGCCGTCGACCTCGGGCTCGAGCTGGGCTTCGCCCGCACCTGGGCGATCCGCTTCGGAGCCACGCTCGGCAGGGACGCGCTCGCGATCGGGATCGTGTTCTGACGTCGGGCACGACGCGGCGCTCTGGCGTCCGCCGGGCGGGATGTTAGATTCACCTTGGCGGGCACCGCGTCGGCGGTGAGCGCCGTCCGCGGCCCGCCGCATCCTGCCAGGGAGGTGCCATGAGAGTCGCGGTGCCGAAGGAGATATTCCGAGGGGAGCGACGCGTCGCGCTCACGCCCGAGGGCGTCGCCACCCTAAAGGAGGCCGGCTTCGAGATCAGGGTCGAGGCCGGCGCCGGCGTGGACGCCGGCGCAAGTGATGAGGCGTACCGGGAGGCGGGCGCCGCCGTTGTGGCGGAGCCCGCCTCTCTCTATTCCGACGCCGAGCTGATCCTCAAGGTGCGCGGCCCCGCGCACAACGAGGCGCTCGGCCGCCACGAGGCCGAGCTGATCGCCGAAGGCGCGAC
>CAYPGK010000129.1:0-6016 GCA_964410055.1 uncultured Gemmatimonadaceae bacterium | reverse complement strand
CGCGGCGAGGAACTCGCCCCGCGAGATGTCGGAGATCCAGGCGTCGAAGCGGAGCGAGTCGCCGAGACGGTGGTAGGCGCCCGAGACGACGATTGTCGCGCCGGTCCGCCGCGCCGCATCGCGGAGCCGGTTCCGCGCCCGGGAGCCCTGCCTGGCGCCGTCGATATCGTGGGTCGCCGCATGAGCCGTCGCGGGATCGACGATCTCGACGAGGCTGGTACCGGTGAGCTCCTGTGCGATCAGTTCGGCGACGCTGCGGCCGATCGGCTCGAGGGCGGGGTCGTCGCCCCGGTGCTCGAAGGTCGCCACGAGGACGCGGTTCTCGGTGAGGGTCGGGCTCCTCGTGCCGATGAGGATTCCGAAGGCGGCGATGATGGCGAGGGCCGCCATGATGGTGACCCGCCGCGATCTCCGTCGGGCGCTCACCTGCCCTGCCGCCGACGCGGTCGGCGCCGGACTCTCGGGAGCCGGGCGGGCGGCATCTGCGGCGGAGGGTGTGTCGGGCGCGGAGGACTCGGGTGGATCCGGGTCCTCGGCAGGCGCCTCGCCCGCCGCCTCAGGCGGGGAGGCCGGCGCCGGCTTCTCGGCTGGCTCCGAGGGTTCTGCGAGCTCCCGGGGCTCCTCGCGGGAGCGGATGCGCTCGATGAGGGCGACCGTCTCGGGGGAGGGCGTGGCTTCGAACTCTTCCTCTAGGCGTTGTGCGAAGCGCTGGTACTCGCGGAGCGCGCCGGCGCGGTCGCCGGCGGCGTCGAGGAGCTCGATCAGGGCGCGGAGAGCGCGTTCGTCGTCGGCGATTTCGAGGGCCCGGCGCGCGAATTCGGCCGCCGCGTCGTCATCGCCTCTGGCTCGCGCTTCCTCGATCAGTGAGAGGGCGGCGCCCCGCGCTCGTTCGCGGAGTCGCGCCCTGTCGTCATCGAGCCACCTCTCGAACTCCGGTGAGTCCGAGAGATAGAAGGCGGGGAGCAGCTCGCCCTCGTAGAGCTCGAGCGCCTCGGCGTGGCGCCCCTCTTCGAAGAGCCTCTCGAAGTCGACAGCATCGCAGCGAATGCGATCCCAATCGAGGCCGACCTCATCGCCACGGCTCACGATCGTCTCCGGCCCCAGAGCCTTCCTCATGAGGTGGAGCGCCTTGTTGAGGGCGGCTCGTGCGCGCGGCTCGTCGTGCTCGGGCCAGAAGAGGGCGAGCAGGGTGTCCCGGCGCTTGAATCCTCGAGGCGAGGCGAGCGCCAGGTAGACGAGTATGGCTGTACGCTTCGGCTGTGAGAGGAGTGCGTCGACCGTACGGCTGTCGGTGTCCCTGAGGTCCAGCCTCCCCAGGGTGCACAGGTGGATCATCGTCGATACTTATCCTGCGATAACGCCGCGTTCTACCAACGTGGAGAAGGTGGAAGAGCGGCGGAAGAGCCAGGGGACTCAAAGGCATATCTTATCGTGCGCGTGGGCGGTTGTCCACCATATGCCGCGAATCCTTTTGTCGGCTCGGGTCAGCGGGTGGGGGAGTCATCCGGTGTCCGGCTGGGCTCTCGCCCGAATGTATCTGAAATGGGAGATCTGATCTTGAAGTCAATCAGAGGAATCAAGCCGAACCGGTGCCCCGGCATCCTGGCCCTCCTGGGGCTACTGGTGCTGGCGGCGTGCTGGACCGATGACGGCCCCACGGGGCCCGGGCTCGCCGTGGAGGAGACCCACTCCGCTGCGCTCGAGCTCGAACTCCTCTGCACGGCGGACCTGAGGGCGGGCACGGTCGCCTGCCATTCGCCGGAGGCATCGCTACCCGCCGGGGCCAACGGCCTCATCATCGGGAGGCAGGGCGAGCTCGTAGAGTTGAGATCGGAGAATGTCCTATACACCCCGCAGGACTCGATTTTCCAGGCTGACGTCTATGTGAAGAACCTCATGCTCCAGGCGCTCGGCACCGTCGATGGCGAGACCCCGGCCGCTGAGGGCGTCCGGGTCTTCTTCCACAACCTGCCGGTCGCGACGACGGGAACCGGCGAGGTCGAGGTCCTCGATGCCGACGGCTATGCCGCCTTCAGCAGGAGCGATCAGCCCTACTACCAGTACGACCAGGTCCTCGGGACCGGGGAGGAGAGTGCGCCGCGACAGTGGAAGTGGCGGGTGCCCGAGACGGTGGAAACTTTCTGGTTCTCGGTCTTCATCTCCGCGCCGGTCCAGTATTCAGATGGCTGGATCGATCTCGATGGGAGCCATCTCCTCGCCGCGCCGGGCGAGACCTACTACAAGCTGACCGCAACGCCGCGCAACGCCTATGGCGAACACCTCGAGGGAGCGACGGTGATCTGGGAGAGCTCCAATCCCGCCGTCGCCACGATCGATGCAGAGGGCGGCGTCAACCCGATCGCCAGGGGCATGGCGACCCTGACGGCGCGGGTGGCCGGCATCGCCGAGATCCCGGCCGCCACCGCGACCGTCACCGTGGTCAACGAGTCGCTCCTGGCGGGGGCGGCGCGAATCGAATCGCTCGGCCAGGGCTCTCGCATCAGCGCCTCCCCCGGCTCGGGGCTCGATCAGGCGATCGAGGCGAGCGCGGAGCTGACGGTCGAGGGCTGGTTCCGGAGTGATTTCAGCAGCGGCATGGCGAACCGTCCCATCTTCGCCAAGGGGTGGTTCGATCCGGCATCGGGCACGAATCAGGGGTTCGGCGTGATGGCCTTTACCGGCGGGTACCTGGTGGCCGAGCGCACCGCCAACGGGATGCCGCAGTCGATCTTTTTTCTGGATCACACCCTGGAGGATGATCGCTGGTACCACCTGGCGCTCGTCATGACGGCCACTGATTGGCGGCTCTATCTGGATGGGGAGCTCGTCGAGGCTATGTTGCAGCCCATGCCGATGCTGACCATGCTGCCCGACCGCTTCCAGGTCGGCTGCCAGGCGTGGGATGAGGGGACCGGCTGCCAGGAGTCCTACTATGGCGATATCGATGAGATCCGGGTCTGGGGCGCCGCGCTCGACGCCGAAACGCTCGCCGAGTGGAAGAACCGACCGGTCACCGGGAGGCACCCCGCCTTCGGCGATCTCCTGGCCTACTGGCCCTTTGACGATGGGGAGGGCCGAGTCGTCGCTGATCTGAGCGGCCGCGGCGCGCATGGAGAGGTCGAGGGCAGCGAACCGAGCTGGATCACCCGCGAGAATCGGATCCGTGTCAATCCGGAGTCCCTCTACTTCGCCACCGAGGGTGAGTCGGCCCAGCTGACGGTCAGTATGGAGAGCGCCTTCGGGGAAACTCACATTCCCACCGCCGTCAGCACGAATCCTTCGGTCGCGAGCGTCGACGAGAAGATGCTGGTCACCGCCGGGGCGGAGGATGGAGTGGCGCAGATCGTGGTGAGCGCGCCGGGCTTCCCCGACGCCGTCATCATGGTGCAGAAGGGGCCAGTCTATGTCGATGCGAGCGCGACGGGCGCCAACGACGGGAGCTCCTGGGAGGATGCATTCGTCGATCTCCAGGACGCGCTGAACGGACCCGCAGCCGAGATCTGGGTGGCGAAGGGGACCTACCGGCCCGCGCAGAACGACGATCCGAACGCCGTATTCCGGATGCGGAGCGGACAGGCGGTCTACGGGGGCTTCGACGGCACGGAGACCGCGCGCGAGCAGAGGAGGTGGTGGGCGAACGAGACGGTCCTCACCGGGAGGATCAAGCAGGGGCAGTGGCGGCAGCAGATCGTCCTCGCCCAGGACGTCGACTCGACCGGCGTCCTCGACGGATTCACCCTCACCGAGGCCTGGGCGACGGGGATGTCCGCGGCGATCACCGTCGAGGGCGGCGCTCCGACCTTCCGCAACCTCAGGATACGTGAGAACACCGGCGGCGGCACCGCGGCGGCGGGCTTCTACGTGACCGGCGGCAGTCCGAGTATCTACAACGTCGCGATAACGAACAACTTCGGCGCTGCCCTCCTTGCGACGGGTGGTGCGAGCCCGGTCCTCACGAATGTTACCTCCCTCGCGAGCGGAGATGTCTCGCTCATCGCACGGGGGGCGGGGTCCGGGATCAGCCTGCGGAACTCCATCGTCTGGTACAGCCTGCCCGGCGGCCTGAAGGTCGTCCGGGCCGAGGATGGAGGGTTGCTGCATATCCAGAACGCCTTCATCGAGGGCGGGTGCCCACAGTTTGCGATCTGTGAGGATGTCGATTCGATCAACCCCGGCTTCGTCGACCAGGCGAACTACGACGCGCGGCTGCGGGCCACCTCGATCGCGATCGACAAGGGCCGCGTCGACTTCCTCCCCGCCGACGCCGCGGACCTCGACCTCGCCGGGAACCCGCGAGTCTACGGCGACGCGGTCGACCTCGGTGCCTGGGAGGTCCAGTCCCCCCCGGACTGGGCGCCTGTCGGCATCCTCAACAAGACCGAACACGACTTCGGCGAGGTCTTCCGAGGCCACGCATCGGATTGGGAGACCTTCCAGATCACGAGTACGGGGACGGGCCTCCTCTCCATCGACAGTATTGAGGTGGTAGGCGAGGCGGCGGGGAACTTCAATATCGCCCTCAACTATTGCGACGGCGCCTCATTGCCTCCCGGCAGCTCGTGTGGGGTCTCGGTCGAGTTCGTGCCCCAGGGCTCGGGCAGCGTCGCCGCGCACCTGAGGTTCAACCACAACGGCGCGGACGGATACAGCGAGGCCGAGCTCCGGGGCACGGTCAGGTCGAACATCGTCTACGTCAACCACGCGGCCACCGGCGCCAACGACGGCACGAGCTGGGAGGACGCCTACACCGACCTGGAGGCTGCGCTCCGCTTCCTCCAGAGCGGCTATGTGGAGGGGATCGAGATCTGGGTCGCTCAGGGCATCTACAAGCCGAGCCAGACCGGCGACCGTAGCGCCGACTTCACAATCTCCCAGAACATCTCGCTCTACGGCGGGTTCAACGGGACCGAGACCTCGCTCGATCAGAGGAAGTGGTGGGCCCACCCGACGATCCTCTCCGGCGATATCGGCGTCGAGGGCGATGATTCGGACAACAGCTACCGGGTCCTCTCTCTCCGGAACACCGCGAGCAGGAAGTATGTCGATGGCTTCATCATCGAGGGCGCGCGGAATACACGGGGCGGCCAGGACGGGTGGGGCGGCGGGATCTGGTGCGGCCAGTGCACCGCCACCGTCAGGAATGTGATCGTCAGGGACAACCAGGCTGTGCACGGCGGCGCGATGGCGGGATCTGGCAGCGCTGACCTGGCCCAGCTCCTCGTCATCAACTCGGTCATCGCCGGTAATAGCTCGACCGGGGATGGCGGCGCCATATATGCGGCGAGCGGCGTGAACGTCCGCCTCGAGAACACCACGGTCCACGCGAACACTGCCGGCGGGAGGGGAGGCGCTGCCTTCGCCGAGAACCTCAATGGACCGACGCGGTTCTTCGCGTACAACTCGATCTTCTGGAACAACACCTCCAATGCCTCGGACGGCGAGGACGAGATCCACTTGACGGCGCCCCATATCGCTGTCAGGCACGAGATCAGGAACAGCATCCTCGCCAACGGCTGCGGTGATTTGACCAACTGCAGCTCCACGGTCAGCGCCGACCCGCTCTTCGTCGATCCCCTCGGACCGGACGTGATCGCCGGCACCGCCGACGATGACCTCCGGCTCCAGATCGGATCCCCGGCGATCTCGCTCGGCAACCTGAACTACCTCGAGTCCAGCCTGGACAGGATCTATGATCTCCTCGGTCAGCCACGGGTGGTGGGCACGATCGACGCGGGGGCGATCGAGTTCCAGGAGCCTTGATAGGGAGGGAATGATCGTATCGCGGCGATGATTGACGCGAGTGCCCGGGGGTGGAGATCGGTGGGTTTGATCTCCGCCCCCAGGTGTCTTTGGGGTGCTTGCATGAAAAAAGCCCTCCAGGCATTGAATTGCCTGGAGGGCTTATCGAGCTCCCGCGATAGGATGCCCTGGGGGTAAGGGTGTAAGCGTCGGTTGAAAATTGGTTCTCCCGCACTTTTGGTGAAATGGAGGGTACGCATGTAACGCTCACGTGCGC
>CAYPGK010000128.1:0-6167 GCA_964410055.1 uncultured Gemmatimonadaceae bacterium | reverse complement strand
ACCGCGAGCTGGAGGATCAGCTCGCGGAGTCGCTGCACGCCGCCGGGCGCGTCGGCGACGACGTCGAACAGCCGATGCAGCGTCTCGGGCGTCACGCGACCACCTCCTCCCGCGCCGCCAGCACCGACTCGAGCGCCTCGCCCAGCTCCCGCCGGAGCTTCTCCCGCGTCTCCTGCACCTGCGCGAGGAGCGCCGTGTACTCCTCCAGCAGCTCCTCGGGGTCGCGATGCTCGTCGCCGCCCGCGCTCGGGTTCTTCAGGTCCAGGTTGTAGCCCCGCGCGCGGATCTCCTCCACCGGGACCCGCCAGGCGACGTCGTTCACGACCCGCGCGTTCCACCACGCCTTCTCCGCCTCGAACTCCTCGATGCGGATCGGCTTCGTCTTGCTGTAGCTCTTCTGCCCCGGCGGGTAGCGGTGCTCGTAGTACCAGATCTCCTTCGTCGGACGGCCCTTCGTGAAGAAGAGCAGGTTCGTCGCGATCGAGGTGTACGGCGCGAAGACGCCCTTCGGCAGCCGCACGATGGTGTGCAGGTCGCACTCCTCGAGGAGCCGCTCCTTGATCCTCGTCTTCACCCCCTCGCCGAAGAGGAAGCCGTCGGGCAGCACCACCGCCGCGCGGCCCCCGTCCTTGAGCAGGTGCTTGATCAGCACGAGGAAGAGGTCCGCCGTTTCCTTCGTGCGAAACTCCGTGGGGAAGTTCGCCTCGATCCCGTCCTCCTCGATCCCGCCGAACGGCGGGTTCGTCACGATGACGTCGACGCGGTCGCTCGGGCCGTAGTCCCGTAACGGACGGGCGAGGGTGTTGCCGCGCTGGATATTGGTCGGGACGTCGATCCCGTGCAGCAACATGTTCGTCGTGCACAGCAGGTGCGGGAGCGGCTTCTTCTCGACGCCCCGGATCGAGCGGCGCAGCTCCGCCTCGTGCTCCGGCGTCCGCACGTCGCGCCGGCGGATGTGCTCGATCGCGCACGTGAGGAACCCACCGGTCCCGCACGCGGGGTCGAGGACCGTCTCGCCCAGCCGCGGGTCGACCATCTCGACCATGAACTGCGTGACGGCGCGGGGCGTGTAGTACTCGCCCGCGTTCCCGGCGCTCTGCAGGTCGCGGAGGAGCTGTTCGTAGATGTCGCCGAAGACGTGGCGGTCCTTCGCGCTGTGGAAGTCGATCTCCTCCAGCTTGTTGATCACCTGCCGGAGGAGCGTCCCGGACTTCATGTAGTTGTAGGCGTCCTCGAAGACGCCGCGCACGACGACGGCCGGGTCGTCCGGGCCGCCGCTCACGGGGAGCTCCTTCAGCTTCGGGAAGAGCTCGTCGTTCACGAAGGCGAGGAGCTCGTCGCCGGTCATCCCCTCGGGGTCCGCGGCCCATTTCCGCCAACGCAGCCGCTCGGGGATCGGCGAACGGTAGGCGTCCTCGATGAGTTCCCGCTCCTCCTCGCGCGCGTCGAAGATCTTCAGGAACAGGAGCCAGCCGAGCTGGCCGAGACGCTGGGCATCCCCGTCCACCCCGACATCCTTGCGCATGATGTCCTGGATGGACTTGATCGTCGTCGAGAGGTTCATGGCGTTGCTTGGAGATCGATCGATGTCGGCCGCCGAGCCCTCGGCGGGGCCGGGGAATCTGCGCACCCCGCCGCCTCGGAACAACCTCGCGGCGGGCGACGCCGCGCCGAAGCGTTCACGGGCCGCGCGATATCTTCACGCCTGGCGCGATCTGCGACGTAGCGATCACTCGGCGCGGTGCGGAGCCCGAACGGCGTCGTGCGTGCCGGGCTCGTACGTCCCCGCGACGGTCGCGACCCGGCCGAACGTGTCCGCGTACAGGCGCTCGATCGCCCGGACCTCGTCGTCGGTCAGCGCCCGGAACTCCTTCGTGCGGGCCCGCCGCGACAGGCGCCCCTGCCCCTGCCGCAGGAAGTCGTGCAGCAGATGGATCGTCCGGTCCGGCATGTCCACCAGTTCCTGGACCGCCGCGGCGAACCGGTCGAACGCCTCCAGGTAGGCGACCTCGTACGGGAGGTCCCGCTCGATCGTCTCCGCTACGCAGCGGTACAGGAACTCGGCGTGCGCGGTCGCGTCGAAGTAGCGGTAGTAGTCCGCGGTGTCGTTCAGGACCTCGACGTTGTGGTCCGGGGTGGGGCGCCAGTCGATGCAGTCGAGGAGCGGCTCCGAGTACGACCGGAGCACGCTCCGGTACTCCTCGATGCGCCGCAGCATCACCGCGCTGATCGGGAAGACCACCCCGGGCGGGTTGAACCCCGCGACGGCGAGCTCGTGGTGGATCAGCCACCGGTGCACCCGCCCGTTCCCATCCACGAATGGATGGATGTAGACGAAGCCGAACGCCACCGCCGCCGCCGCGACCACCGGATCGAGCCCTCCTCGCGTCGAGCGGCCGTCGTACGCGACGAGCCCGTCCATCAACGAGGGCAGATCCTGCGGCCGGGCGCTGATGTGCTCCGGGATCGGCTCCTGGGTGATGCGGTTCCGGGTGCCGACGAAGCCCCCCTCGGTCCGGAGCCCGAGCGAGACGAAGCGGGCATCCCCGATCACCAGAGCTTGAAGCCGCTCGAGCTCCTGGACGGAGAGTTCGGTCGACCCGGCCTCCGCGATGGCGCGGGCCCAGCGTTCGGCCCTCGAGCGCGATGGATGCTCGCCCTCGATCTGGAACGAGGCCTGGGAGTCGCTCAGTAGCATGAATGCGGCGGCGCGCCTGACCACGTCCGGGTGGGTCTCGCCGATCACCTCGCGCGCCCGAGCGGCGAGGTCCCGGGCACGGTACGCCTCGAGCGCCGGCGTGCGCCGGACCAGCGGGCAGAAGCGCCGGTCGCCGGGGAGGTTGTCGTAGACGCGGTGGCGGACGGAGAGCTCACCCTCGGATAACGCATACTGGAGTTCCGGATCGACCACGGGCACAGCCGCGACCTTCGGCGCGTCGGGCACGTCCAGCGTCCGCCCGGTGAGCCACTCGTACAGGAACCAGATCCGCCGCGCGTACGTCCCCGTCGGCGTCGCCCGGACGAACTCCTCGACCTCCCGCGCGGGGACCGCCTCGAACAGTTTGCAGAGAACGCCGAGGTCGACGCCCTCGCGCTTGAGCGCGAACTCCAGGTGGCCAGCGAGGGTGTCCGCCGGGACGCGCCGAGGATTGAATAGCTGCCACCGCTCGGTCGACTCCGGTCGAAACCGATCGACGATCGCGCTGAGGCGCGGAGGGAGCGGAACGCGCAGGTCGTATCGGTCGATCAGCGCTGCGTACCCGACGGGGATCGCCGGTTGCGGTAGAGCCCGGCCTCGAAAGCTCGATACCGGAGATCGGGAAGGACCCGTCATGTTGATATCCTCACACCAGAGCCGGACCGCGCCGAAACCCTCACGGCGTGCTACGTTTCGTTCACGCAATCAGCAATTTGCGCCGAAACGCTCACATCGTGCGCCGATTGGTTCACCAGACGAATAATCTGCGCCAAAACGTTCACGGCGCAACCCTAGCATGGGAGGATCGGACGGGGGGATTGGGTCCGCTACGCCGCCGCGTACAGCGCGCGCTCCAGCTCCCGGACCGCCTCGAGGTACTCCTCCTTGGAGCCGAAGCTGCGGATGAGCTCGACCGGCGTCCCGAGCTCGGAGAGAGGACGCACCCGGAGGACCTCGACGCTCTCGATGGTCTCGATCCCCTCGTCGGCGTACTTGTCGAGGAGCGCGTCGAGGACCGCGCGGGCCTTGTCGCCGTAGCGGGCGAAGTAGTCGCGCTTGCGGACCCGCTCCGCGCGCTCCCGGCGGGTGAGGGGCGGGCGGTCGAAGGCGACGTGGCAGACGAGGTCGAAGGGGTCGTAGTCCCGGCCGACCTCCTCGGCGAGCGCGTGCAGGAGCACGCCCTGCTCCTCCAGCTCGCGCAGGATCGCCTCCTTCCGCTCGGCCGCGCTCCAGCGCTGGAGGAAGTCGTCCAGCGTGGCGTAACGGGCGGTCACGCGCCGGCGCGTGTAATCGCGGAGCGACTCGGTGATCAGCTTTCCGTCCGGCCCGTAGTACTGGACCCGCTCCGCCACGACGAAGACCGGCACGTTGTCGACGACGTACCTCACCCGCCGCCGGCGCGGCACCTCGCCGTCTTCGGGGCCGTAGTCGTGGTCCGGGCCGTAAACGACGTCGTTCGGGCCGTAGACGACGTCGCCCGCGTCGTCCTCGTCCACCCACGCCTCGCCCACGCCGTCGACCAGGACCTGCCCGCCCGGCTCCTCGTCCTCGAGCACGACCGGCTCATCCGGGCGACGCACGTAGATCTTCACCGGGTCGCCGTCGAACTGCGGATCGGCGAACAGCTCCGTCGCCTTCTTGAAGTCGAGGATGGTGAAGTAGTACTTGCCGTACTCTTCGTTGACGCGCGTCCCGCGCCCGATGATCTGCTTGAACTCGGTCATCGACCCGATCCGCCGGTCGAGCACGATGACCTTGCACGTCTGCGCGTCCACGCCGGTCGTGAGGAGCCGCGACGTCGTCGCGATCACGGGGTAGCGGCTCTCGGGGTCGATGAAGTGGTCGAGCTCCGCCTTCCCCTCCTCGTTGTCGCCCGTGATCCGCACGACGTAGCGGGGGTTCTCGGCGACCAGGTCGGCGTTCTCGTTGACGAGCGCCTGGCGCATCCGCTCGGCGTGGTCGATGTCCTCGCAGAAGACGATCGTCTTGGCGTACCGGTCCGTCGCCTTCAGGAACTCGGTGATCTTGCGGGCGACGACCTTCGTCCGCTCCTCGAGGACGAGCGTACGGTCGAAGTCCCGCTGGTTGTAGATCCGGTCCTCGATCTCGTGCCCGTACTTGTCGCGCTGCCCCTTCTCCGGCCGCCAGCCGACCAGGTCCTTGTCGAGGTCGATGCGGACCACCTTGTACGGGGCGAGGTAGCCGTCGTCGATCCCCTGCTTGAGGGAGTAGGTGTAGACCGGCTCGCCGAAGTACTCGATGTTGGAGACGTCGCGGGTCTCCTTGGGCGTCGCGGTGAGTCCGAGGTGCGTGGCCGGGGCGAAGTACTCGAGGATCTCGCGCCAGGCGGAGTCCTCGGCCGCGCTCCCGCGGTGGCACTCGTCGACGACGACGAGGTCAAAAAAGTCCGGCGAGAACTGCCTGTAGATGTTCTTCTCGTCCTCGGACCCCGAGACCGCCTGGTAGAGCGCGAGGTAGATCTCGTAGCTCTTGTCGACCGTCCGGTTCGTGATCTTGGTCATCGCGTTCCCGAACGGCTTGAAGTCGTTGATCCGCGTCTGGTCGACGAGGATGTTGCGATCGGCGAGGAAGAGGACGCGCCGGACGCGGCGGGCCTTCCAGAGTCGCCAGATGATCTGGAATGCCGTGTAGGTCTTCCCCGTGCCGGTCGCCATCACCAGGAGGATCCGCTGCTGCCCGCGGGCGATCGCCTCGACGACGCGGTTGATGGCGACGAGCTGGTAGTAGCGGGGCGTCTTCCCGCTCGCGTCGACGTAATAGTCCTGCGCCGCGATCCGTTCCGCCTCGCCCCCGAGCCCCTTCCACGCGCAGTAGTGACGCCAGAGCTCGTCCGGGGAGGGGAACGCGGAGAGCGGGATCTCGCGCTCGACCTCCGGCGATTGGCCGGTCCGATCGTGGAAGAGGAACGCCTTCCCGTTGGTGCTGAAGGCGAACGGGACGTCGAGCATCTCGGCGTAGGCGAGCGCCTGCTGCATCCCCGCGCCGACGGAGTGGGTCTCGTCCTTCGCCTCGATGACGGCGAGCGGGAGGTTGGGCTTGTAGTAGAGGACGTAATCCGCGCGCTTGGCCTTCCCGCGGCTCACCATCCGCCCCCGCACCTTGATCCGCCCCTTCGTGAGCGTGACCTCTTCGCGGATCTGATGGCGCAGGTCCCACCCTGCCGCCGTGAGGGCGGGGGTGACGAACTTGGTGCAGACGTCGCGTTCGGAGAGGGCGGTCTTGTTGGGCATTTCCCGAGATCAGGCGTCCTCGGACCAGCCTCCGAGGGGGCTTTGCACGACAAGAGGATGCAAAACTATGACCGGCTGCGCAATCTCAGTAAGCATTCCTTTCAACGCCACGAGGAGAAAGAGACCGATGTGGCGATGGCGATGAAATTGTCGGCGTCGCGTTCCCGTTCCTTAGACACAACCAGAGTTTGAAGGAAGTAGCGAATTACAGCTTCAAG
>CAYPGK010000127.1:0-6200 GCA_964410055.1 uncultured Gemmatimonadaceae bacterium | reverse complement strand
TCGCACGGGCGAAGCAACACCCCAGCGCGGACTCGCTCCTCGCCATGCTGGACATGGCCGCGGTCGATGGAGCCGGACCGCACACCGACCCATTCACCGCCGCGGCGGCGAACCGGTACCTGCAGGCGGTCGTCCGGACTCCGCGCAGGCTTTCCCGCCTCTACGCGGCCGGGGCCGCCGCGGCGGTGCTCCACGGCCCGCGCGACGTCCTCCGCTTCATCGGGACCGCGTACCACCTGCGGCATTACCCTTCCACTGTGCCTGCACTGCGCGCGCTCCAGCGCCTCGGCCGGGCCGGTAATGCCGTCGTCGTCGTCGTTCGGATGGCCATCCATGCCACGGCGGCGCTGCTCGCGGTGGCGCGGGTACGCACGGCACGCCGCCTCGCCCGGGCCCACGAGCGGTCGTGATCCCCGGATCGCATCGAGCGCTCCGGAATCCGGCTGCGGCCGCCGAATCTCGAGGTATCGGCAGGGGTGTACGGTGTCGCCTGGCCCGGCCGTCCTCGCCTCCAGGGTCCGGTCCGCCTTCGGCAGCCTAGCCGAACACGAACGCCAGGATGATCTCGAGCACGATCAGCGCGACGATCGCCGCCTCGAGCAGCTCGGCGCGGCCGGTCGCGGCCTCGTCGTAGAGCGTCTGGTAGGTGTCGCGGATGATGGCGAGCTTGCGGTCCACGGCGCCGGCCCAGGCGCGGACGCGGAAGAGGTCGAGCGCGGCGGCGTAGATCCGGGCCAGGTATACGTCCTCGGTGACCTTGAGCGCGTTGTCGGCCCGTTCGGTCAGCTCGGTCACCTCGGCGACGAGGCCGTGGAGGTCGCGGGCCAGGTCGGCGTAGCGGCGCACGGCGAGCCCGCGCACGCGCTTGCGCATCTCCTCGACCCGGTCGTACATGCGCGGCAGCTCGCGGTCGAGGAGCTCGTCGTAGTAGCGCATCTCGAGGAGCTGCGCGTTGGCAACCTCGAGCACGTCGGCCACGTCCGTGTCCCCCGACGGCTCGTAGAGGAAGGCGTGGTCCCAGGTGAGGACGGCCAGGTCGTCCGTGTAGTAGGAGAAGGTGTGGCGCAGCAGGTCGGCGCGGGCGGCGTCGGAGAGCGGCTTCATCTCGCCCGAGAGGAGCGGCGCGAGGTCGGCGCGGCGGAGCAGCTCCTCGGCCAGGAGCGGCTCGTCGAACTCGCGGACGGCCGTGATCTGGTAGTCCTCCTCGAGTCCGCGGAACGCGGTCCGGCCGAGGGCCGGTCCGATCAGCTCGAGGAGCCGCTCCCGCAGCTCGGTCCAGAGAGGAGCCGCGTCGTCCTCCGCGAGCGTGCGGTTGACCGCGCCCGAGAGCGCGACGAAATCGTCCCACGACAGATCGTTCGCGACCAGGCGCAGCGCGACCGACACCACGCCGAAGTCGTAGACGCGCGCGCTCGCCTCGATGGTGTGCCAGACGCCGTCCAGCTCGAGCTCGATGGGGCGCAGCCCGACCTCGATCGGCGGCACGCCGAACGCGATCGCCTTGGGATCAGCGCGCCGCAGGCGGATCCGGGTGACCGCCGTCGGCGCGACGCGCGTGGCGATCTCCTCGATCGCGGACAGGTCGATCGTGTCGGCCACATCCCACAGGCGCATGGCCACCACGATCCCGTGTCGGACGCCCGGCGCGTCCGCCCGCTCGGCCATGGTCGCTCAGTCCAGGAGCGAGGTCTGGGCGAGGACGGCGGAAGGGACTTCGTGGCAGGCGCGGCAGCGCGCCTCGTACGACTCGAGGCCGCCGACCTGGATCGTCGGGCCCTCGGCCGGCGCCGGCTTGCCGTCGACCAGCCGCTGGTTCCGCGTGGCCAGCGCACCGCAGCGGATGCAGATTGCGTGGAGCTTGTCGACCTTCTCGGCGATGGCGAGCAGCTCACCCATCGGCCCGAACGGCTCGCCGCGGAAATCCATGTCCGTGCCGGCCACGATGACGCGCAGTCCGCGGTCCGCCAGCACGTTGGCCGCGCGCACGATGCCCCGGTCCAGGAACTGGACCTCGTCGATCGCGACGACCTGCGTCTCCGGCCGGATCTTCTCCATCAGCTCCGTCGAGGACTGCACCGGCTCGGCGTCGATGCGCGAGCCGTCGTGCGAGTGCACCGACGTGATCCCGCCGTAGCGGTCGTCCAGGTAGGACTTGAATACCTGTACCGTGCGGCGCGCCAGCATGGCGCGCCGCACTCGCCGGATCAGTTCCTCGGACTTGCCGCTGAACATGACCCCGCTGATGACCTCGATCCAACCGGTGCTTACGTTCTGATCCATGTGTGGTGAGTCCGGCGCGCCTGCACGGCGGCGCGCTACTTCTGGAGGCGAGCCTCCTCCTCATCCTCGGCGACGTCGAGCTCGACCGGCGCGCCGGCGAGCGCCGGCACCCGCAGCCCCTCGCCGATCCCGTGGTGGGGCGGCAGCGGAATCGGCAGCCGCCCGGCGATCATGACCGAGCCCGACAACACGCGCGCCGCAGCCCGCTGCGCGACCTCCGCCTCGCTCCACGCGAGCATGTAAGTGCTCGCGCGCGGGAGCTGGCGCAGAAGGTACGGATCGCCGAAGCTGACGACGACCGCGCCGTTCGCGGCGAGGCCGTCGGCCAGCTCCGCGATCGGCCTGGGCAGCCCCAGCTCGCCCTTCCACGGCACCGCGCGCGAGAAGGAGGAGAAGACGACGACGTCGGCGTCCCGCGCCGCGCGCCGCGCCCGGGCGACGTCGCTCGGCCGCGACCTCCGCCACAGCCGCACCGTCTCGACCTTGGCGCCGCGCCGCTCCAGCGCCTTCTCGAACTCCTTGCCGTCGTCGCTGTTGCGCGACTCGGTGTAGGCGATCTGCACGACGCGCCGTCCCTCGAGCGGCGGCAGCGCAGTGTCTTCCGGCCCGCGCACCAGCGTGACCGACCGGTCGGCCACCCGCTGCGCCCAGCGCTGGTGCTCCGGCGCGGAAAGCACCTTGCGCAGCGCGTCCAGCTCGACCTCGCGCTCGTGGTCCAGCCCGACCGCCTCCTTCGCCGCGAGGATCCGGCGCACCGACGCATCGATGCGCGCCTCCGTGATCCGCCCCGTCTCGACCGCGGCGACGACGGCGTCGATCGCCTCCTTCGCGCTCGGCGGCATGAGCAGGATGTCCGCGCCCGCGCGCACCGCCGCGACCGCGACCTCGCCGACCGTCCGGCCCTTGCGGATCCCGTCCATCATGAGGCCGTCGGTGACGATCAGCCCGCCGAAGCCCATCTCCGAACGCAGCAGGTCGGTCAGGATCGCGCGCGAGAGCGTGGCCGGCCGGTCCGGATGCTCCGGATCCAGCGCCGGGACCGCGAGATGCGCCGTCATGACCCCCGTCGCTCCGGCCGCGATCGCGGTCCGGAACGGCACCAGCTCCACCGTCTCGAGCCGCCAGCGCGACGCGTGGATCGCCGGCAACGTCAGGTGCGAGTCCTGCTCCGTGTCGCCGTGACCCGGGAAATGCTTGACCACGGTGAGCAGCCCCTCGGACTGCGCGCCCTCCACGAACGCAGCCACCCGCTCCGCTACCTCGACCGCGTCCGCGCCGTACGCCCGCGTGTTGATCACCGGGTTCGCCGCGTTCACGTTTACGTCGGCGACCGGCGCGAACGCCATGTGGACGCCCGCCGCCCGAGCCTCCCGCGCCGTGATGCGGCCGGCCTCGTACGCCAGACCCGGCCCGCCGGCGGCCGCGATCGCCATGTTGACCGGGAGCACGGTCGCGCCGATCAGCCGCGTGCCCGGGCCCCACTCGAGGTCCGCGCCGACCAGGAGCGGCACCTCCGCCGCCCGCTGGAGATGGTTCAGCCAGACCGCCGTCCCGACCGCATCGCCCTTCCCCACGATCAGTCCGCCGACCCGCTCCTCGACGACCAGCGCCCGCGCCCGGCGCGCCTCCGCGCGGTTCAGTTCGCCGCCCGGGATCCACGGCATGACCATCTGCGCGACCTTCTCGCGCAGCGTGAGGCCGGAGAGCGTCGCCTCGACCCACGCCGTCGAACGCACGCCGGCCGGCGCGTTCACGGGCGCGGCCGGCGCGGCGAGCTGCGCCCACGGCCACTGCGGCAGCGACGTCGCCACGCCGCCCCGCGCGCCGAGCCCGGCAATCCCGAAGCCGAGCGGCGCCCGCCCGCCGACCGCATCCGCCGCCGCCAGCTCAGCCGAAAGCCCGCCCGACCGCAGCGCGCCGAGCGACGCGGCCGCGAGACCCGCCGTCGACGACGCCACACCCGTCTCTGCGGACGTCTCCGGCACCGTCGCCGTGGGGGACAGCAAGGGCGTCGGCAAAGCGAGCGCCAGGAGCGCGGTCAGCGCGAGATGCCTGCTCATTGCCACATCTCAAATGCTCAGAGGTTCCAGCTTACCCTTCCTCAGGGTAGACCGGCGAGGAACATGCCCGTGGGTTCGACTGCTTCCGTGGGGAGAGCGGCGGGAAATTCGCTTGCCTCCAGACCACCGAGACACACGCCAAGATGATGACCGGCACGCCACCGGCGCAAGTGCGACGATCCGTGGACCACCGCTCGAAGCTAAGCCGCATCCGCGCGCCGAGGCCGGCGCCGGCGGTCCCGCCTCCCCTCCCGCGCCTCCTCCCTCAGCCGCGAGACCAGCCCGCCCACCGCCGCGATCACACGTTCGTCTCCCTCGCGCAGCATCACCGCCAGGATGTGCTTGCACACCTTCTCCCTCCAGATGTGGTCGCCACAGTCACAGCGAGGCATGCGACGGGTGTAGAGGTCGACCCAGTGCTCCTCCTTCCCGCCCCAGACCCGGTAGCGACCGTGTCCCATCCGGCGCACCCGTAGCCCGAGCGACCGCTCCAGACGCGCCGGATCCACGCCGCCCGCCGCCTTGAGGTCCACGTACGCGCGGCGCCCGTGCGTATCCGCTCTCATTGCCGACCCGATCCTGCTCGTTCGAAGTTGCGATTTCACAACGAGATATACACCGTTCGCCCCTTCGGTGTCCCGCGCAGGCGCCCGGATTCGCGGCCGGAACGCGCGCCGAGTCGCTTGACACGATTCGCGGCGCGGACCAATCTTCCTCTTCCGCCCACTCTCCCCATAGTCTCCGCAAAACCAGACCTGGCCCGTCGTCGTCCGGGACCGGCCGGGCCGTGGCTGCGGAGACCGCCGGGAGACGCACGCTCCGTTCACGACGACGCCGCGCGTTCTCCCGTGACGACGCCCGGTCGATGGCCACGACGCCCGATCACGCCAGGTGATTGAATGAGCGCTGACCACGGTTTCACCGGCCCGAACCCCCTCGCCCAACGAGCCGAGGCGCTCATCCGTACCCTCACCGGCGTACTGTTGGCCCGCGTCATCGCCGACGAGCACGACCGCATCCACGAGATCCACGCACTCGTCGACGACAGCGTCGCCCCGGGCCAGTTCGCACGCTCGATCCAGTCGGCGCTACTCGCCCGCTTCGGCACGCTCGTCGAGCTCGACCACATCTACGTCAACACGACGCCCGCCGGGCTCGGCAACGGGAAGCCCCGCCACGACGCCGGCCTGCCCGCCGGCACCCCGGCACTCGCCGGCACCCCGGCACCCGCCGGCACCCCGGCACCCGCCGCCGCGCCGGCGCACGACGAACCGCCGGCCATCTGCACGCTGGAGATCGAGCGAAGCCGCACGCACCGCGTCCACTGCCGGCTCTCGATCCAATGGGCGGGCGCCACCTACGACGGCGCCGCAGAGGTCCTCGACGGACCCGGCGCACACGCCGAGGTCGCCGCCCGAGCCACGATCGACGCACTTAACGACTCCGGCAGGACGCCGCTCCTCGCCCTCGAGGGGATCCGCATCACCGAGATCGCCGGACGCCGCTACGCGACCGTCGCCGTCCGCGCACACCTCGGACGCACGGTGCGCTACTTCGCCGGCGCCGCCGCCATCGATCATTCGGCCGAAGACGCGGCCGCGGAAGCCACGCTTCTCGCCGCCGCCCCGTGCTTCGCCACACCATGGCCCGGCCCGCGACATTCCCTCGCGGCCGCCTCTTGAAACGCTTGCACAACATCCACCACCCGATGAAAGGAGCCCCCATCCTGCCTAGCGGAGACCCAGCAGCGTAGTAAAGCGGAGCGTCGCGACCGAACTCTAGCACATACGGTCGACGCCACTCCGAAAGGAGGTGATGCTGGTGTTTTCGGCACTCTTTGAGTTCATCAGTGCGATGTTG
>CAYPGK010000126.1:0-6365 GCA_964410055.1 uncultured Gemmatimonadaceae bacterium | reverse complement strand
GAGGCCGTGGAACTGCACCGCGCACAGGCCGAGAAGGCGTCGCTCCAGCTCGAACTCGACCTGCCGGACACCCTCCCGCGAGTCCAGGCCGACCGGGACCGCATCCTCCAGGTCTTCGCCAACCTGATTGGCAACGCGATCAAGTTCACCCCCGAAGGCGGACGCATCACCGTCGGCGCGGAACCAATCAACGGCGCGGAGCCCGTCGACGGCGCGGGATACGGCCGTGGAGATGGCGCCAGAGACGGCGCCGCCGTGGTCCGCTTCTCGGTCCGCGACACCGGGCCCGGGATCTCGGCCGTGGACCAGGAGCGCCTCTTCGACCCGTTCTGGCAGGCCAGAGGCGGGACTCGCAAGGGGGCGGGGCTGGGGCTCGCCATCGCGCGCGGACTCGTCGAGGCACACGGCGGGAAGGTCGAGGTGCGGAGCCGGGTGGGGGAGGGGAGCGAGTTCTCGTTCACGGTGCCGGTCGCGCGGAGAGGCGGGGACTCACTCCCTTAACGCCACCATCGGGTCGACGCGCGCCGCGCGGCGCGCGGGGAGATAGCTGGCCAGCACGACAGCGGCGCCGAGGGTGGCGACGACGCCGAGCGCGGAAAGCGGATCGAGTGGTCGGGCGCCGTGGACGACGCCGCCGATCAGGCGGCCGAGCGGGATGGAGAGGCCCGCGCCGATCGAGAGGCCGACCGCCGAGAGGCGCAGCGCGTGCCACACGAAGAGGCCGGAGACGGAGCGTGCGGGTGCTCCGAGCGCGATGCGCACGCCGACCTCGCGCGTCCGACCGGCGACGTTGTAGGCGATGACACCGTAGAGCCCGATCGTCGCCAGCGCCAGCGCAAGCGCGCCGAGGCCGGCGACCACGGCCGTCATCCGCCGCTGGTACCCGAGCTCATCGTCGACGACCTCGGCCAGCGTGCGGACGTCGAAGACGGGGAGCGCGTCGTCCATCCGGCGGATCTCCTCGCGGATGACTCGAGTGGCCGCGCCCGCATCACCCATCGCGCGTACGGCCACGGAGTTGGCGCTCAGCGCGAACGGCGCTCGTCCGTGCGGCGGGTAGACGAGCGCGCCGTCGGTGGCGACGATCGAGGAGGAGACGACGTCGCGGGCGATGCCGACGACCTGGTAGACCCTCGCGCCCTCGCCCGAACCGACACGGAAGCGGCGGCCCAGCGGTTCCCGGTCCGGCCACACTCGCCTCGCCAGCGACTCGCTCACGACGACGCCGGTCACATCGCCCTCCGCATCGCGTGCCTCGAGCGGGCGCCCGCGCGTGATCGGGATGCCGAGCGTACGGAAGTAGTCCGGCCCCACGCCGACGGTGATGCCGGCGATGAGACGCGTGCCATCGGATTCGGCGCCCGCGTCCTCCTCGGGGTGGATCTCGAAGAGCGCCGCGGCGCCCGCGAAGGGCACGTACGCCGGCACCGCTGCGGCCTCGACACCGGGGAGACGCTCCAGTCGGCTCCGCAACTCATCCAGGAACGCGGCGCGAGCCGCTGCGTCGTAACGTTGCGTGAAGAGGTCGAAGGAGAGGACGACGACGGGGGCGGTGTCGTACCCGACATCAATCCGGGACGCATCCTGCGCCCGGCGCACCAGGACCCCGGCGGCGAAGAGGAGGACGACGGAGAGCGCGATCTGAGTGACGACGAGTGTGCCCTGCACGCGGCCGGCTCGGAGTCCGCCCGTCTCGCCGCTGGCCAGGAGCGGCCGCACGTCGGGGCGCGAGGCGCGCCAGGCGGGCACGAGTCCGAAGACGAGGCCCGTCGCCAGAGTGAGGGCGAGGGTGAAGCCGAGGGTGCGCGCGTCGGGCGAGACGGCGAGCGGCGCGAGCGGGCCGCGGAAGGTGGCCTGGAAGGCGTGCGCCGCGCCGAAGGCGAGGAGCGTGCCGGCCGCGCCCGCGGCAAGGGCGAGGAGGAGCGACTCGGCCAGGAGCTGCCGCACGACCCGGCCGCGCCCCGCGCCGAGCGCGAGTCGGACGCCGAGTTCATGGCGGCGAGCGACGGCTCGAGCCAGGAGCAGGTTCGCGACGTTCGCGCACGCGATGAGGAGGACGAGGCCCGTCAGCGCCCAGGCGAACGTGACCAGCGCGCCCATGTTGCGGGCCTGCGCGGGACGGAGCCATCCCTGGAGCGGTTCGACGTCCAGACGAAACGCCGTGCCCCGCTCCGGACTCGACGCCCCGAGCCGCTCGGCGATGACGGCGACCGCCGCCCCGGCCTGTTCGACCGAGACGCCGGGCCCGGTCCGGCCGACCACGTTCAACAGCCCACGAGACGATCCGAGCAGATCGTGCTCCAGCGGTCCGGCGACCGAGGCCATCGTGATCGGGACCCAGAGCGCGGCCGGGTGGTCGATCCGGAGCCCCACGAATCCCGGCGGCGCCACCCCGACGACCGTGAACGGATGCCCGTTGACGACGATCGTCCGCCCGACGACCGCTGGATCGCCGCCGAAGCGGCCGCGCCAGAGCTCGTGTCCGATGACCGCGACCGGCGCACCGCCCGGCGCGCTCGCCTCCTCGGCCACGAACCCGCGCCCGAGCACCGGCCGAACCCCCAGGACATCGAAGTACTCGCCGGTCACGAGCTGCGCGGGCGCCTGGACGGGCTCGCCGCCCGAGCCGAGCGCCACATGACCATCGAACGAGGCGGCCACCTCCAGCCGCGGAGCCCCCTGCTCTTTCAACTCGAGGAAGTCGGCGTAAGAGACGCCTCCAAACGCGTTCGCGCCGAGGATCCGCACCAACCGCTCCGATGCCGGCACACCCGGCGGCATTCGGTGCGTCAGCGAGTTCAGCAATCCGAAGAGCGCGGAGTTCGCGCCGATCCCCAGCCCCAACGTCAGCACCGCCGCGGCCACGAACCCCGGCGAGCGCCCGAACGTCCGGAGCGCGTAGCGGAGGTCGGCGGCGAGGTCGTCCAACCAACGCACTCCGCGCGCATCCCGCACCGCCTCCCGAACCTGCGTCGGCCCGCCCAGCCGCAGCCGCGCCTGGCGCCGTGCTTCTTCCGGAGTCATCCCGCGCCGCACGTTCTCCTCAATGGCCATCTCGAGGTGGAAGGCCAGCTCCTCATCGAGTTCGCGGTCTTCCCGTGCACGGGTGAAGAGGGCGCGGAGGCGGTTGCGGAGTTCGTTGAGTATGCTCATCGAGATCCTCTTTCGTTGCCCTTGCCTGGCGCGATCCTGGCGCGGTCTCCTACTCCGCGCGAAGCGCGACCACCGGATCCGCCTTCAATGCCAGTCGCGTCGGGACCAGTGCGGCGAGGAGCGTCGTCGCGATGATCACGGCGACCACCGCGCCGAAGGTGACCGGGTCACGCGCGGGGAAGCCGTAGAGGAGCGACTCGATCGCGCGGCCGGCGGCGAGGGCGCCGAGCAGGCCAAGCAGCGCGCCGACGGCGACGGGTCCCGCCGCCTCGGCCACAACGGCGCGCGCGATCGCTGCGGATGGCGCGCCGACGGCTTTGCGGATCCCGAACTCGCGGGTCCGGCGGCGGACGGCGTAGGCGAGCACACCGTAGAGGCCGACGGCGGAGAGGAGGAGCGCGAGACCGGCAAAGATGCCGAGCAGCGTCGCGTTGAAGCGCGGAGCGGCGAGTGTGCGCCGGAGCTGCGCGTCGATCGACGCGATCTCGCGGACCGGGGCGTCCGGCGCGACGTCTCGTAGAATCGCGCGGAGCTGGCCGACGACGGCGGTTGCCTCGCCCGATGCCCGAACGACGAGGATGCCCAGCTCCGGCCGGGAGGCCGAGAACTCGGTGAAGGGCGTATGCGCCTGGAGCCGCGGCGGGCCCGAGCGGAGCAACCCATCGGTCGCGATGTCGCCCGCGACACCGACGACGGTGAGCCAGCGTCCCTGTTCATTGAAGCGCATCTCGCGGCCCACCGCGTCGCCGTGAGGCCAGAGCCGTCGCGCGAGCGATTCGCCGAGCACGACGACGGGCGCATTCGTCGAGACCTCGGCCTCGGTGAACGCCCGCCCCTCCGTGATCGGGATCCCCGCGATGCGGAAATAGTCGGCGTAGACGCGGCCCTTGCTGATCAGCGTGACGTCGTCGAACCCCGACCCGTCTCGGGATTCGGGCGCGCCGCGCATGAAGCCGTAGCGCGGTGGCGCGCCGCTCGCGATGGTCGCGGCCTCGATGCCGGGCGTGGCGCGGAGGCGTTCGAGAAGTTCGTCACGCAGCGCGCTCCGTACAGCCTCGGACCCGTAGTTCGCCTCCGGCAACGCGACACGAACCGTGTAGAGTCCCTCGGCCCGGAAGCCCGGATCCGTCGTGTGGAGCTGGATCATCCCGCGCGTGAGCAGTCCCGCACCGACGAGGAGCACGACGGTCAGCGCGACCTCGGCCGCGATCATCGCGCGACGAATCCGCGCTCCGGCCCGGTCCACCGTCTCGGCGGGTCCGCCTTTCAAGGCTGTTCCCGGATCGGTCCGGCCGGCGCGCAGCGCCGGCGCGACGCCGAAGATGAGCACCGTCAGAAGCGTCACGCCCAGACAGAAGAGCAGGACCTCCGGGCTGAGACCCGCCCGGTCCAGGTCCTCGAGCCCTGCCGGGCGCAGCCCGAGGATCGCGCGCAGCCCCAAGTGGCCGAGGAGCAGCCCGAGCGCGCCGCCGCCGGCGGCCAGCAGCGCGCTCTCCGTCAGGAGCTGCCGGACCAGCCGCGCGCGCCCCGCGCCGAGCGCGCCGCGGACCGCCAGCTCCCGACGCCGCGTGACCGCGCGCGCCATCAGCAGGTGCGCAACGTTGGCCGACGCGATCAGGAGGACCAGCCCGACGGCGACGGGCAGGACACGCAGCACGTCGCGCAGCCCCCGGCCCAATCCGTCCTGTGGGCGGACCAGTCGCGCGCCCCAGCCATCGCCCCAGGCCCGCGACTCGGGCACGTCCGCCGCGATCGCCGTCAACTCGCGCAGGACCGCCGAGTCCTCTACGCCCGGGCGCAACCGGGCCATCAGCAGTCCGCTCCCCAGGTCGAACCCCGCGTTCGGCGCCCATATCTCGCTCGACGCGAAGGCCGCGAGCCGCGCCGCCATCACGCCGATGATCGTGTGGGGTCGCTCGTCCAGCTCGATCGACTCGCCGACCACATCCGCCCGGCCGCCGAACTCCCGCTTCCAGAAACCGTGCCCCAGCAGGACGACGTCCGCGTCGTCGCGAACTTCCTCGGCCGTGAACATCCGACCCAGCACCGGAGCCAATCCCACGAAATCCAGGAAGGTGTGCGACACCGCAGTCCCGGCTACCAGTTCGGGGCCGTCCGGCCCTACCCGCCGATACTGAAGGTTGCCGTACCCCTCGATCGCCTCAATCGAGTGCGCGCGCGCCCGCCACGCCTCGGCCAGCTCCTCCGGCGGCGAGACCATCATCCCCGACGTCGCGTCCGCGTACCAGAGCCGAGCCATGCGGTTACCGCCCTCGAAGGGCAACGGATCGAGCAACAGCGGATGCACGACGCTGAAGACCGCCGTCGTCGCGCCGATCCCCAGCCCCAACGTGAGCAGTGCCGCGGCCGTGAATCCCGGAGCGCGCCGAAACGTCCGCAGCGTGTAACGCATGTCGGCGGTGAGGTCGTCTAGCCAGCGGAGGCCGCGCGCATCGCGCACCGCCTCGCGGACCTGCGTCGGCCCGCCCAACCGCAGCCGCGCCTGGCGCCGGGCTTCGTCGGGGGCCATGCCGCGACGAACGTTCTCGTCGGCGGCCATGTCGAGGTGGAACGCCAACTCCTCGTCGAGCTCGCGGTCCTCGCGAGAGCGAGTGAAAAGCGAGTGCAGGCAGCCGCGCACGTCACGAAGGAGAACACGCAGTCGGGTCAGCACCTTCACCCCTCCCACGCCAGCACCCAGTCCACCCCGCGAGACACCCGCTCCCACTGTGCCCGCTCCCGCGCCAGCTGACGCTCGCCAGCCGACGTGAGCAAGTAGTAGCGCGCCCGGCGATTGTTCTCCGTCATCCGCCACTCCGAGTCGATCCAACCCTTGCGCTTCATCCGCTGCAAAGCGGGGTAGAGCGAGCCCTGGTTGATGCGGAAGACTTCGCGGCTCATCTGCTCGATCCGCTGCGCCAGTCCCCACCCGTGCATCGGCTCGAGGGTGAGCGCCTGGAGCACGAGCAGCTCGAGCGTGCCCTGGAGAAGTTCGCCGTCGTGGTGTGTGCGCTGATCGGTCATGCCGGTCTCCTTCAGATGTTCTAGAGGAGCAGTGTGTATTGGCTCCTTTAGATTGTCAAGAGGAGTGGGTGGGGGGTGCGGAGCGGGGGTGTGTGGCATATTGTATCCGGGCAAGGGCAAGGGCAAGGGCAAGTGGAGTTGACCCGGTTTCGTGGACACGCGATCCTTTGGGAGAAAGGAGTCCACGA
>CAYPGK010000125.1:0-6549 GCA_964410055.1 uncultured Gemmatimonadaceae bacterium | reverse complement strand
GCGCCGCGCTGGAGATGGCGCGCGAGCACTATCGCCTGGGCGACGTCGCCGCCGGTGACGCGATCCGGGATGAGCTGGCCGGCGCGCTCGGGGCGACGGCGCGGATGCAGTTCATGGCGTACTGGCCGGAGTATGTGGGGGAGGGAACCAGGTCTTAGGTCTCAGGTCTTTGGTCCTGGGTCTTAGTACCTAAGACCCAGGACCTAAGACCCAGGACCTGCCTTCACCCCTGATACGCCGCCTCGAGTTCCGCGAAATCCAGCTTGACCATCTTCAGCATCGCGGCGCCGACGCGGGCGGCGCGGACGGGGTCGGGGTCGTTCAACCACTCGCCCATGCGGGCGGGGACGATCTGCCAGCGCAGGCCCCACCGGTCGATGATCCAGCCGCACGCCTGGGGCGTGGCGCCGCCCTCGATGAGGGCGTTCCAGTAGCGGTCCAGCTCGGCCTGGTCGTCGCAGCGGACGACGATCGAGATGGCGTCGTTGAACTCGTGGTGCGGCCCGGCGGCGATGGCCTGGAACGGCTGGCCGAGGAGCGTGAATTCGACGACCTTGACCGATCCGGCCGGTCCGCCCGGCGTGTCGTTCTGGAGCGTGGTCACGCGGTCGATGCGCGAGTCGGGGAAGATCGAGCAGTAGAACTCCGCCGCCTCCTCCGCGCCGGACGCGTACCAGAGGTGGGTGAGGATCTTCGGGGTCGGGGTCGAAGCCATGTGCGCCTCAGTGGGTGGTGGTTCGGTGATGGGTTCGTGGATGTACTCATAGCGCGCCGGCCCGCGGTTTTTTGCGAGCCGGCGCGCGGTGGAGTGGTCATCCGCCGGAGTATGGGACGTCCGGATCGGTGCTGGCGCAGGCGCCTCCCGAGCCGGACGTCCGGATCAGCGCTCGCGCGCGATCAACCCTGCTTGGCGGCGATTTCGTCGCGCAGCTGCTCTTCCTTCTCCTGCAGCTCCTGCGTGAAGGCCTCGCCGAAGTCCTCGGGCTGGACGAACGGGCGGATCTCCAGCACGCTCTCCTCGCCCGGCATCGGGTTCGGGCAGCGGCGCGCCCACTCGACGGCCTCCTCGATCGAGTCGACCTGCCAGACCCAGTAGCCGGCGACGAGCTCCTTGGTCTCGGCGAACGGCCCGTCGACGACGGTGACCTTGCCGTCGGCGAAGTGCACGCGCTTCCCCGCACTGCTGGGGCGGAGCCCGTCGCCGTCCAGCAGGACGCCGGCCTTGACCAGCTCCTCGTTGAACTTCCCCATGGCGGCCATGAACTCCATGTCCGGCATCACGCCCGCCTCCGAGTTCTTCGTCGCCTTGACCAGCACCATGACTCGCATTGTCGCCTCCTGGTGGTTCAGGGTTCGGGGCCGGGCGCCACACCCGGCTCTATCCATGCGTCGAACGACGGGACCCGGAATCGACATCGGTCGGGCGCCGTGCATTGCCGGGACCGGCGGGGACGGCGATCTTCGCCTCAGGAAGCTATTGGACCACGCGGTACCGGGCCACCGCCGCGGGCGAACACACTCTGAACGGAGGCGATGATGAAGATTCGGACATATCTGGCGGCCGCGGGCGTGTTCTGGCTCGCGGCGTGCGCGCCCTCGGGCGAAGAGGCCGGCGATGGGGCGGCGCGCGAGGGTGCACAGGCGCCCGGAGTCCAGTCGGAGCTTCTGGTCTCCAGTGCGTGGCTGGCCGAGCGGCTCGACGACCCGGGCGTCGTGGTGCTGCACGTCGCGGGCGACCGGTCGGCGTACGACCGGGGTCACATCCCCGGCGCGCGGTTCCTCCCGCTGAGCGCGATCGTGGTCGAGCGGGACGGGATCGCCAACGAGCTCCCGCCGGTCGAGTACCTGGACTCGGTCTTCGAGTCGGTGGGCGTCTCGGACGACGCGCGCGTCGTCGTCTACGGCCCGCCGCTCTTCGCGGCACGCGCCTTCTTCACCCTCGACTACCTCGGCCACGGGAGCCGGACCGCGATGCTGGACGGCGGACTGGAGGGGTGGGTGGCGGAGGGGCGGCCGCTCTCGACCGATGCGCCGGAGGTCGCGCGCGGCAGCTTCACGCCGCGCCCCGAGCCCGAGCGCGTGGTGGACGCGGCGTGGGTGAGCGAGCGGCTGGACGCGCCCGGCGTCGTGCTCCTGGACGCGCGGCCGGAGGCGGAGTACACGGGCGAGGTGGCGGGCGCGGGGGTCCCCCGGCCGGGGCACATCCCGGGCGCCGTCAACGTGTTCTGGCAGCGGATGATCCGGTCGCCGGAGGACCCGACGTTCCTGGAGCCGGAGGCGCTGCAGGCGCTCCTCCGCGAGGCCGGCGTGGAGCCGGGCGACACGATCGTCGCCTACTGCCGGACGGGCGTGCAGGCGAGCGTCGCCTACTTCGTGGCGCGGTACCTGGGGTACGAGGCGCGGATGTACGACGGCTCCTTCATGGACTGGAGCCCGCGCGAGGAGCTGCCGGTCGAACGATAGACGAGGCGGCGGTCCTCACCAGCCATCGAACCACCCCATCGTGTCGTAGCTGAACTCGCCGTCGCGGAGGCGGGCGACGAGGCGGATGTTGGCGCGGCGGTCGACGGGGATGCCGATGAAGTCGAAGCCCGCCGCGGGCTCGAAGGTGACTCCGCCGTGGTTCGGGGTGAAGTTGACGACGACGTCGCGGACCTCGCGGCCGGCGCGCGCGGCGGCGCGGGCGAGCCCCGCACGGCTCTCGTCGCGGGACACCTCGCGCACGACCTCGAGCCCGTCCGGCCCGCCGACGCGGACGACGAGGAGCGACCAGTCGTCGTCGGCGCGATCGAGGCGGAGCGGGAGGAGCGTGCCGGGCATCCACGCCGAGGCGCCGCTCTTGCCCAGGCGCAGGGCGTGGGCGTCGAAGCGGCGGCGGAGCGCGTCGCCGTTGATGCGCCAGGGCGCGGCGCGGGCGGAGTCGAGCGCGGCCGGCTCGGCGACGAGCGAGTCCCCATCGACGCGGAGCGCGAGCCCGCGGTCGGGGCCGAGTGCGAAGTCGACGTGCAGCTCGGCGACGGCGGGCTCGCGCACGAGGGTGAAGCGGAACGGCTCCTTGCGGACCCGACCGCCGCGGACGGCGGGGCGTGCGCCGAGGACGTCGACGCCGGCGCCGAGGAGCTCGCGGACGAGCGTTTCGATGCGCGGGACGTCGGCAGCGAGCGACGTCGCCTGGTGTTCGACGCGGGCTCGGTCGGGCGAGTCCCAGGCGTGAGGCGTGACGATCGCGCCCCAGAGCGCGAGCACGCCGGCCACGGGGCCGACCAGGACAGCGGACACGCCGGCGGGCAGGACCGGCGTGCGGAGCGCGAGCGCCGCGACGAAACCGATCACGGTGCCGGCCAGCGGCACGACCAGCATCCACACCAGCCAGACCATCTCCAGATCGCCTTTGACCCACCAGGCGAAAGCGCCCGTGGCGAGGAGGGTGAGGGGGGCGGAGAGGATGGCGCGCTTCACGCGGCGCGACTCCGTTCGGGTGCGCGGTGGATAGTGTTACGTCGCACGTCCTATCGCTCCTTCCTGTACATCCTCATCGAGAGCGGCCCGAAGACGGCGAGGATCGCGGCGGAGGCGAGGAGCACCCGGGCGATGCTGCCGGGTGCGGGGTCGCCGTGCATCAGGCCGCGGGCCGCGTCGGCGAGGTGCGTGACCGGGTTGACGGCGACGACGGCCTGGAGCCAGCCGGGCATCGTCGCCGGGTCGACGAAGATGCTGCTCGCGAAGGTCAGAGGGAAGAGGACCAGGAAGCTCGCGGTCATGACGGACTCGGGCGTCTCGACCATGAGGCCGGCCAGGATGAAGATCCAGGAGACGGCGAACGCGAAGACGAGGAGGAGCGCGACGGCGAGGACGATGCCGAGGACGCCGCCCTCGGGGCGGAATCCGAGGGCGAATCCGAGCGCGAGCGTGACGAGCCCGGCGATGGAGTAGCGCAGCAGGTCGCCGAGGAGCGCGCCGACGATCGGGGCGGCCTGCCAGATCGGGAGCGAGCGGAAGCGGTCGAAGAGCCCCTTCTGGATGTCGGTATTGAGGCCGACGCCCGTGTAGACGGTGATGAAGACGATCGCCTGGACCAGGACCCCGGGGAGCAGGAACTGGATGTACTCCCCGGGCGAGCCGGCGATCGCGCCGCCGAAGAAGAGCGCGAACACGAGCGTGTTCATGATCGGGAACGCGGTCACGTCCACGAGCTGGAAGGGGACGTGCTTGATCTTGAGGACGGCGCGCCATCCGAGGGTGAGGCAGGCGGAGAGCGCGCCAGGCGCGGGCGGGCGCCGGGTCGTCGCGAGCACGGTATGGATTCCGTGGGTGGCTCCGGGCGCTGCCACCGAGGGGACCGCAGACGACGGTCGTGCACCCGTGCTCATGCGCCCACCTCCTGCATGACGTCCTCGGCCGGCGCGTGCGTGCGTTCGCCGGTCAGCGCGAAGAAGACCTCGTCGAGGGTGGGCATGCCGAGCGAGAGCTCGGAGAGCCCGATCCCGGCACTCGCCAGCGCGGAGAGCGCGACACCGAGGCGAGCGTCGTCGGGGACGCCGGCGGTGAGGGAGAATGCGTCGGCGCCGTCGTGCACCTCGGATCCGAGCGCCCGGCGCAGGAGCGCGGCGGCCTCGTCGCGGCGGCCGGAGGCATGCAGGCGCAGGTGCAGGACGTTCCCGCCGACGGAGGCCTTGAGGTCGCGGCTGGTCCCCTCGGCGATCAGGCGGCCGTGGTCGATGACGGCGAGCCGGTCGGCCAGGCGGTCGGCCTCCTCGAGGTACTGCGTGGTGAGGAGCACCGTCGTTCCCTCGGCCGCGATCGCGCGCACGATGTCCCAGACCTGGTTGCGGCTGCGCGGGTCGAGCCCCGTCGTCGGCTCATCGAGGAAGAGGAGCTCGGGCGTGACGAGGAGCGAGGCGGCGATGTCGAGGCGACGTCGCATGCCGCCCGAGTAGGTGCGGACCCGGCGGTCGGCGGCGTCGTCCAGGTCGAACGCGGAGAGCAGCTCGTCGGCGCGGTCTCGGGCGCCGCGCCACCCCAGGCCGTGGAGGCGGCCCAGGAGGACCAGGTTCTCCCGCCCGGTCAGGTCCTCGTCGAGCGAGGCGAACTGGCCGGTCAGCCCGATCCGTGCCCGGACGGCCTCCGGCTCGCGGACGACGTCGTGGCCGAGGACGCGGGCGGTCCCGGCGTCGGGGCGCAGCAGCGTGGCCAGGACGCGGATCGTCGTCGTCTTGCCGGCGCCGTTCGGGCCGAGCAGTCCGTAGACGGTGCCACGGCGGACGGCGAGGTCGATGCCGTCGACGGCGCGCGTCGCGCCGAAGGTCTTGACCAGGCCGATGGTCTCGATGGCGAGGTCGGCGCGCGGCACGGCGGGTGCGCCGGAGTCGAGCGACATGGTGGGCGCGCCGGGAGCGAGCGGCGTGCCGGGCGCGCCAGGCTCCAGCGGCGTGGCGGGCGAGCCAGAGTCGAGCGGTGTGTCGGATTCTTCCATGGGTCCTTTCGGGTCGTGGCGACGTACGCGTGGACGGCGAAGGCGCCGCACCGGATCCCGGTGCGGCGCCGATCGCGCCGTATGGACGGATCGGAGGATCGGTCCGGACCGATCGGGTCAGGCCGTTGCGGGGATCGCCTCGTCGGCCGACGGGCCGTAGATCGCCGGCACCGGCACGTCGAGCAGACGCAGGTACACGGTGAGCTGGCCGCGGTGGTGGTACCAGTGGCTCAGCATGGCCGTGCGCACCCACTGGATCCGCGGGCCCGCCATCGCGACCCTCTCGCCGTGGAGCACCCGACAGTCGGCCATGAGGTACTCATCCCCCCACGAGCGGATCTTCGAAATCGCCTCCCCCACGCTCCGATCCAGAGTGGCGAGGAGTGCGTCGCGCGAGGCCGGCTCGGTGAGCGGCACGGGCGGGAGCTGCGACTCCGGCGGATCGAGGATGCTCGCGATCCCGCCCGGAATCTCCGCGATGTGCTGTGCGAGCTTGCCCAGCGTCATCGACTTCGCGTGCGGCGCCCACGAGAAGCGGTCCTCGGGCACCCGCTCGAGGACGCGACGCGTCGTGGCGGCCTCGTGCTCCAGTTCGGCGATCAGGGATTCGGTCAGCGTATTCATGAGTCCTGAAGGTTGAGGTTCATCGTGATTCGTCTGCGGGCCCGGCGGCGAGCGGGTCGGCGACCATGACCGCTTCGAAGTCGAAAAGCAGCGCCTCCGCGAGTTCCGGCCCGAGCGCCGCGACCACCCGCCCCTGCGCTTCCGCCCAAAGCGGCAGCGCCTCGGCGACGCGCCGCTCTCCTTTTGCCGTCAGCGCGACCAGCCTCACCCGCGCGTCATCCGACGCGCGGCGGATCCGCACCAGCCCGTCCCGCTCGAGCGGCCGCAGGTTGCGTGACAGCGTGGTCGGGTCCAGCGCAAGGATGTCCGACAGGCGGCTCATGGGGACGCCGCGGGCGACGGAGGCGACGCGCGTGCTCGCAGCATCGGTAGCGCCTGGGGTTTCCGGCATGTCCGAAGTGCCCGGGGTATCCGGAGTGCCCGGGGTATCCGGAGTGTCCGATGTGCGCAGG
>CAYPGK010000124.1:0-6549 GCA_964410055.1 uncultured Gemmatimonadaceae bacterium | reverse complement strand
GTGGCCCGGCGAGCCTCGCGATAGCGAAACCACGACGGGGCCGGGCGGGGCGATGGTTGAACGCCCCACCCGGCCCCGTGTACATTTGGGCGGCGAACATCCTCGCGGCCGCCGGTCGGCGCGCGGCCGCGCAACCTCAGCATCTCGGAAGTGGAGCAGCGATGCGGCGGATCCTGGTCATGGGCGCGGCGGGGCAGATCGGCTCCGAGCTCGTCCCGGCCCTACGTGAACGTTACGGTGAGGACGCCGTCGTCGCGGCGGACATCCGGAGGCCGGCCGGCGCGCTCGCGGAAGCCGGCCCCTTCGAAGTCCTCGACTGCCGCGACGGCGCCGCGCTCGGCGAGGTCGTTGCACGCCACCGCATCGACACGATCTACCACCTCGCCGCGATCCTCTCGGCGACGGCCGAGCACGATCCGCAGCACGCGTACGACGTCAACATGAACGGGCTGTACGCGGTCCTCGAGGTCGCGCGCGAGCGCGGGTGCGCGGTCTTCACGCCCAGCTCGATCGCCGCCTTCGGCCCGTCCACGCCGCCGGACCCGACGCCGCAGGAGACGATCCAGCGGCCGACCACGATGTACGGCGTGACCAAGGTCGCCGGCGAGCTGCTCTGCGACTATTACCACCAGCGCTTCGGCGTCGACACGCGCGGGCTGCGCTACCCGGGGCTGATCTCCTACGTCGCGCCGCCCGGCGGCGGCACGACCGACTACGCCGTCGAGATCTTCTACCACGCCCTCGAGCACGGCCGCTACGCCTCCTTCCTCGGCCCGGACACGCGCCTCGACATGATGTACATGCCCGACGCGATCCGCGCCGCGATCGAGCTCATGGAGGCCGACCCCGCGCGGCTGCGGCACCGCAACGCCTACAACGTGACGGCCATGCAGCTCACGCCGGCGTCGCTCGCCGAGGCGATCGCCCGGCGCGTCCCCGGCTTCGAGATCGAATACGACGTCGATCCCGTCCGCCAGGCGATCGCCGATTCCTGGCCGCGCCGCCTCGACGACTCCGCCGCCCGCGAGGATTGGGATTGGCGCCCGGCCTACGACCTCGACGCCATGACCGACGACATGCTCGCGAAGCTCGCCGAGAAGCTCGGGCTGCCGCTCGCGCCGGCGCGGTGAACCGTATGATGGACCCGTCCGAAACTCGCTGTCCCGATTCCGGCCTCGGGTCCGAACCCTTGTGAGAACGACCGTTCAGGAGAACGACATGCCTCTCGACCGAATCAGCGAAGTGCTCCAGGACCACGTGGCCGACCTGGAGCGGAAGGGTACGGCCAAGGGCGCCGAGACGGTGGTGACGAAGGTCATCCCGCCCGCCGGCGACCGCGGCCCGCGCTTCCTCCTCGATGGCCAGGGCGGCCGCGAGTTCATCCGCATGAACTCCAACTCCTACCTCGGGATGGGGCTCCGGCCCGAGATCCTCGAGGCCGAGGAGCAGGGCGCGCGCGCCTTCGGCGCCGGGCCCGGCGCGGTCCGCTTCATCAGCGGGACCTACACGCCCCACGTCGAGCTCGAGCGTCGCCTGGCCGCGTTCCACGGCCGCGAGGCGGGGATGATCTTCTCGTCCGCCTACGCCACGATCATGGGCGTGATCAACCCGCTGGTCAGCGCCGAGACGATCGTCATCAGCGACGAGCTCAACCACAACTCGATCATCAACGCGATCCGCCTCGCGCGCCCGCTCGACAAGGCCGTCTACCCGCACCTCGACATGGCCGCGCTCGAGAAGGCGATCGAGGACGCCGCCGGCCGCGCCAGGCGAGTCGTCGTCATCACCGACGGCATCTTCAGCATGCGCGGCGACCACGCGCCCCTCGACACCATCGTCGAGATCGCGCGCCGGCACGACGACAAGTTCCCCGAGAACATCGTCGTCGTGGTCGACGACTCGCACGGCGTCGGCGCCTTCGGCGCGACCGGCCGCGGGACCGAGGAGTACACGAGCACACCGCCCGTCGACGTGCTGATCGGCACGCTCGGCAAGGCGTTCGGCGTGAACGGCGGCTACGTCGTCTCGAACGAGCCGCTCATCCGCTACCTGCGCGAGACCGCGCCGTTCTACATCTACTCGAACCCGATCACGCCGGGCGAGGCGCAGGCGGCGCTGAAGGCGCTGGAGATCCTCGACAGCCCGCGCGGCCGCGAGCTGCTCGACCGGCTCCGCTCGCTGACCCGCCGCTTCGAGCAGGGCCTCGTCGACGCCGGCTTCGAGGTCATCCCCGGCGAGCACCCCGTCGTCCCGCTCCTGGTCCGCGACACCATGAAGACCCGCGCCCTCGTCGCGCACCTCTTCGAGCACGGCGTCCTCGCCACCGGCCTCGCCTACCCCGTCGTCCCCCACGGCGACGAGAAGATCCGCTTCCAGGTGAATGCGGATCATACGGAGGGGGATATTGATTATGTGCTGGAGGTGCTCAGGCGGTTCGAGGGGTAGGGGTTGGGTATCAGGGATCAGGGATCAGGGGTTAGGGGTTAGGGATCAGGGATTAGGTATCAGGTGTCGGGTCCTAGGTCTTGGGTCTTGGGGGTGAGAGACCGGCCGCGGGCGGCGGAAAGATCGCCCGTGGCCGCCTCTTTTCCTTACACCCTAGCAGCCGCTAGCACCTGGCACCTGGCACCTGGTACCTGGTACCTGACTCCTGGTACCTGACACCCAAGACCTGCTACGCCGCCTTTCTCCCCTCCAGCTCCTCCTCACTCAACTCCCTCACCTCACCCACGTCCGGTCGCTTGCCCGTCACCATTCCCTTGACCACCTCGAACAGCACGGCGGGCGCGGGCTGGTCTTGCTTCATGTAAGTGACCGAGTGGGCGTCGACGAGGACGAGGGCGATTCGGGGGTCGTCGGGGCCGCCGTCGCGGGCGCCGCCTTCGTCGCCGAACCAGGCGCGCCAGTCCGGGGAGTAGAGCTCGTGGATCTTCGCGCGGTCCTGGGTGACCTTCGCTATGCCGCTCACGGAGACCCATTCGCGCGTGCGGTCGCGGTAGTAGGCGAGGTTCACGTGCGGGTCGGTCACCAGCTCGTCCAGCTTGTTGCTCTCGATGTCGGTCACGAACCAGAGGTCCGCGCCGTCGCTCCGGTCCTGCGTCTGCATCGGCCGTGAGACGAGGTAGCCGTCGGGACGCCGCGTCGTGAACATGCAGACCTCGATTCCGTCGATGAGCCGGTAGAGCTCCTCGAGCTTCTTTTCCGTCGGTACGTGGCCCGCGCCGTGATGTCCGCCCGCCGTGCTGCTCATGGGTGCCGCTCCAGGGAAATCGCGTGGTGTCCTCGTTGTCTTCCGAGGACCGGACGGCGCAGGAGACGTGCCGGAGGAGGCGCGAGTGACGGCGCGGCGCGGGTGGCTCGATGGGCGCCCGCGGTCGGGATGCGCGGGCGGCGGAGCGGCGCCGCGAGCCCACCCAAGCACTGCGGCCCCGGGCGACGTTGTCGCCCGGGGCCGCAGCCCATCCCGGTTCCGGCCCGCGCCTCAGGCGTCCGACCAGTCGATGGTCTGATCGATCTTCACGCCGCAGAACTGCCCCTCTAAGGTGAGGACGTCGGTCCCGCCGTCGTAGATCAGCGCGTAGTCGATCGTGCACCGGCCCTCGCGGCCCTGGGGCGTCGACCAGAGGAACGCGCCGCCGTACTCGAAGGTCTGCTCGCCGACCGCATCGTCGCCGATCATCTCCAGCCGCATCGACCAGGTGAGGTTCGGATCGCCGGTGATCGAGAACTCCTGCTGCCCCGCCATGACCCGACACGCCTTGTGCGTCTGCGTGCCATCCATCTCCATGATGAAGCGGTCCTCGTCAGGGAACTGCGTGCCCGTCATCGTGATCTGGGCGCTCAACGTGCCGCCGATCGGGCAGGGCACGTTGTCGACCGAGAGCGTGAGCGACCCGCTCTCGCCCGCCACCGCCTGCGGCGTGAAGGCGTTGCGGAGCGTGTGGACGCCGCCCGGTGCGACCGCGTCCGCTTCCCCGAACTCCATATTGGCGTACACCAGGAAGCCCAGTTCCGCCAGCGCCTGGGCGAGCGACGCGGCCTCCTCGGCCGACAGCGTCGACGCTCCCGGCTCCGTCGGATCGTCGTCGCTGCAGGCTGCGGCGCCCATGGCCACCAGCAGCGCGAGAATCCCCGTCGTCAGGTACCTACGCATGGCTCCAACCTCCATCGGTTCAGCCTTATCCATTCGTCGGCGCGGCCCGTCCACACCGTAGATTCGGCTAAGTTGTGCAACCGTCGCGCCAGATGCCGACGTGCGTCCGGGACTGCTGCAACGACACGTTCTTCCGGCGACGAGCCAAACTACGGCCCGGCCGCCGGCGCGCAAGCCGGCGACCGGGCCCGATACTTTTTTCCCGCTTCGTCCGCCGCGGCGGACGTCAACGAACCTCGCCGGTCCTACCGGATCCGCGCCCGCTCCGCGCGGGCCAGCGAGATCGGGTTGAAGACGAACTTGAACGTCCCGTGCGACTGGCCGCGGTAGAGGACCTCGGGGGCGTAGAGGTAGAGCATCCCCTTCCCGACCGGCGCCTCGATGACGGCGGCGCCGCCCTCGAGGTAGTGCTGGCCCCAGGCCCAGCCGCTGCGTAGCGGCTCGGGTCCGTCGTACCACGCGACGGCGCGCACGCCCGCGGTCTCGGCGCCGGGCTCGAGGCGCAGGACAGGGGAGCGGACGAACATGAAGTCCGCGCGCTCACCGATGCCGTAGGCGACGGGGCGCGAATTGTCGACCCGGGCCTCGAGGATCGAGCCGGGGATGAAGTACTCCTCGGTCGGCAGCCGCTCGCCGTTCTCGTCGACGAGGTGATCGCCGACGGGGAGGCCGAGGTGTCGCGCGAGCACGGTCGAGCTGCCGATCGTGAGCACCGTGCCGCCGTCCTCGAGGAACTTCCGGATGTGCGGGACCGTGCCGGCGACGGTGACCTGGCCGAGCATGTGCCGGAACTCGGCGGGGATCGCCGAATCGTCGACCTGCCCGAACGAGCGGCCGCCCGCGCGGTCGGCCGCGGGGATCGCGCCGCTCACGAAGACGAGCACGTCGAAGTCCTTCTTCAGGTTGCCCTTGTCGAGGCGCTGCGGGAAGACGACCTCGAAGGGGAAGTCGAACTGCTCGAAGAGCCAGCGCGTCCAGCCGGACTCCATCGAGCCGCCGTAGCGATCCCAGAGCGCGATGCGGACGGGGCGCAGGCGGTAGTGCTCGCCGGCGGGCGCCGCGGTGGCGGCGTCGAAGGAGATGCCGAGCTCCGTGGCGAGCGGGACGAGCCGCTCGCGGACGTTGCGCTTGGCCGGGATGAAGAACGTCCCCGCCGGGTACGTCTTCCCGCCGTGCGCCCACTCGTCGGCCAGGCGATAGACGTCGACGCGCGCGGCGAGGAGGCGGTTGACCGCCGTGAAGGCGTCGTTGTACGCCGGCGACAGGAGCCACCCGCTCGTCGCGCCCTCGGCGACGGTGCCGGGCGGCGGCGGGAGGTCGGCGCCTTCGATCTCCTCGAACGGGCCGTCGAAGCCGTCCAGGATGCGGTCGAACTCGACGCCCATCTGGAAGGGGAGCGTCCAGCCGGTCGCGTCGTACGGCGGGATCGGCGGGCCGCCGGGGTAGCGGAAATCGTTCGGATGGTCCTGCGGCTCGAACATGTCGAGGATGTGCGGGCGGAACGCCTGCGCAGTCTTGATCACGTACGAGCCCTTCGGGTACCGCTTCCCGTCGACCGTGAAGTCCGCCGTTGCGCGGTGTACGGTGACCCCCGTCTCGAGGAGTGCCTCGACGAGCTTGGTCGCCGTCGGGAAGTCCGCCTGGTCGGCGGGGATGATGTAGCCGCGCGGGTCGCGCCACTCGGGGCGGTAGAGGAGCGACATCGCCAGGCGCGACGTCTCGTCGTCGGGCGCGTTGGCGAGCAGCCCGCCGACGGCCATCCCGTCCGCGTCGAGCGACGCCTTCGTCTCCTCGGCCAGCGCCTGGCGCACCGCATCGATCCGCTTCGGCCAGACCGTCCAGCTATCGCGGCTGCCGCGCTCGATCGAGTTCATCCCCATGCGCCAGAAGTTGAAGAGCAGCGTCTCGCGGAAGCGCGACGCGTAGTCGAGCACCGCGTAGTTGGCGGTGACCGAGTAATCGACCGACTGCCGGAAGTGCCACTTCTGCGGCTGGATCGGCATCGGCAGGTCTCCGCTCGGGAGCTGGCGGTTCGCGATGAACGGGATCTCCATCGGCGTCGGGTTGCCGATCGTCTCCGTCAGCAGCCCGATCATGTTGTGGAAGTACGTGATGGTGCGCAGCCCGCCGTTCCACCACGTCGAGTAGTTCGCGCCGCGCCGCATCGTCGCGCCGCCCTTCCCCTCCGCCACGAAGCGGCTGTGCATCGCCGCGCCGACCTGGTCGAGCGACGTGATGACCAGCGGGTCGATGTTGTAGTTGAACGGATCGCGGAACGGCGGCGCGAAGAGGACCGTCCCCGTCGGGCCGGTCTGGTGGTGGTTGTAGACGATCTGCGGGTACCACTCCCGGAACATGATCCGGTTCATGTTCTCGGTCTCGGGCTGCGTCGACAT
>CAYPGK010000123.1:0-6569 GCA_964410055.1 uncultured Gemmatimonadaceae bacterium | reverse complement strand
CTGATACCTGACCCCTGACCCCTGACACCTGACACATCCCCATGCCCCCAACCTTTCCCGACCACTTCTCCGACCGCGCGGCCGGCTACGCGGCTCACCGTCCGACGTACCCGCGCGAACTGATCGACTTCCTCGCCGATGCGGCGCCGGGGCGGTCGCTGGCGTGGGAGGCGGGGTGCGGCTCTGGTCAGCTCAGCGCCGGACTCGCCGCGCGCTTCGCCCGCGTGGTCGCGACCGACCCGAGCCCCGAGCAGCTCGCCCACGCGCGGCAGCACGAGCGGATCGAGTACCGGCGCGCGCTCGCGCAGGACAGCGGCCTGCCCGACCGCTGCGCCGACCTCGCCGTGGCCGCGCAGGCGGCGCACTGGTTCGATCTGGAGGCGTACTACGCGGAGGTGAGGCGCGTCGCGCGGCGCGGCGGCATCATCGCCCTCGTGTGCTACGACCTGCTCAGCGCCGGCGACGACGTCGACCCCACCATCACGAGCTTTTACAACGATTACCTGGGCCCCTACTGGCCGCGGGAGCGGAGCCTCGTGGAGGCCGGCTACCGCACGCTGCCGTTCCCTTTCGAGGAGATCCCCGCGCCGGCGCTCGAGCTCCACGCGGACTGGACGCTGGAGCAGTTGCTCGGCTACGCGCGCACGTGGTCGGGCGTGCGCGCGCTGGAGCGGGCGAAAGGTCCCGGCGCGGTCGAGGCGCTGGGCGATGAGTTGGCGCGCGTCTGGGGCGACGGCGGCAAGGCGACGCGTCGCATCACGTGGCCGCTCGCGATGCGGGTGGGGCGGGTCGGATGATGGCGAACGACCGCATTGCCGACGACCCGACGCGTTTACTGTGGTCCGCGAGCTACCCGAAGATGCAACGATCGAGGACGCTATCGAGCGCCTGTACTTCCTGACAAAGGTAGAACGAGGCCTGCGTCGAGCCGAGGCTGGCCAGACAGTGAGCAAGGAGGAGGTCCAACGGCGCCCCTATCCCGCGGATCTATCGGATCGATCCTGATCAGTTGCTCGTGCCCGTCCCGGCCACGGCGCCGTCACTCTCCAGCGGCCCGAACATGAAGTTGCCGGCCGCCTCCGGGTCCTCGGAGGTCAGGAACTCCTCGACCGCGTTCGCCATCTCGCGGCGGGTGATGGCGCCGTCCCGGTCGCGGTCGGCGTGCTCGAAGAACACGTCGGCGGCGGACGCGTCCACGCCGCACGCCTCGAGGTAGGCACGGTACTCGTCGATGGTGATGCTGTCGTCGCCGTCCGCGTCCATGGCGTCGAAGAGGAGCTGCACGTCGCCCTGCGCGTAGGCGCGCACCGCGTCCGGGTCGTCCAGGTAGATCTCGGCGTAGCGCAGGAACTCTTCCGGGGTGACGGCGCCGCTCTCGTCGAGGTCCGCGCTCTCGCGCACGCCCTCCCACTCCTGCAACACGAAGTGCAGGTTGCGCTCGTACTCGGGCGCATCCTCGGTCCACCCCCTGAGCCGGGCGAGCGCCTCGACGCGGTGGACGAAGTCGCTGCGGTCGACGCGGCCGTCCCGGTTCACGTCCAGGACGGAGAACAACCGGCGTATCTTCTGCTTCTGAAACGGTGTGAGCGGCATCGCGGATCCTCGCTGTCTGATTCTCCAGAGCGGTGCGGGGGCAGGTTAAGCCGCCCCGGCCCCGCGGGCAAGCCGGCCGGGCACGGGCGGGGTCGCCCATGCGCTGCCGTTCTCCTTGTCGGGCGTCCTTCTTCGACGTAGCTTTGCCGGATCATTACGTCCAGCGTCCGCCCGCGCCGCCCGAGTACGGCGGTGGTGGGCGTCCTTGTCGAGAGAGGTCGAGGGGACTTGCGCGCGATCCGGTTCCATTACCGCCCCATCCGGTACCTGGCCACGCGGTGGGCCTCGAAGCGTCATCCGTCGTTCGCACTTGGGCCGCTGGGCTGCCTGAGCTACGACGAGGTCGAGCCGCCCGCGCTGCCGGGGCCCGACTGGGTCCGCATCGAGACGACGCTGAGCGGGATCTGCGGAAGCGACCTGGCCGCGGTCACGGCGCACGACTCGTTCACACTCGAGCCGTTCGGCGCGTTTCCCTTCACCTTCGGCCACGAGAACGTCGGCCGGATCGTCGAGAAGGGGCCGGGCGCGGAGGGTTGGACCATCGGCGAGCGCGTCATCGTCAACCCCATGCTCGGCTGCGCGCAGCGAGGGCTCGATCCGGTATGCGCCGCGTGTGCCCGCGGCGAGTACGGCCTCTGCCGCCGCACCACGGACGGCGCGATCGGCAGCGGCCCGATGATCGGCTACCACCCGGGCGTCGGCGGCGGCTGGTCGCGCTACTTCGTGGCGCACGTCAGCCAGCTCCATCGACCGGGCCAGTTGACGGATGAGATTGCAGTTCTGACGGACCCGTTCGCCTCCGCGCTGAGGCCGGTGCTGCTGCACCCGCCCTTCGCCGGCGGCGAGGACACGGACCTGGCTCTGCGCGGTGCTGCGGGCGGTGAGCCGGACACGATCCTCGTGATCGGCGCGGGGACGATCGGCGTGCTCACGGTCAAGGCGCTGCGGCTGATCGGCTGGCAGGGCCCGATCGCGGTGCTGGGCCGATACGGCTTCCAGCTCGAGATGGCCGAGCGCGCGGGCGCGACGCACCTGTTCCGGAGCCGGGACGAAGCGTACGCCTGGGCGTCGTCGCTGCCGGGCGCGAAGAGCTACAAGCCGACGCTGGCGCCGCGCTTCGTGGAGGGCGGCCCGTCGCTCGTCTACGACACCGTCGGCACGGCCGGCTCGGCGGGCGATTCGCTGGCGCTGACGCGAGAAGGCGGGCGGATCGTGCTGGTCGGCGCGGCGGCGAAGCTGGAAGCCGACTGGACGCGCTTGTGGTACAGGCAGCTCAGCCTGGCCGGCGTCTTCGCGTACGGCCTCGCGCCGTACGGCGGCGCGCGGCGCGACATCTACGATGTCTCGATCGAACTCATGCAGCAGGACGGGTTCGGCGACCTTGGAATGGTGACCCACGAATATGGACTGGAGGAATACCGTGCCGCACTCTCCACGGCTCTCGACAAAGCCGGACACCGCTCAGTCAAGGTCGTTTTCCGGCCTGGCGACTGACGATCTGGCCGCGTACGCGCGCGACCCGTTCCACGGATTCTTCGAGGGGCGCACGGTCGACGAGCTGATCGAGTCCGGCTCGCTCCTCGACACGCCCGCCGTGCGGCGGTGGTTCGAGCTGTTCACGAAGGGGCTGCCCGAGTCGCTGTACACGTTCCAGCTCCCGCTGAGCCAGGCGCCCGGTCCGGAGTCGGCGGCGCTGGGCCAGCCGATCCTGATGTTCTCGTCGTACAGCTACCTGGGGCTGATCGGCCATCCGCGGCTCGCCACGGCGGTCAAGGAGGCGGTCGAGCGGTACGGCACCTCGACGGGCGGCGTGCGGCTCATGACCGGCACGCTCGAGCTGCACCTGGAGGTCGAGCGCGAGCTGGCGAAGTTCCTGGGGCAGGAGGCCGCGGCGATCTTCCCGTCGGGCTACGACGCGAACATTGCGGCGATCACGTCGCTGTTCGGCCCGAACGACTACGCGATCCTCGACCAGTACGCGCATCGCAGCATCCACGACGGCGTGCAGATGGCGGGGTGCGAGGTCAGGCGCTTCAAGCACAACGACATGGAGGACCTGGAGCGGCGGCTGCACCAGGCGCGGAACCGGGGCGCGCGCCGCATCCTGATCGCCGTCGACTCGGTCTTCAGCATGGATGGCGACGAGGCGCCGCTCGCGGAGCTGATCGACATCAAGCGCCGCTACGGCGCGTTCCTCCTGGTCGACGAGGCGCACGCGATCGGCGCGATCGGCGAGACCGGCCGGGGCATCTGCGAGGCACAGGGGATCGACCCGGCGGAGATCGACATCCAGACCGGCTCGCTCTCGAAGGGGATCCCCTCGTCGGGCGGCTTCGTGGCCGGTTCGCTGGCGCTTAAGATCTACGTGCAGCACGGCTCGGCGCCGTACATCTTCTCGGCCGCGATGTCGCCGGCGAACGCCGCGGCGATCCTGGAATCGCTGCAGATCCTCCAGGAAGAGCCCGTGCACATGGAGCGGCTGCGCGAGAACACGCGCATCCTGAAGGCGGGTCTCGACCGGCTCGGCTTCGACACCGGCGCGTCGACGACGCCGGTCGTGCCGCTGATCCTCGGCGACGAGTGGCGCGCCTACCGCTGGGCGCAGCGGCTGCTGCTCGACCACGGGATCTTCGTCTCGGCCGTCACCTTCCCGGCCGTCTCGCCGGGTCAGGCGCGGCTGCGGCTGTGTGCCACCGCCAAGCACGAGCCCGAGCACTTCGAGCGGCTGTTCGAGGGGCTCCGCGCATGCAAGGAGGCCGAGGGGTAGAGGATCGGCCACGGGGTCGAGGATTAGAGGGTCGGCCCGCTCCGTGCAGTTTCCTGCCAGCGTTGTGCTCGCAGTACCCCTGGCAGGAGGCAGTGCATGTGGATTCACATCGGCGCGGCGCTCGTCATCGGCTCGTTCACCCTGGGATGCCTGGGTTTCCCACTCTCCTCGCGGAGCAGTGAGCCGGACGCGACTCCGAACGACCTCAGCGTGACCGTTCTGGGCGCGGACGAGCTCGAGAACGAGCACGGCACGCTCCTGGACGCGATGCTCCGAAACGTCCCCTCGATCCAGGTCGGTGATCCGGCGCGCTGCCCGGCGCTGTCGCTGCGGGGCCCGAGTACCATGCCCGGCGTCTCCGACCCGAGGATCTACGTGGACGGCGCGCGCGCGGTCGACACCTGCATCCTGACCATGCTCCACGCCGGGGACGTCGAGCGCGTGGAGATCTATCCGATGGGCGTGACCACGCGACCCGGCTACGCGTCGCACGCGCACGGCCTGATCTTGGTCTTCTTGCGTGACGGCCGCTGAGGCGAACGACGGAGTCGCGTTACAAACGAACGAGCCCCCGGGGACCTCGTCCCCGGGGGCTCTTCGCGTCGGCACGTGGCCGACGCGAGTGCGACGAGACGGCGTCGCCTACTTCTTCATCCACCACATCGGTGTCTTGTAGTCCATGCCGCCGCCCTGGGCAGTGATCGCGGCCTGGAGCGCCGCCCCGTTCGTCGTCTGCTCGGTGCCCGGGTACTCGACGCGTGCCGGGATCTTGCCGTCGTTCAGGTTCTCGGCGAACTCTCCAGGCGTGAGCGCGGGGTAGCCCGTGCGCCGCACCTCGGAGTACGCCTCCATCCCGTTGCTGTAGAGGGCGATCCACTTCTGGACCGCGATCCGCTCCTCGCTGCCGTCGTAGGCGACCTCCGGCTGGGCGAGGTACGCGTTGATCGCGGCATCGGCAATGCCGTACTGCTTCATCGACGCGCGGATCGCCTCCTCGTAGAGAGCCGCGGCCGTGCCGCCGGCATCCCAACCGCGGCGCGCGGCCTCGGCGCGCAGGAACAGGACCTCGGCGTACGAGAGGATCACCGCGGGCGCTTCCGGCGTGCCGCGCCAGTATTTGCCGATCCGCGAGATCGTGTTGAGCTTGTACTCGTGCCCGTCGTTCATCCCGTTCGGCATGCCGACGTACTCGCCGTCACTCTCGTTCGGGTCGGCGTAGATCGGGAGCCGCGGGTCGTTCAACGACTTCAGCATGTCGACCATCGTCTTGCTGATCGCGTGGTCGTCACGCCCGGCGCGGACCCGGTTCTCGTAGAACGGATGCTCGTTCGGCGGGCTGCCGATGTAGACGAGCTGCGCGATGTCGTCGTTGCTCTCGAAAACACCGCCGGCGATCGCCGCCTCGGCGTGCTGCTTCGCGAGCGCCGGATCCGCGTCGGAGATGCGGATCGCGAGCCGCAGCCGCAGCGAATTGGCGAACTTCTTCCACTGCTCCATGTCGCCGCCGTAGAGCAGGTCCTCGGCTCCGAAGCCCTTTGCGTCCGGGTCGAAGAGGTTGGCCGCACGCTCGAGGTCGGCCAGGAGGCCACGATAGATGTCCTCCTGCATGTCGTACTTCGGCGTCGCTGTGCCGCCCTCCTTGCCGAGCGTCAGCGCCTCCGAGTACGGCACCGCGCCCCACAGGTCCGTCACGACGCTGAAGACCCACGACTTCAGGACGAGGCCGACCGCCACGTGGTTGTCCGTGCCGGTCTCCTCACCCTTGTCGATGATGGTCTGGATGTCCTTGAGCGAGGTCGAGTAAATCGACGACCACACCGCGCTGATCGTCTGCGCACGCAGGTCGTAGCGGTCCTCGTTCGGGTACTGGATCTTGGCGAAGTGCTGGGCCCAGAGGCCCATCCCGTCCAGGTTCGTCATCCCGGCACCCAGAATCTGCTCGGTCGCCGTCTGGATCGCCTGGGGCAGGATGAACTCCGCCGAGACGTCGGTCGGCGCGTTCGGGTTCTCGTTGATCGAGGCCAGATCCTGATCGCACGCGGCTAGCCCCCAGGCGAGGGCGACCGCGGCGAGTCCGGCGAGAATTCGATTCGTTCTCATGGTCGTAATCTCCCTGGGGTTGGTCACGGCTGGATCGAGAGCGAGAAGCCGAAGCTCCGCGGCGTCGGGAACTGGCCGAACTCGACACCCTGCCGGTTACCCGTGTCGA
>CAYPGK010000122.1:0-6667 GCA_964410055.1 uncultured Gemmatimonadaceae bacterium | reverse complement strand
GCGGAGCGTGCGCGCGCGGAGGGGGCGAAGCGGGGTCCGAAGGGCGCGGCGAACGTGGTGGAGGCGTTCGTCCTCTTCCTTCGGGACGAGGTGGCGATGCCGAACATCGGCCAGGGCGGCGAGCGCTTCGTGCCGTTCGTGGTGACGGTGTTCTTCTTCATCCTGATGTGCAACCTGCTCGGCCTGGTGCCGTGGGGCGCCTCGCCGACGGGGAACATCTCGGTCACGGCCGCGCTGGCGATCCTGAGTTTCATCATGATCGAGGTGGCCGGGATGATCGCGCTGGGGCCGAAGGGGTACGCGAAGACGATCTTCTACGCGCCTGAGGGGATGGGGCTGGCGATGAAGATCCCGATGCTGATCATCATGACCCCGGTCGAATTCCTCGGGAAGCTGACGAAGCCGTTCGCTCTGGCGATCCGTCTCTTCGCGAACATGACGGCGGGGCACGCGGTGGTCCTGGCGCTGACGGGGCTGGCGGTGACGGCGAGCATTGCCGGGGGGTGGGTGATGTCGATCGCGGTCGCGCCGGTCCTGATGGCCACGGCGATCATGGTCCTGGAGCTGTTCGTCGCTTTCCTCCAGGCCTACATCTTCGCGATGCTGACGTCGGTCTTCATCGGATTGATCCGCCACGCGCACTGAGCGGAGCGGATCGGGGCGAGCGCGTCCGTCCTCAGGTGGCGCGCCTTCGGACGGGGAGGGCTCTAGCCGTCCGTCGTAACGTACCCGGCGGGGTGCCGGGGAAAACCGCGCGGCCGGCAGGCCGGGAAGCGGTGGCGCGGCAAACGGAGCGGCCGGGGACCGCCCGTGCGTCGCGGGAGCCGGACAACGAGCATCCCCGGACACAAATGGAGGAACGACATGCTTCCCATCCTCGCAATGCTGCAGGATGCCGTGGCCCAGAACCCGGACTACGCTACGGGTCTGCTGTCGCAGTTCGGTAAGGCGCTCGGCGCGGGGCTCACGGTGCTCGGTGCGGCGATCGGCATTGGCTGGATCGGCCGTTCGATGACCGAGAGCATGGCGCGTCAGCCTGAGGCCGCGGGCACGATCCAGACGGCTTCGATCATTCTGGCGGCGCTGATCGAGGGTGCGGCGCTCTTCGCGCTGGTGATCGCGTTCCTGATCTGACGCAGGGGCAGAGGCGCCGGCCGTGCACGTCGCACGGCCGGCCCGCTCCCCGAATCGAGAGTTGAGCGATGAACTTCCTGACTGTGATCCTGCAACACGCGGCAGAGGCCGGCGCCGAGCCGAACGTGTTCCAGTTGAGCACGAACGTCTCGTTCTGGACGTTCGTCATCTTCCTGGCTCTGCTCGCGCTGCTGTCGAAGTTCGCGTTCCCGAAGATCCTGGGCTACGCCAACGCGCGTGAGGAGCGGATCCAGACCATTCTGGACCAGGCTGCTCGGGACCGCGAGGAGGCTGAGCGGATCCTCGAGGAGCAGCGGCGCGAGCTCGCCGAGGCGCGGCAGCAGGCGCAGCAGATCCTGGCCGACGCGCGCCAGGCGGGTGAGCGGATGAGGCAAGAGATGCTCGAGCAGGCGCGGGCCGAGCAGCAGGAGCTGGTCGATCGGGCGCGCCAGGAGCTGGAGCGTGAGCGCGAGGCGGCGATCGACGCGCTGCGCCGCGAGGCGGTCGAGCTCTCGCTGGCGGCGGCCTCCCGGCTGATCGAGCAGCGTCTGGGCGCCGAGGAGGACCGGGCGCTCGTGCGCGACTACATCGAGCGGATCGGCGCCACGAGCGGCGCGGGAGTGGCGTGACGTGAACGGGTCGACCATCGCCCGCAACTACGCCGAGGCGCTCTTCGAGATCGGCGAGCGTCACGGCCAGCGTGAGGCGTTCGCCTCGGCGGTCGACGAGCTCGCGGCGGTCTTCGACAAGGAGCCCAAACTCCGCGCGTTCCTAGAGTCGCCGAAGGTGGAAACCGAGGAGAAGAAGGGGGTACTCAAGCGCGCGTTCGAGGGTCGCGTGCCGCCGCTCTTCCTGAACTTCCTGATGGTGGTTCTGGACAAGCGTCGGCAGCGGATGATCCGTGAGATCGCGCGGGAGTACCACGCGCTCCTGGACGAGCGGCTGGGTCGCCTGCACGCGCAGGTCACCCTGGCGCACGAGCCGGACGAGCGCTTCGAGCAGGAGATCGCCGCCGACCTGTCCAGAGTCCTGGGTCGGCAGGTGATCCCGCACGTGAATGTGAACCCACAGATTCTTGGCGGGATCGTCGTTCGCTACGGGGACCGTGTGCTGGATGGTTCCCTGCGGCGTCGACTCGTTTCGCTCCGGCGGCGCCTCGTCGAGGCAGAGCTGCCGACGAGCCGTTGATAGAGGAGCCCGAACGGGAACGGAACCATGGCGAGCACTGAAGCGCAGCTGCGCGCAAGCGAGATCAAGGACGTCCTCCTCCAGGAGATCGAGCGCTACGAGGAGCGTCTCGAAGTCGAGGAGGTGGGTGAGGTCCTCGAGGTCAAGGACGGCGTCGCCCGCATCTACGGGCTGACCCGGGCGATGGCCAGCGAGATGCTCGAGATCACGTCGGCCGAGACCGGCGAGGTCGTGCCGGCGCTGGCGCTCAACCTCGAGGAGGACAACATCGGCGCGGTCGTCATGGGCGACTGGACCGCGCTGCACGAGGGCGACACCGTGCGCCGGACCGGCCGCGTTCTCGACATCCCGGTCGGGGCCGGCTACCTGGGCCGCGTCGTGAACGCGCTCGGCGAGCCGATCGACGGCAAGGGGCCGGTCGAGCCGCTCGAGGACCGTCGCTTCATCGACATCGTCGCGCCCGGCATCGTGCTGCGCCAGCCGGTCACGCAGCCGCTCCAGACGGGGATCAAGGCGATCGACTCGATGATCCCGATCGGCCGCGGCCAGCGCGAGCTGATCATCGGCGACCGCGGCACCGGGAAGACGGCGATCGCGATCGACACGATCATCAACCAGAAGGGCGGCGACGTCATCTGCATCTACTGCGCGGTGGGCCAGCGCGCGGGGAAGGTGGCGAGCGTGGTCGAGACGCTGCGCGAGCACGGCGCCATGGACTACACGATCGTGGTCGCGGCCAACGCGAGCGACCCGGCGCCGATGCAGTACATTGCGCCCTACTCGGCGACGGCGCTCGCCGAGCACTTCATGTGGCAGGGCAAGCACACGCTCGTCATCTACGACGACCTCACGAAGCAGGCTCAGGCGTACCGCCAGCTCTCGCTGGTGCTGCGCCGTCCGCCGGGGCGTGAGGCCTACCCGGGCGACGTCTTCTACCTGCACTCGCGCCTGCTCGAGCGTGCGGCCAAGCTCTCCGACGAGCAGGGCGGCGGCTCGCTGACCGCGCTGCCGATCATCGAGACGCAGGCCGGCGACGTTTCGGCCTACATTCCGACGAACGTGATCTCGATCACCGACGGGCAGATCTTCCTCGAATCGGACCTGTTCCACTCGGGCGTGCGTCCGGCGGTCAACGTCGGGATCTCGGTCTCGCGCGTCGGCGGCTCGGCGCAGATCAAGGCGATGAAGAGGGTCGCCGGGCGTCTGCGCCTCGACCTGGCGCAGTACCGCGAGCTCGAGGCGTTCGCCCAGTTCGGCTCGGAGCTCGACCCGGCCACGCAGAAGCAGCTCGCGCGCGGCCAGCGCACCGTTGAGGTGCTCAAGCAGCCGCAGTACGCGCCAATGCCGGTCGAGCAGCAGATCATGATCATCTACGCCGTGACCAACGGCCACCTGGACGACATCCCGGTCGAGAAGATCCGCGCCTTCGAGTACGGCTTCCACGAGTACATGGCGGCGCAGTATCCGCAGGTCGGCGAAGCGATCCGGACCGAGAAGGAGATCAGCAAGGAGGTCGAGGAGCAGCTCGTCGCCGGGATCCAGGCTTACAAGGAGACGTTCCTTGCCGGCGGCGCCATGCCGGCCGCGCAGTCGCAGGCCGCTGCGGCGGACTGAGTGAGCCATGGCCAGAGCGAGAGAAATCCGACGGCGGATCCGGTCCGTCGACAACACGCGCCAGATCACGCGCACCATGGAGATGGTGGCCACTTCGAAGCTGAAGCGGGCCACCGACCGGGTGTACGCGGCGCGCCCCTACGCGGAGCGCCTCGCTGAGGTGATCGGCCGGCTTGCCGACCCGGAGCTGAGTGAGCGCTTTCCGCTGCTGCGCCGCCCGGAACAGGTGCGGCGCGCGGCGATCATCGTGCTCACGGCCAACCGTGGGCTGGCGGGCGCGTTCAATGCGAACCTGATCCGCGAGGCGAGCGGGCTGATCGATCGCCTGCGCGCCGATGGCGTGGAGATCGAACTGCACGCCGTCGGAAAGAAGGGGATCGGCTACTTCCGGTTCCAGGGGGAGCGGCTGGTCGCCGAGCGGACCGACATCACCGACCGTCCGACCGCAGAAGACGCGGCGTCGGTCGTCGATCCGCTGATCGATGCGTTCACGCGCGGCGAGGTGGACGCGGTCTACGTCGTTTACGCCCAGTTCCGTTCGGCGCTCTCGACGCCGCCGGCGGTCATGCAGATCCTGCCGGTCGAGCCGCCGACGGAGGAGGAGGCCGAGCACGGCGTGGGTTACATCCTCTCGCCCTCGGCCGACGAGATCCTGACCCGGCTGCTGCCGCTTTACGTGCGCAACAGCGTCTACCGCGCGCTGGTGGAGACGGCGGCGGCCGAGCAGGGTGCGCGGCGCACCGCAATGAAGAACGCCACGGACAACGCCGCCGAGATGCTGGATACCCTGCGACGGTCGTACAACCGTGCACGGCAGGCCCAGATCACTCAGGAGATCTCCGAGATCGTGGGCGGCGCCGCTGCTTTGGAATAGGAGATACGCAAATGGCGGACAACATCGGAAAGGTCATCCAGGTGATCGGCCCGGTGCTCGACGTGGAGTTCGACACCGAGGCGCTGCCTGAGATCTACAACGCGCTCGAGATCCGGGCGTCGGGCGAGAACGGCGGGCCGGAGGTCAACCTGGTGGCCGAGGTGCAGCAGCACATCGGGCGCAACCAGGTGCGCGCGGTCGCGATGTCGTCGACGGACGGCGTCGTGCGCGGCATGGAAGTGCGTGACACGGGCCGCCCGATCGCGGTCCCGGTCGGCGAGGCGCCGCTGGGTCGGATCCTGAACGTGCTCGGCGAGCCGGTCGACATGCAGGGCGACATCTCTGCGGACGTCGAGCGCTGGCCGATCCACCGCGAGGCGCCGAAGTACACGGCGCTCGAGCCGAAGACCGAGATCTTCGAGACGGGGATCAAGGTCATCGACCTGATTGCGCCGTACGTGAAGGGTGGTAAGACCGGTCTGTTCGGCGGCGCCGGCGTCGGCAAGACGGTCATCATCCAGGAGCTCATCAACAACATCGCCATGGAGCACGGCGGTCGCTCCGTCTTCTGTGGCGTGGGCGAGCGGACCCGCGAGGGGAACGACCTCTGGCTCGAGTTCAAGGAGGCCGGCATTCTCCCCAACGTGGCGCTGGTCTACGGTCAGATGAACGAGCCGCCGGGCGCCCGTATGCGCGTCGGTCTGACGGGGCTCACCATCGCCGAGTACTTCCGTGACGTCGAGAAGCAGGACGTGCTCCTCTTCATCGACAACATCTTCCGCTTCACGCAGGCGGGCTCGGAGGTGTCGGCGCTCCTCGGCCGCATGCCCTCCGCGGTCGGCTACCAGCCGACGCTGGGCACCGAGATGGGTGAGCTGCAGGAGCGGATCACCTCGACGCGTGACGGCTCGATCACGTCGGTGCAGGCGATCTACGTGCCCGCCGACGACCTGACCGACCCGGCGCCGGCGACGGCGTTCGCGCACCTGGACGCGACGACGGTGCTCTCGCGCTCGATCGCGGAGCTCGGGATCTACCCGGCCGTCGACCCGCTCGACTCGACGTCGCGGATCCTGGACCCGCAGTTCATCGGCGAGCGGCACTACCGCGTGGCCACCGAGGTCCAGCGGATCCTGCAGCGCTACAAGGAGCTGCAGGACATCATCGCGATCCTCGGGATGGACGAGCTCTCGGAGGAGGACAAGGTGATCGTCGGGCGCGCGCGCCGGATCCAGCGCTTCCTCTCGCAGCCGTTCCACGTGGCCGAGCAGTTCACCGGTATCCCGGGCAAGTACGTCAAGCTCGAGGACACGATCGAGTCGTTCGAGCGTGTCGTCCAGGGCGAGTTCGACCACCTGCCCGAGCAGGCCTTCTACATGAAGGGCGGGATCGAGGACGTGATCGCGGCGGCCCGCGAGCTCGGCGCGGAGGTCTGAGTCGTGGCGGCCGAGCGTCTCACGGTGGCGGTGATCAGCCCGGAACGCGTCGTCTACGAGGGGGAGGCCGACATGGTCGTCGCCCCCGCGTGGGACGGCGAGGTCGGGATCCTTCGCGGGCACGCGCCGTTCATGGCCCTGCTCGGTGAAGGGGACCTGCGCGTTCGTCGCGGAGACCGCGAGGAGCGCTTCTGGGTCGGCGGCGGCTTCATGCAGGTGGCCGACAACGTCGTCACCGTCATGAGCGAGCGCACCCGGACCGAGTGAGCCGGGCGGGACACCGGCGGGGCGCACCCGTCGCGTGACGGCCCGGCGACGATGACCCGTGAGGCGGCGGGGGGGGGGGGGTGGGCCCGCCCCCCCCCCCCGGTTTTTTTGGGGGAAAACAAAGGGGGGCCCGGGGTGGGGGTACCGGGGGGAC
>CAYPGK010000121.1:0-6668 GCA_964410055.1 uncultured Gemmatimonadaceae bacterium | reverse complement strand
CCTAGGTCCTAGGTAAAAGGCCCACCACCCCACACCTGAGCCCCAAAAACCAACAACCCAAGACCCAAGACCTACAACCCAAGCCCCGCCTCTACCCCATCCTCTCCTCCGTCTGCTCCTCCTCCCAGAACTGCCCCTGACTCGTCTCCACCCGAAAAATCCCCATGTGCTGCGCCATGAAGACGTAGGCGGCCCACAGGACCACGCCCCCGAAAGCGAACACCCCCGACACGCCGACGCCGACTACCGTGCAGAGGGTGCCGAAGACGAACAGCATCGCGGCAACGCCGAGCATCCCCAGGTCCCGCTCGCCGTCGGTGAGGCGGCGGTGGCGGGCGACGGCGAGGGAGGCGCCGGCGCCGCCGAAGCCGACGACGGCGAAGACGAGGAGGACGAGCTGCAGCCCGTAGCTCATCGAGGACTCCCCGGCCCCGAGTGCCGAACCGACTGCGGCTCTCCGCCGCGTCGCTGGCGGCCGATCCAGCCGCAGGCGGCGCAGGCGCGATGTGCGGCCCAGCGGTCGAGCCAGAGGGCGGGGCCTTGCTGCGGTGCGTGATGGGGCGCGGCCACCGTGGCCGAGCCGCAGCGCGGGCAGTGCGGCGCTTCGGGCACGCGCCAGACGTACCACGCCAGTGCGGCCGTCACGGCAAGGGTGATCAGGGAGAGGATCGTGAGCAGCACCGGCCCTCCGGGATCGCGACTCGATCGCGGGCGGGCCGCTTTCTGTGCGCCCTTCCCGCACTACCGAGGGGCGCAAGAATCAAACCCGCGAGCGGGCTCCCGGGAGGGTGGGCGAGCGCCGGAAGGGTCAGCCCAGAGAGTGCAGGAGCGCCAGTAGCCGACGCTCGTCGATGTCGTACGCCGCGGACACGATCTCCGCCTGCGTGGCCGCCTGGAGCGTGATCGGCCCGCGCCTCGTGTCGTGCCGCGACAGCGGCGACTGCGGCTCGAAGACCAGACGCCCGGCCCAGCCGCTCGCGCCGCGGAACGTCTCGACCCCGACCCGCCAGTGGATCCCCAGCGCGGAGATCCGCCGGATCGTCGCCGTCTCGGCAGGCTCCGAATGGAAGTCCAGCAGTTCGAATCGCATGGCGGCCTCGACGCTCCGGTCCACCGAACACGAGAGGGGACCCGCCTCGGACGGGTCCCCTCTCGCGAACGGCCCCAACCGGGCGGGCCGCCTCGCCTGCATGCGTCGGGTGGCAAACTGCGTGCCCCCGCCGCGTCAGATCAGAAGATGTCGATCGCCACGCAGCTCAGAAGATGTCGATCGTCACGTAACGCTTCGGGTTTTCCCGAACGTCCGTCGCCAGGAGCCGCACCTCGCGGAGCGCGCCCTCCAGCTCCGTGTACAGCGTCGGGTCGTTGACCAGCCGCGCCAGCGTGCCCTGGCCGCTGTCGATCTTCGTCAGGACCGACGCGAGCGCCGTGAGCGACTGCTCCATCGCGACCGCCGCCGAGCTCAGCGTCGCGGCGCTCCGCTGCAGCTCCTCGAGCGAGGCGGAGAGCGCCGCGCCGGCCTCCGCGTCCTCGACCTCCTTCGCCGTCCGCCGCATCGACTCCGCCACCGCCCGCATCTCGCGGATCAGGGCGAGCAGCTCCTGCGCGCCCGACGGCATCACCTCCGCCGCCGCCCGCACGTCCGCCACGATCTCCGGCGACAGGAGCTGGTCCGCGTTCGTCAGGATCGTCTCCGCCTGACCGCCCAGCGCGGCGACCAGGTCCGGCAGCGGACGCAGCGCCATCCCCCGGATCGTGTCGCCCTCGACCAGCCGCGCCTCGGCGTTGCCGGGCACCAGCTCGACCGTGCTCGTGCCGAATACGTCCGCCTTCAGCCGCGCTCGCGTGTCCGCCGGCAGCATGATCCCCTCGTCCAGCCGCAGATCGACGCGGACGCGCATCGGCGCCTCCAGCCGGACGTCGCGGACCGCGCCGACCTGGACGCCGTTGACCTGGACCCGGTCGTTCCGTTTCAGGCCGGCCGCATCCTCCAGCACCAGCACCACGTCCGTCGTGCCGCGCCAGATCGGGTTGCCCATCAGGAAGTAGAGACCCCACACGAAAAGACCGCCGGCAATGACGACCAGCGTGCCGATCGCGCCCAGCGTCCGCGTCCGCTTGTCCATCTATGCTCTCCTCATGCGACGGCCGCGTCCGCGCGGCCACGCCGTACGAATTTGCGCACCACCGGATCCGTGCTCGCCAGGATGTCCTCCGGCGTGGCGCACGCGTGGATCCGCCCTTCGAACAACAGCGCGATCCGGTCCCCCACCAGGAACGCCGACTCCAGATCGTGCGTCACCACGATGCTCGTGACCCCCAGCTCGCGGCGCAGCTCCATGATCAGCTTGTCGATGTTCTCCGCGTTGACCGGGTCCAGACCCGTCGTCGGCTCGTCGTAGAGCAGGTACTTCGGCTTGCTCGCGATCGCCCGCGCCACGCCGACCCGCTTCCGCATCCCGCCCGACAGCTCCGCCGGGAACTTGTCCAGCACCGACGGGTCCAGGTTCACCTTCAGCAGCAGCTCGGCCGCCTCCTCCCGGCACGACTCCGGCGTGCGCAGGTTGCGGTCGTCGTCCAGCGCCAGCCACAGGTTCTCCAGCACCGTCATCGAGTCGAAGAGCGCCGCGTTCTGGAAGACGTAACCCACGTTGCGCCGCACCCGCGCCAGCTCCTCAGGCGACGCCGTCGGCACCGAGATCCCGTCCACCACCACGTCGCCCTCGTCCGGCTCGAGAAGCCCGATCGCGTGCTTGATCAGCACGCTCTTCCCCGTGCCCGACGGCCCCAGCAGGACCAGCGTCTCGCCCTCCCGAACCGTCAGGTCCACCCCGCTCAGGACGACCAGACTGCCGAACGCCTTGTGTAGCCCCTTGAATTCGATCATCTGGCCCTTCGCCCGGTCCTCCCGTCAGAACAGCTTGAGCAGCGGGACCACGGCGACGTCGATGATCATGATCGCCACCGTCGAGACCACCGTCGCCGTCGTCGTCGTACGGCCCACGCCCTCCGCGCCGCCCTTCCCCTCGAGCCCGATGTAGCAGGCCAGAAACGTGATCGCGATCCCGAAGAGCGTGCCCTTGATCACCGAGTACCACACGTCGAACGGCTCGAAGTAGAACCGCAAGCCGTAGACGAAGTCCGCCGTCGTCAGACCATCGACCGTGAGCACGCCCACGAACCACGCGGACAGCAGCCCCGCCACGTTCGCCAGCACGACCAGCGCCGGGAAGACCATGATCCCGCCCAGCACCCGCGGCACCACCAGGAACGGGACCGGGTCGCGCCCCATCGCGTAGAGCGCGTCGATCTGCTCCGTCACCCGCATCGTCCCCAGCTCCGCCGCGATGCTCGCGCCGATCCGGCCGATCAGCACCAGCGCCGTCAGGATCGGCGCCAGCTCCGTGACCATCGTCTTCTCGGCCACGCTGCCCACCACCCAGATCGGCAGCGCACCCGCGAATTGCGCGCCCGTCTGCTGCGACGTGACCGCTCCGCCCAGCACCGCAATGAAGAGCACCAGCGGCAGCGAGCGGATCCCCATCGTGTACGCCTGCTCGATCGTGCTCGCCAGGTAGCTCCGCGGCCGCGGGAGCGTCCGCACCACGGCGAGCGCGAGCAGCGTCGCCTTCCCCACGTGCACCAGGAATCGGTGGACCGGCGACGCCGCCACCCACGCTGCGACCCGGTTCAAGCCATCGCCTCCCGGCGTCGCCTCAGCGCCTGCCATACGTAGTACGCCGGGATCCCCGCCAGGATGACCCCGAAGCTGATCGCAGTGTCCAGCGGCTGCTGGATCAACGAATTCGCCAACATCGCCACCGACGCCAACAGGAAGAGGATCGGCACCACCGGATACCCCACCGTCCGGTACGGACGCTCGGCGTCCGGCCGCCGCTTCCGCATCAGGAAGACCGCCCCGACCGCCAGCGCGTAGAACGGCCAGATCCCCAGAATGAACGCATCCGCGAGCTGCTCGAACGTCCGGATCGAGACGTACCCGATCCCGAGCAGCGCCGCCAGCGCGATCGCAACGTGCGGCGTCTGGAACCGCGGATGCACGCGCGCGACCGGCTCGAAGAAAAGCTCGTCGTCCGCCATCGCGAAGAAGATCCGCGGACCCGTCATCATCGAGCCGTTCGCCGCGCCGAACGTGGACAGCATGACCAGCGCCGCCACCAGCGACGCGCCCGCCGCGCCGACCACCTTCGTCGCCGCGTCCGCCGCGACCAGCGTCGACGCCGCCATCTCATCCACCGGCAGCACGTACAGGTACGCCGCGTTCACGAGCAGGTAGACCACCACCACCGCCAGCGTCCCGCCCAGCAGCGCCCGCGGCAGCGTGCGCGCCGGGTCCTTCACCTCGCCCGACATGAACGTCAGGTCCGCCCACCCGTCGTACGCCCACAGCACCGCGATCAGCGCCACGCCGAACCCGCCCCACGTGAGCGGCTCGAACGACGGCGCCGTCGCCAGCGCGCCCGTCGAACGGTCGCCCAGCACCAGCGCCGCAGCAGCCAGCCCCACCAGCGCCACGACCTTCGCCAGCGTCGACGCGTTCTGCACCGCCGCGCCCCAACCCACCGACCGGTAGTTCGCCGCCGCCAGCAGCGCGATCGCACTCGCCGCGACCAGCCGCGTCTGACCCTCCGTCAGATCCACGAACCAACCCACGTACGCCGCGAAGATCATCGAGATCGCGCCCAGCGCCGACGGCCGGATCACCAGCAGCTCCGTCCACCCGAACAGGAACGCCGGCACCGGACCGTACGCCTCGCGCAGGAACACGTAGATCCCGCCCGTGCGCGGGTACATCGCAGCCAGCTCGGCAATCGTCAGCGCACCGAAAAGCGCGACCAGCGCGCCCGCCACCCACAGCAGCGCCAGCGCACCGACCGCGCCCACGTCCGCCGCGACCGTGCTCGGCACCCGGAAGATCCCGCTCCCGATCGTCGAGCCAACCAGTACCGCCGCGGCGCTCCACACCCCGAGCCGGCGCGGCAGCCGCTCAGCCCGCGCGCCCGCCTCGATCGGCTGCTTCGTCGTCTGGATCAGAGGTCGCTCCTGGCTGGAATCCGTACCGGGGATCAACCCTCTATTCTAACACCCGCCGCCACTCCCGGGTACCCCCAAACCCCACCGCCACCCGCGCTCCCCGCCCACGATTCGGCCCCGCACCACGGAATCAGCCTCAGCCGGAGCACCCACCCAGCCGCCTACGGCCCCCTCATCCCCCGCGCCCGCCCCGCGAACCGGGCATCGTACCCCTGCCCCCGGATCCAGTTCACGATCTCCTCCGGCGACACCAGCTCCGGATCGTAACTCACCTCCGCCAACTCCAGCGCCGGATCGATCCGCGCCTCCGGCACCCCCGTCTTCCCCTTCAGATGATTCTCCAACCTCGCCGCCGCATCATCGTCCGGCAGCCCATGCACCTCGATCCGCGTCCGCTCCATGAGACTCCTCCGCAAACCAGCCGTCCCGTCCCCTCGAGGTGCACATTCCACGCCCCCACCCGTCCAGCCCCGCGGCCGCAGGCCGCCGCCCACCGTCGCGCGGCGCGCGGCCCCCCCACGCGCCAATCGGCGCGCCGCCCCCGCGGCCACAGGCCGCTCCCTTGACAGCCCCAACCCGCCAGTCCCAACCTACCCCCAGCCACCACCCACCCGCCTGACACGACCGTGCCCAATCCGACCCTGACCGAGAGCGTCGCCGCTGCCCTCGCCGCGCTCGCCGAACGCTGGCGCGGCGCCCCGGCCTCCGAGCGCGCCAACTTCCCGATCTACATCGCCGAGTTCACCGCCGCGCTCGGCGTCGACTCCCCCGGCCCCGCCGGGAGCGGCTACCAGCTCGAGTACCCGGTCCGCGTCGTCACCGCCACGGGCGACGAGACCACGCACCGCATCGACCTCTACAAGCGCGGCCACTTCGTCCTGGAGGCGAAGGACGCCGAGCCCGGCCTCTCGACCGACCTGCTCCTGCGCAAGGCGTTCGTCCAGGCCCGCGATTACGCGATCAACCTCCCCGAGGGCCCGCCGCCCTTCCTCATGGTCATGGACGTCGCCGCGACGCTCCTCGTCTGGCAGCGACGCGCCGGCAGCTACGGCGGCTTCAACGCCGCGCACCGCATCCCGCTCCCCGAGCTGGCCAACCGCCCCGACGACGTCGCGCTCCTGCGCGACATCTGGCTCGACCCCGAGGCGCGCACGAGCGACGCGAAGGCCGCCCGGGTCACCCGCGACGTCGCCGAGAAGCTCGCCCGCCTCGCCGCGGCGCTCGAACGGCGAGGACACGACCAGGAGCAGGTCGCGCGCTTCCTGATCCGATGCGTCTTCGCCATGTTCGCCGAGGACGAAGGACTGCTCCCCGGCGAGCCGTTCACCGCGATCCTCCGCGACGCCGCCGAGGCCGGACCCGACGAGGTCGAGGGCGCCCTCGCCGAGCTCTGGCGCGCCATGGACGAGGGGCGATACTTCGGCCCCCGCAAACTGCTTCGCTTCAACGGCCACTTCTTCAAGGACCACGGCACGCTCCCCCTCACCCGCGAGGACATCGCCGTGCTCCGCGAGGCCGCCGAGGCCGACTGGCGCGCCGTCGAGCCGACCATCTTCGGCACGCTCCTCACCCGCGCGCTCGACCCTGAGGAGCGACACCGCCTCGGCGCCGAG
>CAYPGK010000120.1:2445-6843 GCA_964410055.1 uncultured Gemmatimonadaceae bacterium | reverse complement strand
GCCTCCGTGTTCAGTCGTTCTCCGCGATGCGGACGCGGGCGCCGTCGGCGAGCCCCGCGGGCGCGTCGATCACGAGTCTTTCTCCTCCGTTCAGCCCCTGGCGGATCTCACGCTCGCCGCCCGAGACCGGGCCGGCATCGACGACGCGTCGCTGGGCGACGTCGCCGACGACGACGTAGACCACGTTCTCGCCCCCCTCGTTGCGCACAGCGGCGGCGGGGACGACGACGCGGCGCGGCGCCGCCGCCCGCGCGTCGGCCACCTCGGTCGGCTCCAGGAACACGACGCGAGCGCCCATCTCGGGGAGGATGCGCGGGTCCTGGACGTCGATCACGACGCGGACGAGCACCGTCGCCTTCTGACGGTCCGCTGTCGGCATGATCTGGCGCACGTGGCCGGGGAAGCGGACGGACGGGTACGCGTCGAGCACGATCTCGGCGGGCTGGTCGCGCCGGACGCCGCCGATGTACGCCTCGTTGACGTCGACCTCGACCTCCAGCGTCGAGAGGTCGGCCATGGTCACGACCGCGCCGCGCGTGAGGCCGCCGCCCGCGACCGACGGCGCGACCACCTCGCCCACTTCGGCGTCCTTGCGCAGCACCGTCCCGGTGAAGGGCGCGCGCACGCGCGTGTTCTCGAGCGCGGCCTCGGCCGCGGCGTGGATCTGCTCCGCGGCCGCGACGCGCGCCTGCGCCGCCGCGAGGCGGGCGCGCGCGACGGCGAGCGCGGTCTCGGCATCCTCGAGCTGCTGCGGTGCGATGTGCCCGTCCGCCGAGAGGGAGCGCGCGCGCTCGAGGTCCCGCTCCGCCTGCGCGACCGCGGCCTCCGCCTCCTGTCGTGTCGCCTCGGCCGACAGCCGCTCGGCCGCGGCCTGGCGCACCGCCGCCTCGTACTCGGCGTCCTCGAGACGGGCCAGGATGGTGCCTTCCTCGGCGAGGTCTCCCTCCTCGACGCCCAGGTAGACGAGTCTGCCCGCGACCTTCGACGAGACCGATGCCTTGGTCCGCGCGACGACGTAGCCGTTCGCGGTCAGCCCGCCCGAGCCGCCCGTGCCGCCGCCCCGTACCGAGGCCGTCGCGATGCGGACCTCGAGCGGGCGTTCGCGCAGCCCGAGCGCAGCGGCGGTGGCGACGAGGGCGAGGGCGAGGATGCCGAGCCCGATGTAGAGCCGGCGGCGAGGGCGTGGGGGGGTGGCGCCGATCGAGTCGCGATGGATGCGGAGACGCGCGAGATCTGAGGAATCGACCACGGATTGTCCTCTACTTCGGTGTATTTTCGGGGCGCGCGAAGGTAATGCGGGGGCTTCGGCGGTGTCAAGAATGTTGTGTGTCGTGTACGAATGAGTCGGGTGTCGGGTTTCGGGGGTTGGCTATTGGGTCTTGGGTCCTAGGTATTGGGTCCTAGGTCTTCGGTCTTGGGTGTCAGTAACTGTATTCCGGCGGGGGCGGATGCCAGGGCGTGGGGGCGGGCGCGGCGTGGGTGCCGCGCCCGCGGTGGTGGTCAGCGTAGCCGCACGTCGTCGATGAAGAATTCGAACTCGCCCGGAGCGGGCCCGCCGGCGAAGATGACGGCCATCACGTCGGAACCGTCGATCCCGAAGTCGCTCCAGGGCATGACGACCTCGGCCCAGTCGGCGCCGGCGGTGAAGGTCCTGGCGATCGGCGCGCCGCCGCGGGACTGAGCGAAGATCATGACGCGGTAGGTCTTGCCGTCGCCGCGGGCGCGGAAGCGGAGCCCGGGCACGGAGGAGAGGTCTGCGGGCGCCATGGGGAAGCTGCCGGGCGACCACATCGCGCCGTACCAGGCGTAGGGGACGGCGTCGGAGATGGTTCCCCTGATGCGGAGCGCCCGCGCGCTCCCCTCGGCGCCGCCGTCGACGATGTCGACCGTGCCGCTCGACTGCCCACCGGCCATGGCGTCCGAGGTCGGCATCCACTCGGTGCCGAAGCGGGGGGCGAGAGAGCCGTCGTCGAAATCGCTGATGAGGCCGTGCTCGAGCCCCTCGGGCGCCTTGCCGACGGCCTCCTGCGCACGGGCGATCTCGGCGGCGAAGGCGTCGCGGTCGACAGCGACGCCGCCCTTCCAGACGCCGGCGATGTTGCGGGTCGCCGTGATGTCCCGGGTCGGATCGCCGTCGACCAGGACGAGATCGGCGCGAAGGCCGGGCGCGATGCGGCCGCGGTCGCCCAGGCCGAAGTGCTTCGCGGGGACGCTCGTCGCCGCGGCGAGCGCTTCGACGGGCGAGAGCCCGGCACCGACGAGGAGCTCCAGCTCGTGGTGCATCGACGCGCCGTGCGCCGTGCCGGGGTTCGGCGCGTCGGTGCCGGCCAGGATCGGCACGCCGGCCGCGCGGAGCTGCCGCACCGTCTCGACCGCCGCGTCGTACGAGAGCGTCGGACGGTTCGGCCCACTCGGGAAGCGCTGCTGGAGCCCGGCCCGCGCGCTCAGGCTCAGGTACGGCTCGAGCTTGGGGTCGGCCGCGAGCGCGGAGGCGTCCATCCCCGCAACACTCGCCAGCACGGCCAGCGTCGGGATCACGAACGCGCCGCGCTCGGCGACGAGGCGGCCGAAGTCCGGGTCCGGGCCGCGGTCGAGGAAGAGGTGGACCAGCCCGTCTGCGCCGGCCTCGATCGCCGCGCGTGCGTCCGCGGCCGTGCCGATGTGCACCACGGCCAGTCGCTCGCGGCGGTGCGTCGCCTCGATGACGGCGCGGGTGAGGTTCGCATCCAGCGTCGGGAAGCGGATCCCGTATGCCGAGCCGTCGTCGACGACGATCTTGATCCAGTCCGAGCCCTCGGCGAGCCGCGCGTCGACGAACGCCTGGGCCGCGCCGGCCGAGGCGAGTGTCGGGATCTGCATCCCGTACTCGGTACCGTGCCCGCCCGGCGCGGTGACGAGGGTGCCGGCCGAGAAGATGTCGGCCCGACCCGGCGCGCCGGTCTCGAGCTGTTCCGCCTTCCAGCGCGCGGCCTGGCCGTGGTCGGTGAACATGTCGAGCTCGGTCGTCACGCCGAAGACGAGCGCCTCGCGCAGCGCATCCCCGAAGGCGTGCGTGTGCGCGTCGATCAGCCCCGGGAGGAGCGTCTTGCCGGCGGCGTCGATCAGGCGGGCCCCGGAAGGCGCGTCGAGGCCTGCGCCGATCCGCTCGATGCGGCCGCCCCGGACCAGGACATCCACTCGCTCGTGGACGCGCTCGCCGTCGAAGACGCGGGCGCTGCGGAAGAGGAGCGCCGATTCGGCCTGGCGCGCAGTTGCGATGGCCGGGACGGCGCCCAATAGGAAAAGCGCGCACACCAGCCGCGCGAACCAGTGCCGGAGCCCTCGCGTCGCTTGGTCGCGCGCGGATGCCCGCGTGTCATTCGTTCGACTCACTATTCCTCCCTCCGTTCGGGTGGACGCTGCGGCGGTCTCCCGCCACGTTCGGTAGACAATAAAACGTCCTGGGGCCCTCGCGCGAGTCGCTTGATCGGTCTGGGCCGGACTGTTTATCTTCGACGATCCCGACCCGACGCCGAGGCCCCTATGGCCGATCCGCACGACGACGGCCCGGACAAGGCCGCCGTGACCGCACTCCTCGCCGAAGCCGACGCCGGCAACGTGGAGGCCCTCGACCGGCTCATCCCGCTGGTCTACGACGAGCTCCGCAGGATCGCTCACGCCCAGCTCCGACGCGAACGACAGGACCACACGCTGAACACGACCGCGCTCGTGCACGAGGCGTATCTGCGTCTCGTCGATCAGACGCGCGTGCACTGGCGCGACCGCGCTCACTTCTTCGGCGTCGCCGCGCTCGCCATGCGGCGCATCCTGGTGAACTACGCGGAGGCGCGGCGCGCGGCCAAGCGAGGCGGCGGCGCCACGCCGGTCCCCCTCGACGAGGCGCTCCTCGTCCTCGACGACCGCCAGGTCGACGAACTGCTCGCCCTCGACGAGGCGCTGAACCGGCTCAGGGCGTTCAACCCCCGCGGCGCACAGGTCGTCGAATACCGCTTCTTCGCCGGGCTCGGCTACGAAGAGATCGCGGCGTTGATGGACGTCTCGGCCATCACCGTGCGCCGGGCGTGGGGTGCGGCCCGCGCCTGGCTGCGCCGCGAGCTCGCCGATGGACTCCCCGACCGCGCCGGCGGCCCGCTCGCGTCCGCGGAAGCATCGCCATGACCCCGACCGACCCCACGGCGGAGCGCTGGGCGCGCATCGAGGCGCTCTTCTCGGATGCCGCCGCCCTGCCGGGCGCGGAGCGGTCCGCCTTCCTCGAACGGGTCGAGCCCGACGCTTCGCTGCGCGCCGAGGTCGAGGCGCTCCTCGCCGCGCACGACGCACCGACCGACGGCTTGATCGACGAGACGCCGCCGTGGGCGCGCCCGCTGCCAGACGTAGGCGACGCCGCGGAGGCGGGCG
>CAYPGK010000120.1:0-2345 GCA_964410055.1 uncultured Gemmatimonadaceae bacterium | reverse complement strand
CGCGGAGGCGGGCGTGGCGGCCGAGACCGACGTCCCCGAGCGCATTGAACCCTACCGCATCGAGCGACTCCTCGGGCGCGGCGGGATGGGGCGCGTCTACCTGGCGGCGCACGAGGCGGACGACTTCCACAGACACGTAGCGCTGAAGCTCGTGCGACGCGGGCTCGACACCGACGACGTGCTGCGCCGCTTTCGCGCCGAGCGTCGGATCCTGGCGTCGCTCGACCACCCGAACATCGCGCGATTGCTCGATGTCGGCGCGACGCCCGAGGGGCTCCCGTACCTCGTCATGGAGTACGTCGACGGCGTCGATGTGCTGGAGCACTGCCGCCGTCAGGAGCTGGACGTGCCGCAGCGCCTCGCCCTCTTCCGCGACGTCTGCTCCGCGGTCCACCACGCGCACCAGCGGCTGCTGGTGCACCGCGACATCAAGCCCGGCAACATCCTGGTCACGTCCGAGGGCGTGCCGAAGCTGCTCGACTTCGGGATCGCGAAGATCCTGGACCCGGAGCACACGGACGGGCACACCACTCGCCTGAGCGACCGCCGGCTCACGCCGCGATACTCGGCGCCCGAGCAGCTCCGCGGCGAGCGCGTCACCACCGCCTGCGACGTCTGGGCGCTCGGCGTCCTCCTCTACGAGCTGCTCGCCGACCGCCATCCGTTCGACGGCGCACGTACGCAGGAGGAGGTCACCCGCGATATCCTCGGGCGGGACCCGCCGCCGCCCTCCGCCGTCGCGCCGCCGGAGCGGCGCCGCATGGTCGCGGGCGACCTGGACACGATCACGCTGAAGGCGCTGCGCAAGGAGCCGGGCGAGCGCTACGCCTCCGTCGCCGCCTTCGCCGACGACGTGCGCCGCCACCTCGAGGGGCTGCCCGTCGAGGCGCGCCCGGCCACGATCGGCTACCGGGTCCGCACCTTCGTGCGGCGGAACCGCGTGGCCGTCTCGGGCGTGGCCGCGGCGTTCGTGATCCTGGCCGGCTTCAGCACGGTGACCGCCCGCCAGGCGCGCCAGCTCAGGATCGCCTCCGAGCGCATTGCCGCCGAGCGCGACAAGGCGTTCGAGGTCCGGACCTTCCTGCTGGAGACGTTTGGGATCACCGGACCCGGACAGCCGGGCGCGGACAGCGTCGCCGTGCGCACGCTCCTCGACCGACGGGCCGCAAGCCTCGACGAAGCCTTCTCCGCCGACCCCGCGCTCCGTGCCGAGATGCGCGGCGTGCTGGCCGAGGCGTACGAGCAGCTCGGGCTCCACGCCGATGCGCTCCCCCTCGCGCGCCGGTCGCTCGACGAGAAGCGGGGGCTCTACGGCGACGTCCACCCCGACGTCGCCTCCGCGCTCACCCTCCTCGGCTGGATCCTGCACCAGAGCGGCGACCTGGCCGCGGCGGACTCGGTGCTGCGCGAGGCCGTCCGCGTGGGGCGGCTGGCGTTCCCAGACGAGGGCGACGCACGGCTGGCACGCGCGCTCAACGACCTCGGGGTCGTCCTCGAGGCCCGCGGCGACTACGACGGCGCCGCCGAGGCGTACCGCGAGTCGCTCGCGATGCGGCGACGGCACCTGGGCGACGGACACGTCGGCGTCGCCATCACCACCAGCAACCTCGCCGTCGTCCTCTACCGCCGCGGCGATCTGGATGGCGCGGCCGCGACCGCCGCGGAAGCCGTCGAGGCGTTCCGCCGCGCCCTCGGCGACGACCACCAGCGCACCCTCATCGCGCTCGGCAACCTTGCGGTCTTCAACGGACTACGCGAGGACCACCACGGCGCTGCCGACGCCTGGGAGCGGATCCTCGATCGCCACCGCCGCGTCCTCGGGGACCGCCACGCCCAGACCGCGTACGCCATGATGATGCGCGCGAACCACCTCGCGCGGCTGGAACGGTTCGCCGAGGCCGAGCCGCTCGCCCGCGAGGCGCTCGAGGTCCACGTCGCGGAGCTCGGTCCGCGTCACGAGCGCACCGCCCTGAACCTCCGCGTCCTGGGCGACATCGAGCACGCGCTCAGCCGCCCGGACAGCGCCATCGCCCACTATCTCCGCGCGCTCGACATCGTGCGCGAAACGCGTGGGCCGTCGCACCAGGAGGTCGCCACGCTGCGGCTGCGCGAAGCCCGGATCCACGACGAGCGCGGTGACGATGGCGTGGCGGAAGCCGCCTACCGCGACGCCGTCCGCACCTTCACCGAGGCGCTCGGCGCCGGGCACTACCTGACCGTCGACGCCTCGCTCTACCTTCTCGAGTTCCTCGCCGGGCGTGGCCGGGGCGTGCCCGCCGCCGCGCTCGCCGCCGCGCTCGCGCCCGCCGTCGACTCCCTCGGCGCCCGATTCCCGGTGCTGCACG
>CAYPGK010000119.1:0-6911 GCA_964410055.1 uncultured Gemmatimonadaceae bacterium | reverse complement strand
CGCCGAGGCGTACGGGTGGGAGTGGCCGCTCGAGACCGAGGAGATCCTCGCCCGGCTCGTCGCGCTGCACGACGAGCGCGTCGCCGAGGAGCGCGCCGGGCGGGTGCGCTGGCTGCGCCCCGACTACCAGATCCCGCGCTTCGGCCGCGACGCCGCCCAGGCCGAGGCGCCCCTCGCCGGCCCAGAGCGGCGCACCCGCTCGGCGCCCGCCGCGGCCCGCGCCTGGCCGGCGACGACGGTCGAGCAGATCGCCGCGCTCCTCGACCTCATCGCCGACTCGCCCGCCACCGTCGATGAGGCGACGTCCGCGTTCCGCGGCGCCCGCCGCGACCTCGTCGAGCGCCACCTCGAGACGCTCGCCATCATGGGCGAGGCGCAGCGCGACGAGGCGGGCCGCTTCCGCGTGTCCGGCGCGACCCCGGCCCGCTCGCACTGAGCCGGGGTCGCCGGCCGTCCCACAGCCGCGCCCGAAGCCCTCGAGCCGAGACCGCTCGAGAAGGGGGATGCCCGCGTCGACGCCTCCCGGCACCGAACCTGCGCCGCGCCGGCCGCCATGTCGTTTCGGTGGGGGCCGGAAGCTGATCAACGATGCCGACTGAACGCGAGAATATGCTCGCGGGCGATCTCTACGACCCGTTGGACCCCGAGCTCGTCGCCGCGAGGGCCCGGGCGCGGGAGCTGTGCCGCGCATTGAACGCGACGGGCGAGGCGGAGCAGGCCGAGCGACGTCGCATACTCATCGAGCTCTTCGGCGCCGGCGGCGACTCGGTCTGGGTGGAGCCGCCCTTCCACTGCGACTACGGCGCGAACATCGAGCTCGGCGAGCGCGTCTTCTTCAACTTCGGCTGCATCGTCCTGGACGTCTGTCCCGTGCGGATCGGCAGCCACACGCTCTTCGGGCCCGCCGTGCAGATCTACACGCCGCTCCACCCCTTCGATGCGGCGCTTCGCAGGGAGCGCGAGTACGGTGCCCCGGTCGAGATCGGCGCGGATGTGTGGGTGGGCGGCGGCGCGATCATCCTCCCCGGCGTGCGGATCGGCTCGCGCTCGGTGATCGGCGCCGGGAGCGTGGTCACGCGCGATGTCCCGGAAGGCGTGTTCGCGGCTGGGAACCCGTGCCGGGTCATCCGCACGATCGAGCGGCCACCGACTGTGATTTAGCCACACCTCCGTCGGTGCCGAGTCGCCAACGTTTTCCCGCTCATCCTTGGTTGTCAGTGCCCCGCGTTACCCTGGACGGCGCTCGGAATTCCTTTCCCCCACTGCCGGAGGTGGAAATGAGGAAGCGACTCGCCGTGCTGCTGGTGGCCGGGGTCGTCGCCGGGTGCAAGGGCGACGTAGGGCCGATGGGACCGCCCGGACCTCCGGGTCCGCCCGGCCCCGCCGGTCCGGGCAACACCATGTCGCGGACCGGCCAGCTCAACACAAATGGCGGTGCCGTTTGGGTGCTGCCGTCCGAGGCTGGGAGCGTGTCAGACCCGCCGGCATTGTCCTGCTACCTGAGCGACAGCGCCAATGGACCCTACCTGCTGGTGTCCACGGACACGTTCAGCGGCATCTCCTGCGGCCTGGTGCAATCCGGATCCCAGTTATCCGCCGTCCTGTCCGCCGGTCGCGCCTTCGCCGGGTGGTATTACCGATTCGTGATCGTTTACGATTGACGCAGTCAGCGTCATCGGAATGATACTAACGGCTGGCTTGTCGTGGCGGGATGAACAAAGCGGGGCGCCCCCGAAGGAGCGCCCCGCGCAATCTTTCATTCGATGGAGCTGACCGGGCTCGAACCGGTGACCCCCGCATTGCAAATGCGGTGCTCTCCCAACTGAGCTACAGCCCCCCGGAACGGTCGAGCGGGCAGCGCACGGACACGCTCCCGCTCCCCCGTTTCGACCCTTAAATCTAGTGCCGGCGCGGGTTCGGGTCAACCGTTCAGGCGGCGAAGCCGGAGTGTTCTTCGGCGTCCGCGTCCTGCGTTTCGCGCTCGATGGCGCGGCGGCGTTCGAGCTCCTGATCGACGACGGCCATGACCTCTTCGTCGGTGAGCCAGCCGTTGTCCCAGAGGACGGTGAAGGCGTTGCGCGCGCGCCCCAGGCGGTCGCGGCGAGTGGAGCCCGGCGCGCCGCGCTTGTAGGAGATGACGCATCCGGCCCAGCTTCCCCGGACCACGGCGGACCGCGCCAGGTCCTCGCGGAGCTGGACGAGGCCGTCGTGGCTGAACTCCTGGAGCTCCGCGCGCAGGTCCGCCAGCGCCTCGTCCCGATGGCGTTCGCTGTAGCGCTCGATCGTGTTGTGCATCGACTTCTCCTTTCCTGCTGGGCGTGAGGTGCCACCCCGAGACGTTCCGCAGGAGGCGTGCCGCCCGGCGACGGGCGCGGAGCCCGGAATCGTCGCTATGGCCTCCCTTCCGGCGGCTCGCTAGAATGGGTGCGCACGCCGGCCGGCGTACCGGGCGGCCGCGCCTCAGACCCATCGAACAGGAGACACCATGCGCAAGCTGCTCGCGATCGTCGCGCTGCTCGTCGTGACGGCCCCGGCCGCCGCGCAGGAGGGCGCCACGGATGCCAAGGCAGCAGGGGACGAGTTCCCCTTCCCCGCCGGGTGGCAGGCCCGGCTCGACCGGGCGAACGCTTCCCTGGACGATCTCCGCTTCTTCGTCGCGGGCGACGGACTGCATGCGACGACGGGCCCGGCGGCGATCTTCTGGAATCCGGAGAACGTGGCCGAGGGAGAGTACGATGCACGGGCGACGTTCATCCAGATGAAGCCGTCGCGGCATCCGGAGGCGTACGGGATCTTCGTGGGCGGTGTGGACCTGGACGGTCCGGGGCAGGACTACCTCTACTTCCTGGTGCGCCAGGACGGCCGCTTCCTCGTCAAGCACCGCGCGGGCGACGAGACGCACACGCTCTTCGACTGGACGCCGCACGAAGCCGTCCAGCCCGTGGGCGAGAACGGCAGGGCGTTGAACGCCCTGGAGATGCGCGTCCGCGCCGAAGGCGTGCGCTTCCTGGTCAACGGCGTCGAGGTCGCGAAGCTGGACCGCGTGCCCTACCTGAACACGGACGGGATCGTCGGGCTGCGGGTGAACCACAACCTCGACGTGCACATCGACGGCTTCGGCTTCTCCGCCCTCTCCGGTGCGGACCGCTGAGGCAACGACCGGGGCGTCGCTCGAGGTGACGGCCGCGCCGCGCACCCTCGACGCCCTCGCCGCGGCCGGCCTCCCGCCGGAGTGCGCATCGTCCCCAACCACGTCTGCGTCTCGGTCCACCTCCAGGATCGCCTGTGGGGAGTGCGGGGCGAGGCGGTCGTGGCGGGGTGGACGGTCGCGGCCAGGGGGCGGTAACGGCGCACGCGGCGCTCGGAGCCGAGCGCGGCGGCATTCGGCTTGACCTGTTGGCTGTACAGATGGTAGTATTGTCTGTACAGTAGAGAGGAGGTAGAGATGGCCAGGCGCGGCGTGGTGCGCAAGAATCTGCGGCTCACGCAGGAAAAGATCGATCGGGCGAAGCGGATCCTGGGCACCAGGACGGAAACCGAGACGATCGAGCTGGCACTCGATCTCGTGGCATTTCGTCAGGAGATGCTCGAGGGACTCGAGCGGATTGCCGGGAGTGGGGCGATCCAGGACATCTTCGGCGAGGGGGATGAGGCTGCGTGAGGCGCTTCGTCCTGGATACGAATCTCTACATCGAGGCGGCGCGGGACCGAACCAGGGCCGAGGAACTTGCACAGTTCTCCTCGGCCTTTCTTCCGTCGCTCTATCTGCACGCCGTCGTGGTCCAGGAACTCCTGGCCGGTGCCGTGAGCGCAGCGTGGAGGCATGAGATCGAGCGTGGACTCGTCGGTCCGTTCGAGAGGCGGGGCCGGATCATTGTACCGAGCTACCATGCCTGGAAGCGCTCGGGGGAGATCGTGGCCGAGCTCGTCGCGAAGAAGGAGATCTCGCCCGGCGGGATGTCTCGCTCGTTCATGAACGACGTCGTTCTCGCTGCCTCCTGCAAGGAGAACGACCTGATCCTGGTCACGCGTAACGTACGGGACTTCGAACGGATCGGGACGGTGGAGGACCTGAACGTCGTCGATCCCTGGCCGGGAAAGTAGAGCGAGCGCCCGCACACGGACCACGGTGCGCGTCGCGAACCCTCTATGCGTTGGCCGCGCACACGTCGCACGGGCACTCCGCCCGCAGCACCTCGAAGGTGTAGATCCCCGTGCTGTGCCCGTCGCTCCACGCGAAGCTGAGCGCGTACCGGCCGACGTAGCGGATCGAGAGCGGGTAGACGTCCTCGGGGACGGTGCGCGGGTCGAGCAGCGGCATGCCGCTCATCTCGTCGATGCACGCGGCGCAGCGGCACCGCAGCCGCAGGTAGCGCGGCTCGTACTCGGAAACGTGGCCGTCGGCCCACTCGATGCGCAGACGCGCGCCATCCTCCGTCGGGGCGACGGTCACCGGATGGGTGCTCCTGTCCAAACTTCCTCCAGCGTTCCGGCGTTATCGCGAGGACGCCGCGCCGCGCGCACCGGCGGCCGGCCGCGCGGTCGGCGTCCCCACGAACCTACTCCCGATGCCAGCCCAGGGCGAGGGCGAGCCCGGCCGCCGCGATCGCGTACCACAAGGCCGCCGCGGCCCACTCGCCCGCCAGGATCGACGACGGCGAGACCGCCGCCGCGAAACCGAGCCGCCCCGTCTGGATCGACTTCCAGGCCTCGAAAACGGCGTCGCGCCCCAGCGTCGCCGCGATGATCACCCCCGCCGCGATGTACGTCCCGGGGACGCCGATCACCCAGCGGTCCGGGTGGTTGCTCGCCACCGCGGCAATCGACGTCAGCAGATACACCAGCAGCACCCCGACCGACGCCGCGGCGACCTGGCCGACCGTCACGAGCCCCCCGAGGAGTGCGATGAGCACACCGGGGATCATCACCAACGCACACCAGGCCGCGCCCGCTCCGACCCGCAGCAGCCCGTGCAGCCAGCGGGGGACCGGCATCGTCCAGTGGTAGACGCGGCGCGACGGGCCCTCGTCCGTCCACGCCAACAGTGCCAGCAGTACCGCCACCAGCGCCGCCATGCCGTCCGCCAGCCCGGCAAACGTTTCGTACAGCATCGCAGGCGCCCCGATCCGCATCCTCCAGTACATCACCGCGACCCCGGCCGCCAGTACCGCGAGTACCCCGAGCCGGATCCGCAGTTGCAACCCCACCAGCCGGAACTGCTCCGCCGCGACGGCCGACCACCGCGGCCCCCCGAACGCTTGCACCCGGTCCATCATCTCACGCCTCCGTCCTCAGGATCTCCAGCGTCGCCTCGTCCAGTGTGAGCGATTCCACGTCCGCGACCGTCCCGCCCGCTTCCACGAACGCCGCCGCCACGCTCGACTCCTCGCCCCACACCGTCCAGTCCGCCTCCCGAGCGCCTCCCCGGCGCGACAGCACCGCGCCGTTCAGACGCACCTCCGCCGCGCCGTCGTCGCCGAACCGCACACGGTACCGGCGCAGGCCCGCGCGCAGCTCGTCCGCCCGCGACTGGACCACCACCCGCCCCTCGCTCATCACGCCGACGTGGTCGATCAGCCCCTCCAGCTCGTAGACGCGATGCGTCGAGACCAGCACCGTCGCCGGGGAGTCGGCCAGGTGCTCCGCCAGCAGCTCGCACACCCGGTCCCGCATCACCGGGTCCAGCCCGTCCGTCGGCTCGTCCAGTAGCAGCAGCGACGGCCGATGCGCCAGCGCCATCACGAGCTGCACCCGGCGGCGCTGCCCCTTCGACAACGCCCCGTAACGACGATCCGGCGAGATCTCGAGATCCCGCACCAGCCGCTCCGCATACGATCCGTCCCACGTCGGGAAGTAGACCGAATGGTGCCGCAGAAGCCGGCCCACCCGCATCCAGCCGTAGCCCAGCCCCTCCCCCTCCGGGATGTAACCGATCCGCGACCGGACCCGCGCGCCCGATCCCGAAGCCGGCTCCCCGAACAGCTCGACTCTCCCGGAGTCCGGCCGCACCAGGTCCAGCAGCAGCCGCATCGTCGTCGTCTTCCCTGCCCCGTTCTGTCCCACCAGCGCGTAGACCGCACCCTCAGGGACCACCAGCTCCGCACCGTCCAGCGCGACGTCCCGGCCGTACCTCTTCCGGACCCCGGCCAGCTCTGCTACCGGCGTCGACGTCTCCAAACGCAACGGCAGTACGCTCGTCATTGCTTCGCACCCTCCTCTCCGGTTTCCAGTGGTCGATCCGACCCGAGGGCCACCCGGCGCATCGCGGCGATCAGCTCCTCCAGCGACAGCCCGTGCCGGTCCGCCTCCCACAACGCCCGCGCCGCCAGCTCCTCCGCCACCGCCTCCCGCGCCCCCACCGCACGCTCCGCCCCCGGCGACACGAACGTGCCCTGGCCACGCCGCACGTAGATGACGCCCTCCCGCTCCAGCTCCCGGTACGCCTGCTGGACGGTGTTCGGGTTGACCCGCAGCTCCGCCGCAAGCCGCCGAACCGACGGCAGCGTGTCCTCCGGCCGCGCCACACCCAGCGCGACCGCGCGCTTCACCTCGTCCACGATCTGCTGATAGATCGGCCGCGGATCCCCGGCCCTGACTCGTATCCTCACGTCGCCTCACCGTCATGGTGTATTAGCGTGCTAGTACAGTAGGGGCCGGACCGAGGGGTGTCAAGGGTGACAAAAAGCCCGCCCCCGGAGCGGGGGCGGGCTGGTGTGGAAATCGAGTGTCCCGGAGACGCGCGGCCGCGGCGCCGCGCCTCACGGCGCGAGGGCCGGCCCGGCGGTCCGGGAGCGTTCCCGGACCGCGCCCGGACCGAGCATTCGCCAGGTCAGGCGCTCCCGAGGAGCTGCCGCAGCACGAACTGGAGGATCCCGCCGTGGCGGTAGTAGGCCGCCTCCTGCGGCGTGTCG
>CAYPGK010000118.1:0-7037 GCA_964410055.1 uncultured Gemmatimonadaceae bacterium | reverse complement strand
GAGCTGCGCGGGCGGGACTTCCTGACGCGCGACCACGTGATCCCGCTTTCGCGCGGCGGTGAGAACACGTGGGACAACGTCCTGACCGCGTGCTCGCCGTGCAACAACCGCAAGGGGAACCGGCTCCCCGAGGAGGCGGGGATGACGCCTCTCTCGACGCCGACCGAACCCAACTACGTCGAGCTGGTCTGGGCCGTCCGCCGCGTGACGCCGGTGCAGGCCAAGTACATCCGGATGTTCTACGGCGAGGATGTGCTGAAGGCGCTGCAAGGGGGGCTGGACGGCGCGCCGGAGAAGCTGGCCTCCTGATCGCCCGCGCCGGGGGCGACGACCCGACGGGGCCGCCGCCCCTTCGCCGCCCCCGTTCGTCCTCGTCCCCGAAACACATATTGCGCAGAACCGGGGGCGCGCATAATATGCGCTCGCCGGTGTCTCCCTGGAACCGGGGCACGCGCGTGCTCATGGACTCCACGAGGCCGGCCGCGTCATGCAGGCCGTTTCACGCTCTCTGGAGTACCAATGACCACGAAGCGTTTCAATCCCATCGTCCGGCTAGACTACCTCGTCCGACTCGTCTGCTTCCCCATCGCGTCTTCGATCCTCTTCGCCGTCTTTCGTGAGACGGGCCGTGTCACGCCCGGGCTGATCGCCCTCCTCGTGGTCTACGGGCTCTTCTGGCCGCACATCGCCTACCTCGTCGGCCGCAACAGCCGTGACAACAAAGCGGCGGAGTACCGCAACCTGACGATCGACTCGATCCTGATGGGCGCCTGGGTCGCCGGGATGCACTTCAGCCTCTGGCCGAGCGTGATGCTCGTCTCGGGCGCGCACCTCGGCAACCTGAGCGTGGGCGGTGCCCGGCTGGCCGCGCGCGGGGCCGCCGGTGTGGTGCTCGGCGCGGTGGCCGTGGGGATGTTGACCGATTTCCAGACCAGGTTCTCTTCCGGGGTCCTGCCGACGACGGCGAGCATCCTGGGGATCTTCATCTACGGCTCGGTCTTCAGCTACCACTCTCACGTGCAGAGCAAGCGGATCGTGCTGAGCCGCAAGCAGCTCGAGCAGCGGAACCTGGAGATCGAGCAGCGGAACCTCGAGATCGAGCAGAAGAGCCTGCAGCTCGCGCAGGCGAAGGAGGAGGCGGAGGCGGCGAACCGGTCGAAGAGCCTGTTCCTGGCCAACATGAGCCACGAGCTGCGCACGCCGCTCAACGCGATCATCGGCTACAGCGAGATGCTCATGGAGGACGCCGAGGACGCGGGCGAACAGGCGATCATCCCGGACCTGGAGAAGATCCACACGGCCGGCAAGCACCTCCTCGGCCTGATCAACGATGTGCTCGACCTGTCGAAGATCGAGGCGGGCAAAATGGACGTCTACCTCGAGCACTTCGACGCCGACGCGATGATCGAGAGCGTGCGAGGCACGATCGTCCCGCTCGCCGAGAGGAACCAGAACCAGCTCATCGTCGAGGCCGGCGACCTCGGCGTCATGTACTCGGACATAACGAAGGTCCGGCAGATCCTCTTCAACCTGCTCAGCAACGCGAGCAAGTTCACGGAACGGGGCGAGATCCGGCTGCGGGCGCGGCGCGTCCCGCGCGAGGGCGGCCGCGACCGCATCGTGTTCGTCGTCTCCGACACGGGGATCGGGATGACGCCCGAGCAGCAGGAGCGACTCTTCGAGCCGTTCACGCAGGCGGACGCGTCGACGACCCGCCGCTACGGCGGCACGGGTCTCGGCCTCGCGATCACGCGGCGCTTCGTCGAGTTGCTCGGCGGAACGATCACGCTCGAGAGTGCGCCCGGCGTCGGCACGACGTTCACCGTCGACATCCCGGCCAACTCTGCGGCGCCGGCGAGCGCGTCCAACGCCGACGCGGCCGCCGATCCCGACACGGCCCCGGGCGCGAGCGCCGACGCCGGCGACGAGGGCGCGGCGGAATCGGTCGCCGGGGGCGCGACGACCGTACTGGTCATCGACGACGACGGCTCCGCGTGCGACGTCGTCTCCCGCACGCTGGCGCGCGAGGGCTACCGTTGCGTGTCCGCGCGCAGCGGCGAGGACGGGCTGCGGCTCGCCCGGGACGTGCGTCCCGCGCTGATCTTGCTCGACGTGCTCATGCCCGGCACCGATGGCGTCGCCACGCTGTCGATGTTGAAGGCGGACCCGGAGTTGGCGGAGATCCCGGTCGTGATGATCTCGATCACGCCGGACCAGGGGATCGCCTTCGCGCTGGGCGCGACGGAGTACCTGGTCAAGCCGGTGGACCGGGATCGCCTGATCGAGACGCTGCGCAAGCACCTCCCGGCGCCGGTCGAGCGCCCGGTCCTGGTCGTCGAGGACGACGAGGTGACGCGGAGCATGCTCCGCAAGCTGCTCGAGCGCCATGGCTGGGGCGTCGTCGAGGCGCGGAACGGCCGCGAGGGGCTGGCCCGTCTCGAGGCGGATCGCCCGGCGCTCGTGATCCTGGATCTCATGATGCCCGAGGTCGACGGCTTCGCCTTCCTCTCGATGCTGCGCGAGCGGGTCGACGCCGCGACGATCCCGGTCGTGGTGCTCACCGCGAAGGAGCTGACCCGCGAGGAGGAGCGCTGGCTCGCGGGACGAGTCCAGAGCGTTCTCGAGAAGGGGAGCTACAGCCAGGACGACCTCGTTGACGAGATCCGGCGCGCGCTCACCGCGCCGGCCACGCCTCGCTGAATCCGGCGGCGACCCCCGCCGCCGCCACCCCGGACGGCCGATGAAGATCCTGCTCGTCGAAGACAACGAAATGAACCGTGACATGCTCTCGCGCCGGCTGGCTCGCCGCGGGTACGACGTCGTGATCGCGGGGGACGGCGCGGCCGCGATCGAGCTCGCGCTCACGGAATCGCCGGGGCTCATCCTCATGGACATGAGTCTTCCGGTCCTGGACGGGTGGGAAGCGACGGCGCGGCTGAAGGCGGACGACCGTACGCGCTCGATCCCGGTGATCGCGCTGACCGCGCACGCGATGACGGCCGATCGCGACCGCGCGCTCGCCGCCGGGTGCGACGACTTCGACACCAAACCCGTGGACCTGCAGCGATTGCTGGGGAAGATCGAGACGCTGCTCAGGGGTCGCCACCCATGAGCGGGCTCACGCCCATGGGGGAAGGCCCGCGCTTCGAGGCGGCCCGTATCGAGGATCTGGCGGAGGTCATGGGGTACGTCGACGCCGCCTGCGAGGGCGCGGGCGTCCCCGCCGAGGCCGCGTTCGCCGTGCGTCTCGCCGTCGAGGAGGCTTTCACCAACATCGTGAAGCACGCCTACGCCGACTCGCCCGGCCCCGTCCGGCTCGAGCTCTCGATCGACGGGACCGAGGTGACCGTACGTCTCATCGATGCGGCACCGCTCTTCGACCCTGCCCAGGCCCCGCCGCCCGATCTCGACTCGGATTGGGACGACCGCGTCGAGGGCGGACTCGGCTGGCACCTCGTCCATCAGCTCATGGACGAAGTTCGCCACGAGCCAGCGCCCGGTGCCGGCAACATCGTGACCATGATCAAGCGGCTGCCGTCGGCCGCCTCTTGAACGCAAGGAGATCGGTATGTTGGAGATCCGTGTCGAGCCCCGCGGTCACGTCACCGTCGTGGTGATCCAGGGGAGCGTAGACGGCCTGACGGCGGACTCGCTGCTCGGTGCGTTGCAGAAGGAGGTCGCGGGCGGCCGAACCCGCCTCGTCGCCGACCTGAGCGGCGTCGAATACACCAGCAGCGCCGGGCTGCGCGCGCTGCTGGCGACCGTCAAAGACGCCCGCCGCCACGGCGGCGACCTGCGCCTCGCGGCGGTCACGGTCAACGTGCGCAAGGTCCTCGACCTCAGCGGATTCACGAGCATCCTCAAGCTCTACGACGAGGTCGACGCCGCCGTCGGCAGCTTCGGCGCGGCGGACCGTGCCGCCGGCGAGGAGGCGATATGAGCGCGCCCGGCGGCCGGAAGCGGGTCGCACTGGTCATCGGCGCGGGGAGCGTGAAGTGCGCCGCGGCGCTCGGCATGTGGAAGGTCCTCGATCGCGAGGGGATCGACGTCGACATGTTCGTCGGGTGCAGCGGAGGCAGCATCTACGCCGGCGTCATGGCGCTCGGATACGACGTCGAGACCTGCGAACGGTTGACCATGGAGCTTTGGACGCCGGCCGTCACGCGGCGCCGCGACACCCGCTCGATCCTGAGCGCGCTCCTGCCGGGGATCTTCAAGTTCCCGGGTTACTTCGGCATGGTCCACGGCGACGCGGTCCTGGACGCGCTCGAGCCGCCCTTCGGCGGCCGGAGCTTCGATGAGACCACGACCCCGCTCTACATCGTCGCGACCGACCTCGCGAACGGCGAGCGGGTCGTCCTCTCGGAGGGCAGCATCCGTGACGCCGTGCGCGCGAGCATTGCGATCCCCTACGTCTGGCGACCCTGGCGGATCGGCGACCGCTGGCTCCTCGACGGCTGCCTCGCCGACCCGCTCCCCGTCGACGTCGCGATCCGGGAAGGCGCCGACGTGATCATCGCGATGGGCTTCGAGAGCCCCTACCCGCGGCGGATCCGTTCTGCGACGCGCTACGCCTTCCAGATCAACAGCATCTACACGAACAACCTCCTGCGGGCGAACTACTCGTTCCACAACCTGGCGCACCACGCGGAGATCATCACGATCCTTCCCGAGTTTGAGCGGCGCATCGGGCTCTTCGACACCTCGGAGATCCCGTACGTGATCGAACAGGGCGAACGCGCGACGGAGGCCCAGATGGACTACCTGCACCGCGTACTCGAGAAGGCGAATGTCTGAGCGCGCGCACTCCCCCCGCATTGCCGTCGTCGTTGGGTCGGGCGGGATGAAGTGCGCCGCCGCCGTCGGGATGTGGAAGGTGCTGCATCGCGAGCGGATCCCCGTCGACCTCGCCGTCGGGTGCAGCGGCGGCGCGATCTACACCGCCGCGATGGCGCTCGGGATGCACCCCGAGGAGGCCGAGCGGCACACGCTCGTGATGTGGGAAGGCCTGTTCCGCCAGATCCACTACCGTTCGGTCTTCCGGAGCCTGCTCTCGCGATGGCTCGGCTTCAACGAGCGGACCGGCCTGATCGACGACCGCGCGATCGCCAGGGTGATGGAGACCCTCTACGGCGACGCGACCTTCGACGACACGCGTATCCCGCTGCACCTCGCCGCGACGGACCTGCACACCGGCGAACGCGTCGATCTCGATTCCGGGCGCATCGCCGACGCCGTGCGCGCGAGCATCGCGATCCCGGTGCTGCTCCGTCCCTGGCGGGTCGGCGGCCGCCTCCTCGTCGACGGCGGCGCCTCCGATCCTCTGCCGATCAGCATCGCGATCCGCGAGGGCGCCGACATCATACTGGCGATGGGCTTCGAGACGCCGCCGCGCGCGCAGCTCGATTCGCTCTTGTCGCTCGCCGGGCAGACCACCTCGATCGCCGTCAACCACCTGCTCCGCTCGACGTACGCGTTCTACAGCGCGGTCCACCACGCCGAGGTCATCCCGCTCCTCCCGAGCTTCGACCAGCCGATCCGCCTCAGCGACACGCACCTGCTGCCGTACATCATCGAGCAGGGCGAGCGCGCGATCGAGGCGGAGCTGCCCTACCTGAGGCGGCTGATCGCCGCGGCGGACGGCGTAGGGGATCGAGCCGGCCCGGCGGGCCAGGGTGAGGCGGCCCGCGGGCCCGCTCGCGCCGCGGCCGGTACGCTCGACGCGGAAACCACGTAGCCATGAGCACGAATACGGAGCCAGCCCGCATCCTCGTCGTCGACGACAACGAGATGAATCGGGACATGCTCTCGCGGCGCCTGGTCCGCCAGGGCCACGACGTGTCGACGGCGATCCACGGCGTCGACGCGCTCGATCGACTCCGGTCCGAGCCGTTCGACCTCGTCCTCCTCGACATCATGATGCCGGAGATGAACGGCTTCGAGCTGCTCGAGCGCCTCAAGGCCGACCCGCGGCTCGAGCACCTGCCCGTCATCCTGATCTCCGCGCTCGACGACACCGACAGCGTGGTCCGCGGCATCCAGATGGGCGCCGACGATCATCTCCCCAAGCCGTTCAATCCCAGCATCCTTCGCGCGCGGGTCGACGCCTGTCTAGCCAAGAAGCGGCTGCGCGACCGCGAACGGCTGTACGCCGAGGCGCTCGAACGCGAGATCGACATCGCGCGCGAGATCCAAGCGGGATTCCTCCCGGAAGCGCTGCCGGACGCGCCGGGTTGGGAGATCGCCGCACGGTTCCACCCCGCCCGCCAGGTCGGCGGCGACTTCTACGACGCGTTCGCCATCGACGGCGATCGCATCGTGCTCGTCGTCGCCGACGTCTGCGACAAGGGCGTGGGCGCGGCGCTTTTCATGGCGCTCTTCCGGAGCCTGATCCGCGTGGTCGCCGAGCGGGTCTTGGGCGCGAGTGGGGAAACCGGCGAGGGTCGCGGTGAGGCGAGTCTGGAGGCGGGCGACGGTGCCGCGGGGGTGTCGAGAGTGGTACGGTCCGTCAACGACTACATCGCGCGAACGCACAGTCGCGAGAACATGTTCGCGACCGTGTTCGTCGGGGTGCTGGCGGTGGGGAGCGGGGAGCTGACCTACGTGAATGCCGGGCACGATCCGCCGTTCGTCCTGGGGCCGGGCGGGATCCGGGCGCGACTCGCGCCGACGGGGCCGGCCGTGGGGCTTCTTCCGGGTCTCGAGTTCGGGGTCGGCCGTGCGCGGCTCGCGGCCGGCGAGACGCTGGTAGCGTTCACCGACGGGGTGACGGACGCCCGCAACGAGGAGGGCGACACCTTCTCGGAGGAGCGGCTGGAAGCGCTGGTGGCGGGCCTGGCCGGCCTCGGGCTCACCGCCGACGAGCTGCTGGGGCGTATCGAGGAGGCGGTGGCTGAGCACGCCGGCGCGGGCGCGGCCTTCGATGATGTGACCATCCTGGCGACGCACCGGCTCTGAGCGTCGGACGGCCGGGCAGCATTCCTCAGGCGCCGTTGACGACCAGCACCGGACAGGGCGAGGCGGAGAGGATCCGCTCC
>CAYPGK010000117.1:0-7162 GCA_964410055.1 uncultured Gemmatimonadaceae bacterium | reverse complement strand
CGCGGCAGTTCGCGGTCGAGACGCTGCTCCTGGTGCTGATCGCGGGCGCGGCGGGCGTCGTGCTCGCGCACTGGGCGCTCGATGCGCTGGTCGCGCTCGCGCCGGCCGGCGTGCCGCGCCTGTCGAGCGTCGGGATCGACGGACGGGTGCTCGGCGCCGTCGCCGGGACGATGGTCGCGGTCGGGCTCGCTTTCGGGCTCGTGCCAACGCTGCAGTCGCGGCGCGCCGACGTACGCGCGGGGCTGGGCGGCGGGCGTGGCGAGGTCGGGCCGGGCGGCGGGCGGGTGCGCGGCGCGCTCGTCGCCGCCGAGGTCGCGCTCGCGGTCGTGCTGGTCAGCGGCGCCGGGCTCCTGATCCACGGCTTCTGGCGGCTCACACAGGTCGACCCGGGCTTCAGGGCGGAGCGGGTGGTCAAGTTCGACTTCATCCTGCCGGCCACGCGCTATCCACAGGCATTGGAACAATTCCCGAATTATCCGGAGGTGCGTGCCTTCCACGCGGCGCTGCGGCGTGAAGCCGGCGCCCTCCCGGGCGTGCGCGCCGCGGCGCTCGCCATGGCGCACCCGCTCGACCCCTCCTGGACGACGAGCTTCCGGCTGGACGGGCAGACGGCGGAGGAGGCGGCGCGGCAGCCGGAGGTCGTGATGCGGCCGGTCTCGCCCGGGTACCTGGAGGCCGCGGGCGTGCCGCTGATCCGGGGCCGGTCGGTCGACGAGCGAGACGACGGCGCCGCGCCTCCCGTCGTCGTGGTCAACGAGGCATACGTGCGGGCGCATCTGGGCGGCGGCGAGGCGGTGGGGCGGCGCGTCGAGTTGTTCGGCACGGAGCGCGAGATCGTCGGCGTGATCGGCGACGAACGCTTCGACGGCCCCGGTGCGCCGTCGCGCCCCGCGGTCTACCCGCCGCTCGCGCAGGTGCCGATGACTTCGGGGTCGTTGCTGGTCCGGACAGACGCGGCGCCCGCGGCGGTCGCGGCGCAGGTGCGGCGCGTCTTCGCCCGGCTCGATCCGGAGCTCGCCGTCTTCGGCGTCGAGCCGTTGGAGCGGACGCTCTCGCGGGCCGTCGCGCAGCCGCGGTTCACGATGCTGCTGCTCGGGATCTTCGGCGGGTTCTCGCTCGTGCTCGCGGTGATCGGGGTGCACGGCGTGCTCGCGTACGCCATCGCACGGCGCACGCGAGAGATCGCCACACGCATCGCGCTCGGCGCGTCGCGCGCCGAGGTGATCGGCATGGTGCTGCGCCAGGGGATGCGGCCGGCGCTCGCGGGGCTCGGGATCGGGCTCGTGGGCGCGCTCGCCGCGGCCCGGTTGCTCCGCGGGCTGCTCCACGGAGTCGGGCCCGCCGATCCGGTGACGTTCGCGGCGGTCGCCGTCGTGCTCGGCGCGGCCGCGCTGGGCGCGTGCTGGCTGCCGGCGCGGCGGGCGGCCGCGATCGAGCCGATGGCGGTGCTGAAGATGGAGTAGATCGACCCCAGGCCGGTGCCGGGCAAGGGGGGAAACCAGGAGGCGGTCATGGATGGGCTGATCAACGAAATTCGCTACGCGCTGCGTACGCTGCGCGCGAGCCCCGGCTTCACGCTCGGCGTGGTCCTCACGCTCGCGCTCGGGATCGGCGCGAACAGCACGATCTTCGCCGTGGTCCACGCCGCGCTGCTGCGGCCGCTCGCCTACGCCGAGCCGGACCGGATCGTCTCGATCTCGACGCGCGCCGTCTTCGGCGACATGAGCGTGGCCGACGAGCCGAGCATCGCGCGCTGGGTCGAGGAAGCGCGCGGCTTCGAGGCGATCGCCGCGTGGGGGCGTACGATCGCGAACCTGACGGGCGGCGCCGCGCCCGAGCACGTGCAGGGCGCCCGGGTCACGGAAGGTTTCTTTCGCGCGATCGGCGTGACGCCGAGCCTCGGGCGGATGTTCTCGGAGGAGGAGCTGCGCGAGGGCGGCGCGAGCGTCGTCATCCTCGGACACGGGCTCTGGCGGCGCGCGTTCGGCGGCGCGACCGACGCGGTCGGGCGCACGGTCCGCCTCGACGGGGTCGACCACACCGTGATCGGCGTCATGCCCGCCGGGTTCGACTTCCCGGACGGCGCGGAGTACTGGGAGCCGACCCGCCTCACGGCGACGGTGTCGAGCAGCGGCAGCGCGTACTACTCCTACGCAATCGGCCGGCTCCGGCCGGGCGTGTCGCTCGATGCGGCGCGCGCGGAGCTGGAGGCGATCCGCCGCCGGGCGGAGGACCTGCCTCAGGGCTTCCGCGAGCAGGGCGTTGGCGTCATCACGCTGCACGAGCGGCTGCACGGCGACCTGCGACCGGGGCTCCTCGTCCTGCTCGCCACCGTGGGGTGCGTCCTTCTGATCGCCTGCGCCAACGTCGCCAACCTTCTCCTCGCCCGGGCGACGACGCGTCGCCGGGAACTCGCCGTCCGCTCGGCGCTCGGCGCCTCCCGCGCCCGGCTCGCGCGCCAGCTCCTGGTCGAGTGCGCGGTCCTCACGCTGCTCGGCGGCGCGGCCGGGCTCCTGATCCCGGTTTGGGGGCTCGACGTCCTCGAACGCCTCGCGCCCGCTGCCCTCGCGCGCGTCCCGGGGATCGGCCTCGATGCGACGGTGTTCGGCTTCACGCTCGCGGCTTCCCTCGCAACCGGGCTCCTCTTCGGGCTCGCGCCCGCGGTCACGGCATCGCGTACGCCGGTGCACTACGCGCTCAAGGAAGGCAGCCCGACGACGGCCGGGCGACGCGGTCGCTCGAGGCAGGCGCTCGTCGCCGCCGAGCTCGCGCTCGCGGTGCTGCTCCTCGTCGGCGCGGGGCTCTTCACCCGCAGCTTCCACGCGTTCCGTGCGGTCGACCCTGGATTCGACCCGCAAGGCGTGGTCACCGCCCGGTACTGGCTGCCCTGGACCGGCTACGCGGACGAGGCGTCGCAGCGGGCGTTCCGCCAGGCCGTGCTCGAGCGCCTGCGCCGGGTCCCGGGCGTCGAGGCCGCCACGATCACGCACGTCGGCCCGCTCGGCGGCTACCAATCGGAGTCGCAGTTCACGCCGCCCGGTGGCGACCCGGAGACCGCACCGACCATCGCCTTCGCCTACGTGGGGACCGACTACTTCACCACGTTCGGCATCCCGCTCCGTGCCGGCCGCGACTTCGGCGAACTGGACCGGCCGGGGACCGCGCCGGTCGTGGTCGTGAGCGAGTCGATGGCTCGTCTCGCGTTCCCGGACGGGCCGGCGGTCGGTGAGACTCTGGTCCTGGACGATGGGGCATACACGGTGGTGGGCGTGGCGGCGGAGGTGCGGCAGCTGCCGGGCACCGTTGAGACGCGGCCGATGGTCTACTTCCCCGCGGAGCAGCAGACCGGCATCGCGCCGTTCGGCGTGATCGCCGTCCGCGCCGGGATCGACGTCGGTGCGGTCACGGCCGCGATCCTCGCCGCGGTGCGGGACGTCGACCCCGAGCTCGCGCTCTTCGATCTCACGACGATGGAGCGCGCGCTCGAGGCGTCGTGGGCGCCGCGGCGTTTCCAGGCGCTGCTCCTCGGCGCGTTCGCCGCACTCGCGCTCGTGCTCGCGGCATCGGGGCTCTACGCGCTCATCGCGTACCTGGCGGCGCAGCGCACGCGCGAGATCGGCGTGCGGCTCGCGCTCGGCGCGACGCGCACGGACGTGGCGCGCCTCGTCCTGGGCGACGGCGCGATCCCCGTCGTCATCGGGGCGGTCCTGGGGCTCGTCGGCGCATTCGCCCTCGCACGCGTCGTCGAGGGCCAGCTCTTCGGGGTGACGGCGGCCGATCCGCTCACGTACCTCGCCGCGCCGCTCGTGCTCGCCATCGTGGCGCTCCTGGCCGGTTGGATGCCGACGCGTCGGGCACTGCGCGTGGATCCGGTAGAGACGCTTCGGGTGGAGTAGGGCCGGAAGCGGAACAATCACGACGCGATCGATTCGATCCGAGGCAGACCGATGGATTCGTTCATTCAAGACATTCGCTACGCGCTGCGCACGCTTCGCCGCACGCCCGGCTACACGATCGTCGTCGTACTGACGCTCGCGCTCGGGATCGCGGCGAACACGACGGTCTTCAGCGTGCTGAACCCCTACCTGCTGCGGCCGTTGCCGTTCGCCGATGCGGAGCGGCTGGTCCAGATCGGCCAGGTCGACCCGGTGAGCGGGTGGGATGGCGCGCGCTTCTCGCTGCAGCAGTTGGAGGATTGGCGCGCGCGCAGCCGTGCCTTCGAGGACCTCGCGGCGTACCATTACGGCAATCGCAACCTGACCGGGGACGAGGGCGCCGAGCAGGTCCTGGTCGGCTACGTGACGGGCAATCTCTTCTCGCTGCTCGGCGCGCGGCCGGCGCTCGGGCGCGCGATCGTGACGACGGATGACGAACCGGGGAACGCGGGCGTCGTCGTACTCGATCACGGGATCTGGACGCGGCGCTACGGCGCGGATCCGGGTGTCGTCGGGCGCACGATCCGCATCGACGGCGAGGCGTTCACGGTGGTGGGCGTCATGGGGCCGGACTTCAACTTCCCGTGGAACGAGGTCCGGATGTGGGTGCCGATGAGGCTGGACCCGGCGCAGCAGCCGCGCACGGACACGTACCACATCCCGGTCGGCCGGCTCGAGGAAGGGTGGACGCGGGAGCGCGCGCGGCAGGAGCTGGTCGGGATCCAACGCGAGCTCGCCGCGCTCTACCCGGACGCCGACGGGCGCTTCTCTGGCGTCTCGGTCAAGCCGCTGCGCGAGGCGCTCAACTTCCGCTACGACGTCGTCCGCAACGGCTTCATCCTCCTCCTCTCCGTCGTCGGGTCGGTGCTGCTGATCGCGTGCGTGAACGTGGCGGGGCTCACGCTCGCGCGCTCGACCGCGCGCTCGCGCGAGGTCTCCGTCCGGATGGCGCTCGGCGCGCAGCGCGGCCGGCTCGCGCGGCAGCTGCTGGCGGAGAGCGCGGTGCTGGCGCTGGCGGGCGGCGCGGTCGGGATCTGGCTGGCCTACGGGGCCGTCGACTTCGTCGGGCCGCGGCTGCCGGAGGCGCTGTACCGGGTGGGCACGGCGACGGTCGACGGCCGCGTCCTCCTCTTCTCCGTCGCGCTCACGCTCGCCACACCGATCCTCTTCGGGCTCGCGCCCGCGTTCGCGGCCACGCGCGCCGAGCTGGCGTCGGCGCTCAGAGAGGGCGGCCGGGGCGCGGGCGTGGGACGCAGTGCGCTGCGCGGGCGACGCGCGATCGTCGTGGCCCAGGTCGCGCTCGCGGTCGTCCTCGTCACCGCGGCCGGGCTCATGATCCGCAGCTTTGCCGCGGTGAGCCGCGTCGACCTCGGTTTCGACGCCGACCGCCTGCTCACCGTCGAGATCGCGCCGCCGGCCGCGGATTACGCCACGGCCGAGGCGATCGAGCGCTACTTCGAGCGCGCGACCGACGCCATCGGCGCGCTGCCAGGCGTGCGAGCGGTGTCGACGACGGCGTGGCTGCCCCTCAACCACGAGAACCCTACGGTCCAGTTCGCGACGCCGGAGGGCGCCGGCGCGCCCACCGAGGAATGGCCCGCCGCGACCCCGGGCCGCATCGCGCCCGGCTACTTCGAGGCGATGGGGGTCGGCTTCGTCGCCGGGCGGGATTTCGGCCCGGTGGACGGGCCGGACGCGGCGCGCGTCGCCATCGTGAGCCGCTCGCTCGCCGAGCGGCACTGGCCGGGCGAGAGCCCCGTCGGCAGGACGCTGGTGCTGGCAGCCGGTCGCGAGCCGGTCACGATCGTCGGCGTGGTCGAGGACGTGCGCCACGAAGGGATCGTCGAGGCGTCGCGCCCGCAGCTCTACTTCCCGGTCACCCAGGTGCCGGCGCGGCGGCGCTTCGTGGTGGTTGCGGCCGATGGCAGAGCGCCGGCCTCGATCGCGCGCGCCGTCCGGGACGCGGTCGCCTCCGTCGATCCGAACGTGCCCGCCACGATCCGGCCGATGAGCGAGGTCGTGCGCGAGAACGATTTCCAGTGGCGCATCGGCTCCGTCGCCCTAGGGGCGTTCGGCGTCGTTGCGCTGATGCTCGCGGCGCTCGGGCTGTACGGGCTCGTGGCCTACAACGTCGCCCAGCGGCGTCGGGAGATGGGCATCCGCATGGCCCTCGGCGCGACCGCCGCGCAACTCCGCAGGCTGGTCATCGGCGATGGGATCCGGCTGACGGCGATCGGGCTGGCGATCGGAGTCGTGCTGTCGCTCGCCGCCGCGAGGCTGCTCGCCTCGCAGCTCTTCGGCGTGCGGCCGGTCGATCCGACGACGCTCGCCGTGGTGCCGGTCCTGTTCGCGGCCGTCGCCGTGCTGGCGAGCGCGCGGCCGGCGGCGCGCGCCGCGGCGCTCGAGCCGCGGGAGGTGTTGGGGGAGGAATAGAGGATAGCCTGCGGCTGCGGGGGCGGCCGGCGGGAGGTGGCTGCGTTGCGCGCTGCGGGTGGAGGGCGCGTTGCGCGCTGCGGGTGGCGGCGCCTACGGCGCCGGCGGGAGGTGGCCGGCGCTGCGTGCGGCGGGTGGCGGCGCCTACGGTGCCGGCGGGAGGTGGCCGGCGCTGCGTGCGGCGGGGGCTGTAGCTGCGGCGCGGGGGGCCGCAACTTTAGCCGGATCAATTCGCAGGTGGCGCTGCGCGTGGTGGCGGCTGCAGTTGCGGTGTGGGGGGGCTGGTCTGCACGACCGGGCGGGGGTGGGTGCTGCACCCAAGTGCACAACCGACGCTGAACGGATGCTTCTTGTTCGAATGGGTGGCTATATGACACCCAATCGAACAACGAAATCCACCGCGCATAATGATTGTGCGATTGGGTGCATATAGATGACCGAATCGATCAAGCATTCGCGAAAAGGCGTTGGTTGTTCGGTTGGGGACTGCGGCGGGTGGCCGGCAGGGGCCGGTGCTGGCGTCCGAGAGGCGGACGAGCGGCACGGCCAGGGCGCCGCTTACCCGGGACCAACACTTCCTGCAGACAGAGCGCGATGGGTTGTGGTGGCAGGATGTAACGTGCGTTCGGAAAAGAAGTTGCGACTACCGAGGAGGCGGCACCTGTCCCATCCGAACATGCAGATGCAATAGCGGTTTGGGACGGATCCGGCGAGGATCGGTGGACCGCGTGCGATCGCCGTGTAGCCGGCGGTTGTAAATCGGTTCTCCCGCACTTTTGGTGAAATGGAGGGTA
>CAYPGK010000116.1:0-7226 GCA_964410055.1 uncultured Gemmatimonadaceae bacterium | reverse complement strand
GGACGTACAGCTACGTCCAGGCGCGCGCGATCTGGGGCCGCTTCTTCGCCCAGGCCTACGCCAACATGAGCGACGCCGGCGAGACGTATCTGCTCCGCAACGGCGCACCGATCACGGATCGCTCGAAGCTCTACGTCGCCCAGGCGCAGCACGGCATCTCCTTCGGCGACCGTCAGGACTTCACCTACGGGCTCGACTTCATCTACACGAACCCGATCACCGAAGGCTCGATCAATGGCGGGTACGAGGACGAGGATCAGACCACCGAGTTCGGTGCGTACCTCCAGTCCGAAACGCGGCTGACGGACAAGCTCAACCTGGTGCTGGCAGGCCGCATCGACACGCATTCGGCGCTCCCCGATGCGATCTTTTCGCCGCGCGCCGGGCTGGTCTTCAAGCCCGCGGAGGAGCACGCCTTCCGTCTCACGTACAACCGCGCCTTCTCCACCCCCAGCTCGCTGAACCAGTTCCTCGACCTGGGGAGTGCGATACCGAACACCCAGCTCGCCGGGCTTGGCTATAGCCTCCGCGTGCAGGGCACGGGTGCGGACGGCTTCCGTTTCCGGGGCGCCGACGGCGGCTACATGATTCGCTCGCCGTTCAACCACCTATTCGGTGCCTCGAACGCTGAGCTCCTCACTGCAAATGCCGCGACGGCTTACCGCCTCGCAGCGACGGTCGCTTCCTATGGGCTTGCGCAGGCCGGGATGGATGATGAACTCATCGCCTACCTTCTCAGCCTCCAGCCGACGGATCAGCAGGTCGCCCTCGCCTATCTCGACCTGAACAACCCGGATGCGGGACCGCAGCCGTGGTCCAACCTCCAGCTCGACAAGCTCGACCCGATCCGCGAGTCGACGTCGACGGTAATCGAGGCGGGTTACAAGGGCGTCCTGGCTGATCGGGTCCTCCTTGCCGCCGACGTCTGGTGGCAGCGGAAGGAGAACATGGTCACGCCGCTCCTGATCCAGACCCCGCTCGTGATGCTCGACGGACAGAGCACTGGCGCATTCCTCGCGCCGGCTATCGTCCAGTACTTCATGGGCAAGGGCATGACGCAGGAACAGGCGATGGCACAGGCGCAGGCGCTCGTGCCGGATATCGCCAAAGCCATGGCCAGCATCCCGGTCGGGGTCATCTCGTCGGCCGATGTCAACGCGCACGGCGCGCAGGTGCTGACGACGTACATCAACGTCGACGACGCCTTTGACCTCTACGGCGTCGATCTCGCGGCCACCGCGCTCATCACCGACGAATGGCAGGTCAGCGGGTCGCTATCGCTCGTCAACGAAAACGTCTTCGAGACGGAGAAGGGCGACCAGGTCACGTTGAACGCGCCGAAAACAAAGGCCAGCCTCGCGCTGGGCTATCGAGGGATCAGCAACGGTTTCGGTGCGGAGCTCCGGATGCGCTACAACGACGCGTTCCCGGTCATGTCCGGCGTCTACAACGGAACCCTCTGCATTGGCGGTGACCCGGCGGCCGGCGCCGAGCCGTGTGTCGATTCGTACACCCTGCTCGATGCCACCTTCGGATACCGACTCCCAATCCAGGGCGCCTCGATCCAACTCAGTGTGCAGAACCTCCTGGACGAGGAGTACCGGAGCTTCCCGGGCGTGCCAAAGATCGGCCGGATGGCGCTCGTTCGGATCAAGTACGACTTCTAGGCCATACGCCGCCTAGACGTCCCCAGCAAGAGAGCGGCGCGGTGGTCTCAGCCACCGCGCCGCTCTCGCGTTTGGATCAGTCAATTATCCGTTCGACTCAGCCGACGATCGGAATGGAAGGTCGACGGCCTCGTCGCGGGAAGATCCGACGCCAGGATCCAATCCGCCGTGCAACGAGCCGCGGCGGCTGCCCTTCTCAATTCACCCGCGCCGTCGCGCCAAGCAGCTCCCTGGCGTGATCCAGACTTCGCTGGCTCTCCGGATCGCCGCCGAGCATACGTGCGAGCTCGCGCACCTTTTCCTCGCCTTCGAGCATCGTGACGGCCGTCGCGGTCATCCCGTCGCGCTCCGCCTTTTCCACGCGAATGTGGTGGTCGGCCCGGCACGCGATCTGGGCGAGGTGCGTGATGACGAAGACCTGGTGATGGTCGGCGACCTGGCGGAGCTTCTCGCCGATCCGGTGGCCGATCTGGCCGCCGATCCCGGTGTCGATCTCATCGAAGATCAGCGAGGGGATCTGGTCCAGCCGCGCGAGGATCGTCTTCAGCGCGAGCATGATCCGCGACAGCTCACCGCCGGACGCCACCCGCGCGAGCGGCCGCGGCTCGAACCCGGCGTTGAGTGCGACGCGGAATTCGACGCTCTCGGCGCCGTCCGCCGATATTTCCGGCAGCGGGTCGAGCGCGACCTCGAACCGCCCGCCCGCGAGTCCGAGGTCCGGCAGGATCGCACCCACCTCGCCCGCAAGACGGCCTGCGCCTTCTCTACGCAATTTCGACAGGCGCGCGGCGAGCGACTCCAACGCGGCCCGCGCAGCGGCTTCCTCGTTCTCCAGATCCCGCCGCTCCAGCCCGCCGCCGTCGATCAGGTCGAGCTCCTCACGGGCCCGCCGTCCGGTCTCGATCACGTCGGCGAGGGTGGGCCCGTACTTCGTCTTGAGCCGGAAGATCAGGTCCTGCCGGCGCCGGATCTCGTCGAGGCGCGCCGGGTCGTGCTCGACCATCGCCGAGTACTCGCCCATGCGCCTGCCGAGCTCCTCGGCATTGTAGTAGGCGTTCTCCAGCAGCTCGACCGCCTCCTGCTGAGACGGATCGATCTTGACGAGCTGGTCGAGGACGCGGCGCAGCTCGCCGAGCGTCGAGGTGACGGAGTCCTCTGCAGCATAAAGTGCCTGGTGCAGCCGCCCCGATAGTCGGGCAAGGTCCTCGGCGTGCTCGAGGCGGTTTCCTTCCTCCTCGAGCTGCTCCTCCTCCTCCGGCTTCAGCTTCGCCTTCTCGATCTCTTCCGCCTGGAACCGCAGGAAATCCGCCCGCTGCTCGACCTCGCGGCGGCGGCGGTCGAAATCTTCGAGCGCGCGCCGCGCCCTCACGAGCCGCCCGTGCGCCTCGCGGACCTCTTCCGCCAGTTCCGACGCCCCGGCGTACGCGTCCAGGATCGCGCGCTGCTCCTCGCTCCGGAGGAGCGTCTGGTGCTCGTGCTGTCCGTGGAGGTCGATGAGCCGGCGCCCGAGCTCGCCCAGGAGACTCGCCGTCGCGGCGGACCCGTTGACCCAGGCGCGGTTGCGCCCCTCCGCCGCCACCTCCCGCCGCAGGATGACCAGCCCGTCTTCCGCCGATAGCCCCTGCGATTCCAGCAGCGAGAGCACCTCGGGGCGGTCCGCCACGTCGAAGACGCCCTCGATGATCGCCTTGTCCGCGCCGGTACGGACGTACTCCGCCGATGCCCTCTCGCCAAGCAGGAGCGAGAGCGCGCCCACGATGATCGACTTCCCCGCCCCGGTCTCGCCCGTGAGCACGTTCAGCCCCGGCTCGAGCCGCACCGCGAGCCGGTCGATCACGGCGTAGTTCTGGATGCGCAACTCGATCAGCATGGCTTGAGTATACCCGCCCGGGATCGGGCGGTTCAATAGCCGGCGGGGTCGGCCCCCTGGCTCAGGAGAGGCCCGTGCGGCCGATCCCCCAGTGCAGTTTGCGACGCAGCGTCGAGAAGAAACTCTGCCCCGGAAAGCGCACCAGCGGCACCTCCGCCGTGCCCCTGCGCACGACGATCCGGTCGCCTTCCCGGAGCGTCGCGCCCTCCTGCCCGTCGACCGTGAGGATGATCTCTTCGCTCGGCGTCAGGACCTCGACCGCGATTTCGGCCGACGCGGGGACGACCAGCGGGCGTACGGCGAGCGTGTGGGGGCAGATCGGCGTCGCCAGGATGCAGTCGACCGACGGCTCGACGATCGGACCGCCCGCGGAGAGCGAGTACGCCGTCGATCCCGTCGGTGTGGAGATGATGATCCCGTCCGCGCTGTACGAGCCGATCGGCTCCTCCCCCTCGCCCACGTAAACGGCAAGGCGGACGACGCGCGCGAAGCCGCCCTTGTGGAGTACCGCGTCGTTCAGCGCAATGTACGCAGGACCGACCGCCGCACCGTTGTGGACGACGCGCGCCTCGAGCGTGAAGCGGCGGTCCAGCCAGCAGTCGCCGGCCAGCACCCGCTCCAGCGCCGTGGGCAGGCCATCCGGCGGGACCGAGGTCAGGAAGCCGAGATAGCCGAGGTTGATCCCCAGGACCGGCGTATGATACGGGGCGACGAGGCGCGCGCCGCGAAGCAGCGTGCCATCGCCGCCCAGCGTGATGAGGAGATCCACGCCATCCGGCCGGAACGGGCCCGCATCCGCAGCCAGTTCGCGGATGCGGTCCTCCGCGTATACCTCGAGTCCGTTGGCCGATGCGAAGTCGAGCAGCGTCCGGAGCGCGGACGCGAGCCCGTCGTACTCCGCGTGTCCGACGACGCCGATACGCTGGATGCGCCGGCCGCCGTCGGGCATCACGCCGTCTCGCGCACCGCCGTGAGCTCGGCCCGCTCGGCGAGCGCGAGCCCCCGTGCGGCGATCCCCTCCGGCGTCAGACCGACCTCCTCGAGCTGCTCCTTGCGCGTGGCGTGCTCGATGAACCGATCCGGCACGCCCATCGTGTCCACGCGCGGCGCAGGCTCGTCGGCCGCGCGCTCCTCGAGGAGCCGCGCAATGAGGGCGCCGAATCCGTTGACGATCGTCCCTTCCTCGACCGTGAGAACGGCCGCGTGCCGCTCTGCGACCCAGTCGAGCGTCGCTTCGTCGACGGGCTTGAGGAAGCGACAATTGACGACGGTCGCGTCGATCCCGTTCGCGGCGAGGATGCGCGCCGCCTCGAGCGCCGGCTGGACCATGGTCCCGACCGCCAGGATCGCGAGGCCGCTGCCACGACGCAGGACTTCCCACGTCCCGAACTCGACCTGTGGGATCTCGTCCAGCGACGGGACCGCGGCGGGCACGTTGTCCCTCGGGTAGCGCAGCGAGAACGGCCCCTTGTCCTGCTCTACGCCGAGCCGGAGCAGCGCGAGCATCTCCGCTCCGTCCTTGGGCGCCGTCACGATCATCTCCGGCACCGCCAGCAGGTACGCGATGTCGTAGAGCCCCATGTGCGTCGGACCGTCGTTGCCGACCAGGCCGGCGCGGTCCATCGCGAACACGACGGGCAGGTGCTGGAGCGCGACATCGTGGATGATCGAGTCGTAGGCGCGCTGGAGGAACGTCGAATAGATCGCGACGACGGGGCGCACGCCCTCCGTTGCGAGGCCGGCCGCGAAGGTGACCGCATGACCCTCCGCGATCCCGACGTCGAAGTAGCGCTCGGGATACGTTTCGCCGAAGCCGGTCGTTCCGGTGCCGCTCGGCATCGCCGCCGTGATGACGGCCACCTCCGGTTTACGCGCGCCGAGCTCCAGGAGCCCCTGGCCGAAGACCTTGGTATACGCCGGGAGCCCGCCCTTCTGCGCCATTTGGCCGCTGAGCTTGTCGAACGGCGAGGCGCCGTGCCAGAGCACCGGATTCTGCTCGGCGAGCGGGAAGCCCTTCCCCTTCTTCGTCAAGACGTGCACGAGGCGGGGCCCCTTCATCTTCCGGACGCTGGACAGCGTGTCGATCAACGCATCCAGGTCGTGGCCGTCGACGGGGCCGAAGTAGCGGAAGCCCAGCTCCTCGAAGAGCGTGCCCGGGACGAGCAGGTTCTTGACGCTCTCCTCCAGCTTGATGGCGAGCTCCTCGACGACCGGCGCACGCTGGAGCAGCCCCTTCAACTCGTTCCGGACGCGGTTGTAGAGCGGGTTCGTCGTGATCCGGGTGAGATACTTGTGGATCGCGCCCACGTTCTGCGAGATCGACATCTCGTTGTCGTTCAGGATCACGATCAAATCCCGGTCCGTCGGACCCGCGTTGTTGAGCGCCTCGTACGCCAGTCCGCACGTCATCGAGCCGTCGCCGATGATGGCGACGACCTTGTAATCCTCGCCGTTCAGATCCCGTGCGGTCGCGATCCCGTACGCCGCCGAGATCGATGTCGCCGCGTGACCGGCGCCGAAGACGTCGTACTCGGACTCATCACGCTTCAGGAAGCCCGAGATCCCGCCCTTCTGCTTCAGCGTCGGGAACCGGTCGTTCCGGCCCGTCAGGATCTTGTGCGGATAACCCTGGTGACCCGTGTCCCAGACGAGCTTGTCTCGCGGCGTATCGAAGACGTAGTGCAGCGCGACGGTCAACTCGACGACGCCCAGCCCCGGCGCGAAGTGGCCGCCGACCTGGCTGACCACATCGATCATCCGCTCTCTTATCTCGTACGACAGCGCCGGCAACTCGGAGCGAGGGAGCTGTCGCAGCTCCTGCGGCGTCGTGATCCGGTCCAAAAGCGACACTGAGTCCTCTCCGTTACGGGTGTAACGCCAGGGCGAGCGCGATGCCGTAGGCGGTACCCGAGAGCACCTCCATCGGCGTGTGTCCGAGCAGCTCTCGCAACCGCTCGCCCTCGATCACATGGTGCGCCTTGAGATCATCGATCATCTGATTCAGCACGCGTGCCTGGCGCCCGGCGGCGCGTCGAATCCCCGCGGCGTCGTAGATTACGACCAGGGAGAAGAACGTCGCAACCGCGAAGAGCGGCGAGTCCCACCCCGCCTCGATCCCGATCGCCGTCGCCAGCGCGGCGACGGACGCGGCGTGGCTCGACGGCATCCCCCCGGTCCCCGTCAGACGTTCGAAGTCGATCCTGCGGAGCGAGACCAGTGCGATCACGAACTTCAGGATCTGCGTCGTGACCATCGCGATGATGGCCAGCACCAACGCCGGATTCCACGCGAGCAGGACACTCAGCGCCGTCACCGGTCACGCTCCACCGCGTAATGTGCGAGCGCCTCCAGTTCCACCGAAGCGATCCCGCCCTGGCGGAGCGCCTCGATCGCCCGGTCCGCTTCGAGCCGGGCCCGCTCCCGGGCGCGGTCCACGCCGAGCAGCGCGGGGTACGTCGCCTTCGCCAGCACCGCGTCCCGACCCGCCGTCTTCCCCAGCGCCGCCGTGTCGCCCGTCAGATCGAGCACATCGTCCGCGATCTGGAACGCGAGTCCGAGTGCGCTGCCGTACGCCCCGAGCGCGTCCAGGACCCTGGCCTCCGCGCGCGCCGCACGCCCGCCCAGCCGGGGCGATGCCGCGAGGAGCGCGCCGGTCTTCCGCCGGTGGATCGACTCCAGCGCATCGACGT
>CAYPGK010000115.1:0-7381 GCA_964410055.1 uncultured Gemmatimonadaceae bacterium | reverse complement strand
ACCGCGAACCCGGCGATGTGCGGCGCCACGAGCGGCACGGGCGCCTCGAAGTGCTCGATCTCGACGCGGGCGAAGCCGGCGGCCCGGATCGCCTCCCACGTCCGGCGGTCCGGGTGGCACCCATCGGCCATGAGCCGCCAGACCGGCCGGACCATGCGCTGCAGCCGGGCGCGGCGGCCGCCCTTCGGGTCGGCGACGTGCTCGATGAAGACGAACCGCCCGCCGGGCCGGAGCACGCGCCGGATCTCGCGCAGCGTGCCTTCCAGGTCGTTCACGCTGCAGAGCACGAGCGAGCAGGCGACGGCGTCGACGGACCCGTCGTCGAAGGGGAGCGCCTCCGCCCTGCCGGCCCGCACGTCCGCGGCCCGGCCCAGCTCCCGCGCCCGCGCCCGGATCACGTCGTGCAGGTACGGGTTCGGCTCGATCCCGGTCCAGCGGACATCGGGCGCGAAGTAGCGCAGGTTCACGCCGCCGCCGGGCCCGATCTCGACGACGTCGCCCTCGAGCCCGCCGAACAGCTCCGCCTTGCGCCGCTCGACCGCGCGCGTGTACGGCGCGTATTCCCTCGACAGGACCCGCGCCTGGAGTCGCTTGTACCACCGCGCGTCGCGGAGGAAATGACGGCCGGGGCAAGCGCACCCGGGCGAAGCATTCTCGTTCTCCATCGCATGCAATCTATTTCCGCAGCCGGCGATTTGCACCGGCCACCGCCTCAGAGTATCTTCGAGGCACCGCGTTGACATCGAGTCTCGGCGGGTGGCGCAGCCGGTCTCGGGTTCGTTCCGTTCCGCGAAGTCTGCGGGGTCGGTCGGCGTCGTTGCCGAATGAACCGCGTGTGATTCACCTTTTCGTACTCGGACCGCTCGACATCCGCGACGAAGCGGGGAGCTCACTCGACGACGTTCCGTCCCAGCCCAAGCGCGCGGCGGTCCTCGCCTTCCTTGCGGCCGCGACGCCGCGGGGCTATCACCGCCGCGACACCCTCCTCGGCCTGTTCTGGCCCGACCTCGAACAGCAGCGCGCCCGGCGTTCGCTGAATACGGCGATCAGCTACCTCCGCGGCAAGGTGGGCAAGGAAGCGATCGTCCGTCGCGGCGGCTCGGAGCTCGCGCTCTCGGAGCGGCATTTCTGGTGCGACGTCTGGGCGTTCGACGACGCGATCCGCGACGGCCGCTTCGCCGACGCGCTCGACCTGTACCGCGGCGACCTCCTCGAAGGTTTCTTCATCTCCGGCGCACCCGAGTTCGAGCACTGGCTCGACCGCGAGCGCGCGCGGCGGCGCCAGCAGGCGAGCGACGCCGCATGGGCTCTCGCCGAGCGCGCCGAGACCGAGGGCGACGCTGACCGGGCGGCGCGCTGGGCGCGCCGGGCGGCGTCGCTCACGCCCCACGACGAGGCCGCGCTGCGCCGTCTGATGGCGCTCCTCGAGCGCAACGGCGACCGGGCCGGCGCGCTGCGCGAGTTCGAAGAGTTCTCGCGGCGTCTCTACGAAGAGCTGGAAACGACGCCGTCCGCGCGGACGCGGGAGCTGGCGGACCAGATCCGCGCGCGATCGGCGGCGGCCGGGTCGGCACCGGGCCGGGCGCCATCGGCTCCGTCGGCCTCGGTCGAGCCGTCGACTGCCTCGCCCGACCGTCCGCCGGCCGCGGCTCCGGACCGTCCGCCGGCCGCGGCCGCGGGGGCGCCCGGACCTGTCCGACCGTCGCGCGAGCGCGAGGCGCTCCCACCCATCGGGCCCGCGGCGCCGGCCCCGTCGCCGCGCGCGCCCGGGGCCGGGCGCTCGCGCAGGGCCGGGCGCACCCGCGGTTCCGCCCGCATTGCGATCGGCGTCGTCGCGTTGATCCTCACCCTGGCGACCCTCGCCCCGCTGGTCGTTCGGGAGGGCGGAGGAGATGCGCGTAGGGCGCCGAGGGAGGACCCGTCCCTCAAGCCCTGGTCCCTGTGGGGACCTACGACGCCGTCGGTCGACGCGTTCGCCCACTACCGCGCCGGGCGCGTCGCCCTCGCGGGCGGCGACTTCGCCGAAGCCGTCGCGCACCTGCGGGAAGCCGTCGCCATCGACACGACGTTCGCCCTCGCCTACATGCACCTGAGCTTCGCCGCGGACTGGGCCGGGGACAACGATCTCGCGCTCTGGGCCGCCGAGCGCGCCGCGGCCGACGCCGACAGGATGGAGCCGTGGAAGCGGGCGACCGCCCGCGCGTGGCGCGCCCTGCTCCGCGGCGACCCCGCCACCGCCGAGCGGATGGTGCGGGAGGTCATCTCCGACCACGTCGACCCGGACGCGTACCACGTCCTGGCCGAGGTCCAGTTCCACTGGAAGCCGACGCTGGGCGAGTCCGCGCTGGACTCCCGCGCCGCGTGGGAGCGTACGCTCACGCTTCGCAAGAGCGAGAACGGCGACGTCGGCGCGCTCATCCACCTCGTCAGGATCGCCGCGGGCCAACGGGACACGGCGGCGTTGCGCTCGTTCGCGCGTCGCGTTCGGGACTATCGCCTGCCCCGCGGCGGGTTCCACGAGCTCGGCGCCCGCGCCCTGGCCGCCTTCGCGATCGGCGACGAGTCCGACCGGCGGGAGATCCTGAACGAGCTGGCCACGGCGCCGGACGGGGCGGTCCTCGACGTCGCCCGCAGCGTCGCCGTCTTCGCCCATGACCTGGACGGCGCCGCCGCGCTCGCGCGCCTCCTCGCCGGCCCGGGGCGGGATCCCTTCAACGTCGCCTGGGGCGCGGTGTGGGAGGCGCAGATCGCCGCAGCGCGCGGCGACATCCACACGGCGGCCGCGACGCTCCGGGCCGCGGACGCGCTCCCCGCCGACCGTACGGCGGAACTCGTCGCCGCCCTCGCGCTCGCGCCGCTCGCCACGTTCGCGAGCCACGAACTCGCCGCGGTGCGGCAGGCGATCGAGCGGTCGCCGGACGACGCCTTCGTCGGTCCCGGCATGGACTTCTTCGTCTCGGACGGGATCTACCCGCCCCGACGGGAATACCTCCTCGGCCAGCTCAGCCTCCGGCTCGGCGACCTCGATGGCGCCCACCGCATCGCTTCCAGACTCGAGCGGACCGCCGGGCGCACGCGCATGGACGACCGGTACTACGCCGCCTACGCCCGGGTCCTCCGCGCCGAGATCGCCCGCGCCTGCGGCCGCCCGGCCCGCGCGCTCGAGGCGCTCGGCCAGCCGGAGATCCCCGCCGCCGGCACGCGCCCCGATTTCGTCGACCACCCCCTCGCCCGGGAACGCTGGTTGCGCGCCGAGCTGCTCCACGAGCTCGGCCGCGACGAAGAGGCGCTCGCCTGGTACGCCACCTTCCCCGATCCCCAGGGCTACGACCTCGCCTACCTCGTCGCCGCGCGGATCCGCCAGGCGGAGATCCACGCCGCCCGGGGCGACGCCGCCGCCGCGGCGCGATACCGGACCATGGCCGAGGAGAGCGCCGGGCGGCGCGGGGATCTCGCCATCCCTCCCGCCACGCGGGTTTCGCAGGGCCACCCCGTCTGCGCGGCGATCGACCCGCGCCCCTGACGACCCCCGCCGCGTCGGTCAGATAATCGTTTGGTTATCCCCGCGGGCCTCTTTCGTTATCGCCGCGCCTGAGTTTCTCCTCCACGATCGCTCGGCCGAGCCGGCGACCGTCCCGGCCCCGGGGGACGTGCGCCGCGATCGGCACGTTCCCAATCGCCTGGAGGGGAGATCATGTCACACGACACGGCGATTCGCGCGCGCACGCGTTCGCGTGCGCGACCGACCGGACCGGAGTGGCGCGAGGCGTCGGTGAGGGGGCGTTCGGGGAGGATCGGCGCGTGGCGGATGGCGCTGTTCGCCGGCGCGCTGGTGGCCGCCGGCTGCGCCGACGAGCCCGTTGCGCCTCACGGCGCCGAGCCCGAGCCGACCCGGCCGTCGTTCACGATGCTCCTCACCTGCACCGTGGCGGTGCACGGGGGGACGATGGACTGCGAGCCGTCGTCGGCCGCGCCCGGGGCGGACGGCCCCCGGCTCAACGTCATCGTCGGGAGCCAGCACCAGTTCGTGCGGCTGGCGAACGACCCGCCGGTGATGGAGGACGATGTCTGGAAGGCGAACGTGACCGTCCAGAACCTGTCGCTCCAGCCGATGGCGACGGCGGACGGCATGAACGCCCACGCGGACGGCGTGCGGGTCTTCTTCGTCGACGAGCCGACCAACGGCGTCGTCGTCTCGAACCACGACGGCGTCGGCACCTTCATCGACTCGGAGGAGCGCAAGTACTACGAGTACGGCGACGATCTCCTCGGTCCCGACGGGATCCTGGGCCAGGGTGAGACGAGCGGCGCGAAGGAGTGGCGCTTCGCGCTCAACGGCGCGGAGACGTTCCGGTTCAGCGTGCTGATCGCCACCACGGTGCCGGACCCGACCTCCTACGGCGTGCATTTCACCCGGCTCGACCTGGCCGGGGATCACAGCTGCGCCGAGGCGTCGAACGGCGAGATCTACTGCTGGGGATTCAACGCGTACGGCGAGGTCGGCGACGGGACGACCTCGGCCCGCAACACGCCGCGGCGGGTCGCCCCGCCGGACGGCGTGAAGTTCACGCGGGTCGCCTCGGGCTTCGCGCACACCTGCGCCACCGGCGACGACGGGAAGGTCTATTGCTGGGGCGCGGCCAGCCTGGGCGCGATCCCGGGTTGGGCCGGCAACCAGAAGACCCCGGTCGCGATCGGCCTCCCGTCTTCCGGAGAGCCGTGGTCCGACATCACCTCGGGGAACCACCGGTCGTGCGCCTTCGACGTGTCCGGAACGCTCTACTGCTGGGGGTACACGCTGACCACGTACAGTCCCGGCGGGACGGTGGTGGTCCCGCTCCCGGACTCCGGGAGCGTCACGCTCTCCAACGTGGCGCACGGCGCCAACCACCTCTGCGCCGAAGGGTCGGACAAGAAGATCTACTGCTGGGGGATCAACGGGGCCGGGCAGCTCGGGATCGGCGCGACGGGGAGCCGGGAGGAGCCCACGGCGGTCGCCGCGCCCGGAGAGGTCACTCTCTCCAGGGTGGCCGCCGGCTCCAACCACAACTGCGCGTTCGGTTCGGACCACAAGCTGTATTGCTGGGGGGCCAACAACTACGGCCAGCTCGGCGACAGCACCAAGGCCGCGAAGTGGTCGCCGACGGCGGTGAAGGCGCCGGCGGGCGTGACGTTCACGGAGGTGGCCCTCGGGACCGAGCACACCTGCGCCATCGCGACCAACGGCCGCATCTACTGCTGGGGGAGGAACTCCGTCGACTACCAGCTCGGCGACGGCACGGGCGAAGACAAGCTCACGCCGGTCGAGGTCGCGGCGCCGCCGGGGCTCACGTTCTCTGGGCTGGAGGCGGGATCGTACCACACCTGCGCCCGCGGCTCCGACGGCCGGACGTACTGCTGGGGCAAGAACCTGAGCGGGCAGGTCGGCGACGGCCGCGGGGGATACGCGACCGTGCCGACCCCCGTCGCCGGTACGACCCGGCCGTGACTGTGTCGACGGCCCGGCGGCCGCACCCGTGACTCGTCGAATACTTCGTCTACGGATCGACCAAGGAGGGGATCATGGCACGCGAGAGCGTGATCGATATGCAGAGCGCTCGGCCGGCGCGGGGCGAGACGGCTCGCCGGGATTGGACCGCGCCGGCCGTCGAGGATCTGGCGCCGTTGAGCGCGTTGACGCTCTTCTCGACGCCGATCGAAGGCAACGAGCGTGGATTCAGCTGGCTCGACATCGCCGATCCGTCGCGCCGCCTGGGCTGACGCTGGCCCTCGGCGTAATCGCGGGGCGCAGCTCGCCGCCGTGGCGGCGGCTCGCCCCGCTTCGCACGCCCGCGCCTCGCGGGGGCGCGCCGCGGTTCGCAAACGCCCCCGGTCGCTTCTCGCCGCGCCTTGTTCCCGCATGCATCGTCGAGGTATACTCCGACCATGGAGGACGCGGCCGACCCACGACGATGATCTCACCCCGATCCGCGCTGAAGGGCGTCGCCGCGGCGCTCGTCGCGCCGTGGCACCTCGAGGGCGAACGGCTCGAGCGCCTGCTCGAGCCGTCGGCGGGGGGCGCCTATCGTGCCTCCGATGGCGCCGCGCATCCCGCCCTCGAGGACGGCGCCGATCGCGCCGCCGAAGACGCCGCGCATCACGCCTCCGATGGCGCCGCTGCGCGCCGGCGTGAGAGCGCCGACTGCCGGGCCGCGGTGCGGTGGGCGAACCGTGCCCTCCGCATCCTGGCGCGGCTCCCCGCCTCGCCCTGGCGCAATACGTGCCTCTACCGCGCAACGGCGGGGTGCCTGGCGCTCCGCTGGCTCGGCGAGCCGGCGTCGCTCGTCATCGGCGCGCGCCGGGACTCGCGGTCGGGCGAGATCCAGGCCCACGCGTGGATCGAGGCGCCCGCGCTCGGTCCCGCGCCCGACGACGGGTACCGGCCGCTCGCCCGCCCGGCGGCGCTCCGGGCAACGCGCCAACCTACCTTGCTCCGGTAGGACCTCCCGCCTCAGTGCATCCGGCTCCCGCGCGAACCGCTCGCGCTGTCGTCCTTCACTACCACGAGCGGCCGGTCGACCAGGTGCTCGGCCACGAACCACGCCTGCAGCTCGTTCGTCCGCAGAACGTTGGAGACCAGGATGTCGTTCGTGACGAGGTCGCCCAGCTCGTCGGCGCGGATCGCGACCCGGCGCGCCTCGCGGATGATCTGCTCGTGCGCGTCGAGCAGGCGCGACAGCATCGCGGGCACCTCCTCCACGCCGTCCGGCGGCCGCTCGATGCGGGTGAGCTCGGCGACGTGGCGCGCGTCCCCGACGGCCACGCCGCCCAACGTCTGCACGCGCTCCGCCAGGACGTCGACCAGCGCCTCCTGCTCCTCGGCGTGCTTGTCCATGAGCAGGTGGAGCTGATAGAACGTCGCACCGCGGACCAGCCAGTGCGTCTTCTTGTAGAGGTCGTGCAGGATCCGCGTGTCGCAGAGGATCCGGTTCAGCTCCGCCGCCATCTCGCTGCGCACCTCCTCGGACAGGCCGAGCGGCATGTCGCGGAGCTGGTCGAAACGCTGGACTTCCCGGCTCTGCTGGTGGAGGTGAGGCTGGCTGGCGCCCGGCGGCGAGTGCGGCCTGGGCATGGGTGCGCTGGCCATCGGCTCTGCTCCGTCCCGTTGAGATCCATCGCTGCGCGCCCCGCCGCCGCCGAGTGGAGGCGACGGGGCGCGTCACCCATTCGGGTTCGCTCCCGCGCGTGCGGGCTCGTTCAGCGATGGAGGGAGCAAGCGTCGTGCCCCATCACAGCGCCACCGCTTCCGCGTGCTCGACGCGCGTGCCGATGACCTCCAGATAGCGCGCCAGCCACATCGGGTGCGCCGGCCAGGCGGGCGCGGTCACCAGCTTCCCATCGA
>CAYPGK010000114.1:0-7663 GCA_964410055.1 uncultured Gemmatimonadaceae bacterium | reverse complement strand
CGATGCCGCTCCGTCGCTCCGTAGCGCTCGCGTTTGCCGCGCTCAGCGCGCTCGCCCCGCTCGCCTGCTCGACCGTTCAACCGACCCCGACCCCCGAGCCGGACGCCCAGGAGCCGGCGCTCGTCCTGCGTGGCCGCGTCGTGGATGGGACCGGCGCGCCCGCGATCGAGAACGGCGTCGTCGTCATCGATGGGGACCGCATCGCGTGCGTGGGCGCCGCCGGCGGCTGCGCCATCCCGAAAGGCGCACGAGCGCTCGATGCCGGGCGCGGCACGATCCTCCCCGGCCTCATCGACCTGCACGCGCACACCCGCCCGCACTACGTCTGGATGTTCCTTGCCGCGGGCGTGACCTCGGTCCGGGACCTGAACAACGACTTCGACGTCGTCGACGCGATCGGCCACGACGGGCCGGACCGGGCGCGCATCTTCTGGTCGGGGCCGCTGCTGGACGGTGAGCGGAGCGTGATCGCGCCCGGCATGCTCGCCGACCTCGTCGTCGTGGACGGCGACCCGACGCGCGACATCCGCGACACGCGCGAGATCCGCTGGGTCTTCAAGTCCGGACGGCTCGTCCCAGCGCTTCCTCACACGCCCGCCGCAGCGCCGCAATGAAGCCGCCGACGTGGTCCGGCGCGGGCGGCGGCGCATCGAGAAACGGGTCCATGACCGTCGAGCGCAGCACGACCAGCCCCGCCGCCCCGCTTTCGCGCCACTCGTCGACCGTGCAGACGCCCAGCTCGTCCAGGATCGGCTTGACCGCGCCGTCGTACATCGGACTCTGGAAGCGAGTGCGCGTGATGATGTAGTCCGGCGCCGCGCCCGGCCGGCTCAGGCTCATCCGCTCGTAGATCCCCTCGTTGAAGGCGTTGACCGCCTCGAGCGTCTCGAGCGACGGGTGGTGCATCACGTAGCAGACGATGTTGATGTCCGGCTCCGGGAGGAGCACGATGCGGAACGGGTCCAGTTCGGCCTCACGCAGCGCCGAATGCAGGCGACGCGCGCCGCACACCGTCCGCTCGATGAGGTAGCCGTACCCACGCTCGTCCAGCGGGAGCACCTTGTGGCTGAGCCAGACCGATGCCGCCGCCGCGCCCGGCTTCGAGCCCTCGAGGATGAAACGCCCGAGGAACAGGTCCTCCGCCGAGGCGAGCCCCTGCGTAGGGAGCAGGTACGGCGGATCGATCGCGACGAGCTCGCGCGCCCGCCGGTCCCGCAGCAGGAACGCCCCCGCCGGGTACGGGGTGTAGCCCAGCTTGTGCGGGTCGATCGTCACCGAGTCGGCCCGGCCGAGCGCCTCGATCCCGCGGACCCACCCGTCGGACGGCCAGTCCAGCCCGGTCGACGCCCGGATCTCTTCCGCGCTCCGCCTCGTGCCGTCGGCACGCCACGTCACCGCCGCCGCGTACCCGCCGTACGCCGCGTCCGAATGCATGTGGAAGGTGATGCCGAGCTCCCGCTCCGCGCGGTCCCGGACCTCGAGCACCTGATCGAGCCGGTCGACCGCGCTCTCTTCCGTCGTGCCGCACACGCTCACGCACGCCAGGATCGGCACCCGCCGCGACGTCAGCTCCCGCACCTTCTCCCAGAGCGCGTCCGGGTCCATCCGGTAGTGCGTGTCGACCGGCACGAACACGAGCTGGTTCGACCCGATCCCGAGCGCGCGCACGATCTTCTCCCACGAGTAGTGCGCCGTCGCCGCGACCAGCACGACGCCCGGCGGGAGCGGGTCGCCGAACGCCCGGGTCAGCCGCTCCATGTACCGCTGGTAGCCGAGCGTGGCCAGTGTGTGCGACTCGAGCGCCCGCCGCACCTCGGCCGGCGGCGCCGCCTTCCGCAGCGACTCGAAGAGGTCCAGCGCCACACCGTTCCGGATGTTGACCAGCTCCCAGAGCCCGAGCCGGTCCAGCGGCGCCTTGCTCCCATCCGGCAGCTCGACCTCCGGCGAGACGCCGAGCTGGTCCGCCGCGCCCCGCGCCGCCAGCGGGAAGTAGACGATGTTGCGCGCGATCCAGATCGCCTCGAAGTTCGCGACCGTCCCGCCCGACGTCAGATGACCCCACGACGTCTGGGGGTCGTAGCCGATCATTCGTGCCAGCTCCGCCGCGACCTCCAGCTCCAGCCGCGTCGTCACCGGCGACGCCTCGATCGCCACGTTGTTCGGGTTGTAGAGCATCGCCGCGAAGTAGCCGATCTGGCTCGCGATCGTCTGCTCGAAGCTCATGTGGCCCTTGTAGCGGCCGCTGAAGAACGGCACCCCCCGCTTCAGCTCGGCAAGTAGCCCCATGAGCTCCTGCGTCAACCTGGCGACCGTCTCCTCGTAGCCTTCGCTCCGCTTGTCCTGCTCCCGGATCGCGAATCCGTCCTCGGGGTGATAGTTGCGGCGCCAGAAAACGTGGTCGCGCAGCGCCTCCGTAACGAGCCGCTCGAACAGCTCCGCGTTCTCCGCGCGCGGCCCCAGGAACCACGCCCGGAGCGCCTCCTTCGGTTCTATCGACATATCGACCCGCCTGTCTATCTCGAATGATTCTCGTGTCTGCCTCGTTCGAGCAGGGTCGCTATAATACCCGCCCCAACCGTCGGCCACCCCCTCCCCGCCCCCGCGAGCGTCCCGGCCTCTGGCCCTCCCCCGCCCCCGGCGTTACTCTCCCGCCCGGACCCGTATTTTCGAACCGACCGTGATCCTGACACTGACGCCCAACCCCTCGCTCGACCTTCTTTTCGAGACGGAAACGATTCGTTGGAACGACGCGAACCGCGTCGAGGCGCCGCGGCGGCGCCCCGGCGGCCAGGGGATCAACGTGGTCCGCGCCGCGCGTGCGCTCGGCGGTGAGGCCCGTGCGATCGCGCCGTTGGGAGGCCGGGTCGGCCGGGAGCTCGAAAATGACCTGCGAAGGGAAGGGACCTCGCTCCGCGCGGTGCCGATCCAGGGCGAGACGAGGATCTTCGTGGGCGTACACGCGGCAGCCGACGGGCGCGACCTGCTCCTCAACCCGCGCGGCCCCATCCTCTCGGAGGAGGAAGGCGAGCGCCTCATCGCGGCGGCGCTGGAGGAGATCGATGCGGCCCGTCCCGACTGGGTCGCCTGCTGCGGCAGCATCACGCGCGGCCTGCCGGAGGACCTCTACGCCCGGATCGGCCGCTACGCCCGCGAGCGCGGCGCGCGCTTCGTCCCCGACTGCGACGCCCCGGCCCTCCACCTCGCGGCATCCGCCGGGTGCGACCTCCTCGTTCCCAACGTCTACGAGGCCGGCCGCCTCCTCGGCCGCGCCGTCGATGGGCCCGACGACGCCGTCCAGGCCGCGCCCGCGCTCCTACGCTTCGGCGCGGAGGTCGCCGTCATCACGCTCGGCGCCGAAGGCGCCATCGTGGCAGACGCATCGGGCGTCTGGGCCGCTCGCCCGCCGCGTTTCGACGGACGCCTTGCCGTCGGCGCGGGCGACGCGCTCCTCGCCGGGCTCACCCTCGCGCTCGGGCGCGGCGCGTCTGCGCCCGACGCTCTCCGCGCCGCCGTCGCCGCAGGCACCGCATCGCTCCTCTCCCGCGGCGAGGCGATCCTGGCCCCGGACGACGTCGCGTCTATCGAGCCCGAGATCACGATCGAGCGGGTCGCCTGAGGGAGCGGCCGCCCGCCCGGCGGCTACCGGGACGTGGTCGGCTCTTCGAGCTGGACGTCCGGGACCGTCACCGTGTCCCGACCGACCTCGACGTCTCGCGGCTCCGCCTGGTACTCCGGCAACTGCCCTTCCTGCACCTCCACCTCGGGCAACTGCGCCGGCTGCTGCTCCTCGACCTCGCACGCGCTCACACCCACCCAAACCAGCGGCGCGACCAGCAGCACCGTCTTCCTGGACACCATGCGCACCTCCTTCCAACACCTTCCGGCGCTCTCATTGCACTCCCAGGGGCCATGGGTCGCAAGTTCCGATCCTTGCGGGTACCATATCCGCGGATTCTCGGGACGACGTATCAGGAGGTGATGGTGAGGATCCTGTTCCGAGCTGCTCTGGCCACCACGCTCGCGCTGGCCGCGTGCGGCGGCGGTGACGACGACGACCGACCCATGCCGGGGCGCGTGTCCGGCGACGCGGCGGCCGATGCCGGCTCGCCCTCCAGCGCAGGCGAACCCGACACGCCCCGCGCGCCCCATGAGGGCGCACCCCCCGTGGCGACGCGACCGGCAGATTCTCCCGCGACCGGGCCTGCCGGCGCGGACGTTCCCTTCGAAGGAACCGCCGGACCGACCGATCGCCGGGCCACGATCACCGGCGTGAGTACGCAGACCGCGGTGCGTGTGGGTCGGCAACAGGGCTTCGACCGCATCGTCTTCGAATTCGGCGCCGGCGGGCTGCCCGGATATACCATCGAGTACGTCGACCGGCCGATCCGACAGTGCGGCTCGGGGAACGCGGTGGCGATCGCCGGCAACGCATGGCTCCGCGTCGGGATGACGCCCGCCCGCGCCCACGACGACGCCGGCAACGCCACCGTGACGGAGCGCGCCCTCTCGCCCGGCCTCCCCGCAGTGCGGGCGCTCCGGCTCACCTGCGACTTCGAGGCTCGCCTCGAATGGGTCATCGGCGTCGCTGCGCCGAACCGCTACAGGGTCCTGGAGCTGCGGAGCCCCGACCGCCTGGTCGTCGACATCCTGCATTGAGCGCGTGCCCGCCCGGATGGTCGGGCACGCCTGGATGCAACGCGGCCCCGGCGCCTGGAGGCACCGGGGCCGTTTCCCATCACGGACTCGACCGCTCGACCCGTCCGCAGGTGTCGAGCCCTACCGCATGATCGCCATGAACCGCACGTCGCCCGTCTGGATCTTCCGCTCCAGCCACCGACGCAACGCTCGCTTGAACATCGCGCGGCTCGGCGGGAAGAGGAGGAGCATCCCGAACACGTCGCCGATGAGGCCCGGCGCGAGGAGCACCAGCCCGCCCACCAGGATCAACAGGCCGTCCAGCAGCTTCGCCGCCGGCATCCGTCCCATGCTCAGATCCGCCTGGATCGCCCTCAGCACCCGCGCGCCCTGACTCCGTGCGAGCCAGCCGCCCAACGCGCCGGTGAGCACGACGAGCGCGATCGTCGGCCACACGCCCACCACCGTCCCCACCTTGACCAGCACCGCCAGCTCGACCAGCGGCACCACCACGAACATCACGAGAAGTACGGGCAACGTCTCCCCCTCCGCACGGGTCCATTCCTTCCTCCCATCTACCCCGAACTCGCCCGATGGGGCCACGCGTCCGGACGATCCGCGCCTTGCGCGCGCCCCGAGCCGGGCGGCATCATTGCCGCGGCGCCTCGCACGGCCGGCGCGGCACCCCGCCGGGCCGGCGGGTATACAGTGCGGACAGGCGACCCGGAACGGAGATTGGGGAGATGAAGAAGATCGTGTACGGCACCGCTGGAGCAGCCGTCGTCGTCGTCATTGCCGTCGGCGCGTGGATGAAGACGACGCCCGCCGCCGATCCTGCGCACCTTGCGGCCGATCTGATCGCGGAGTCCGCGGCGACGCACGTCGCCGCTGGCGAGCTGCCGACGGTCGCCGTCTACAAGAGCCCGACCTGCGGCTGCTGCGTGAAGTGGGTCGAACACCTCGAGGCGCACGGCTTCACCGTCGTCTCGCACGACACGAACGAGCTGCCGAGGGTCAAGGCGACGACGGGCGTGCCGGGCGAGCTCGCGTCCTGCCACACGGCGATCGTGGACGGCTACGTGGTCGAGGGGCACGTCCCCGCGGATCTGATCGTGCGGATGCTGGAGGAGCGGCCGGAGATCGCGGGACTCGCGGTGCCCGGCATGCCGATGGGCTCGCCCGGCATGGAAGGCCCCTACAAGGAGGCCTACGACGTCCTCGCCTTCCAGCGCAACGGGAAGACCGAGGTCTACGCGAAGCGGTGAGTGTCCGACGGGCAGCGCTGAGCCATCGCTAGGCAGCGACGAGCCACCGGCCCGCGGAGCGCGCCCGTCTAGCGTGGCGCGCGGCCGTCCCGCGGGGCGCGCCAGTCCGGCGTGGACCGGTGCCCCGCCGGCCTACCGCTACGCGCGGCCGGCTTCCGCCGTCGCCGGCGGCCGGCCGGCGCCCTCGCGGACCCACCGGGCGAAGTCGGCGGGCGTGGTGAACGCCACCGGCGCCCACGGCTCGACGCGGCTCAGGAACTCCGCGTGCTCTGCTTCCTTCTTCGCCCACAGCGCCGCCGCCGGCCGCATTCCGGCCGCGGCGGCGGCCTCGATGTCGCTCCCGGAATCCCCGAGGTAGACCGCCTGCGACGGCTCGGCGCCGAGCCGGTCGAGAGCGATCCGGAGCCCTTCCGGATCCGGCTTCGGCTCGGCGACGTCGTCGTCGAACACGAGCACGTCGAATTCGCCCAGCTCGTCGCGTGCGCGAGTCAACTCCCACGACCTGCGGCTCTTCCCGGTCACGATCCCGAGGCGCGCGCCCGTGGCCCGCAGTCCGGCCAGCATCTCCGGGACGCCCGGGTAGATCCCGCGGGCGTAGGCGTCGTGGAGCCGTTCGTAGGCGCGGTAGAAGTCCTCGAGGCAGGCCGGCAGCCGGGCGTGCCCGACCACATCGGTGAGGAAACGAAGCTCCGACCGCGGGCGCAGCGCCATGATCTCCTCGGGAGTCAGCTCCCGCCCGACGTAGGGGAGCACCGCCTGGCGGTAGCACTCTATGTAGAGGCGCTTCGTGTTGATCAGCGTGCCGTCCAGGTCCAGCAGGACAACCGAGAGTCGAGTTTCGGCGGACATCGTTCCTTCCCATACGAGCGCCGGACCGGATCCCGAGGGATGCCAGCCCGGCACGAGTGGTTCACTGCCCGATGACGACGGGCGCGCTCGGGCGCCCGCGCGATTCGCGGAGCTACGCGCCCGACACCCTCGCGGCGTCCTTGCGCGCTCTGTACTGGGCGCCGCCGTAGCCGCCCACGCCGGCGAAGACCGGCACGCCGATCAGGACCAGCCAGTCCACGACTCGCGGAGCGCCCTGCAACACCACCCCGGCAAGGATGGTGGCCACGAGCGGCACGCTGATCCACACGCTCCAGCGCCACGACGTCGCCGGCCAGACCGCGCCGAAGAGCGCGCCCAACACCGCGTAGGCCAGATACAATGTGAACACGGCCATGTCGATGAACGCGAACATCGCTGCGATCCCGCCGAAAAAGGCGAGTGCGTAAGCCAGGATCGGAGTCTTGCCGTCCATTGGGGCGACCTTTCGGAGCATACGGATCGGCGCCCGCCGACCCTCGTGGACTCATGGCGCGGGGCCATGATCGTGCGGTCGTAAGTTGGCAATCTCTTGCCCGAGGCACCCGGGGTCAAGCGGCGGGCGGCCAGATGACGACCTGAATCCTTTCCTGCCTCCTGTGCGTAAGGTCCAGACATTCGGCTCCCTTACTCCTGGAGGTGCCATGGGAAAGCTCGTCGTCTACGGCATCGGTGGAATCGTCGCGATCGCCGTCGTCTTCAAGGTCGTCCTGGCGCTGCTCGGCTCGCTCTTCGGGCTCGCCTGGTTCGCGCTGACCAAGATCCTGCCGGTCGTGCTCCTCGGCTGGCTCGTCGTCTGGGGCTGGAAGCGCTGGAAGGAACAGACCGCGTGACGGGCGTCCCGCCCCACCGGCCAGGCGCCTCCGTCGACCGCACCACCCCGCAAACTCCGCGGC
>CAYPGK010000113.1:0-7770 GCA_964410055.1 uncultured Gemmatimonadaceae bacterium | reverse complement strand
GGCGATCAGGTCGCGGATGCGCGCGATGCAGGTGCGGTCGTCCGGCACGCGGTAATGTGCGACGCCGCTCAGCGCGGTGTGCGTCCAGGCGCCGCCCAGCGTCTCCGCGTCCACGGTCTGGCCGGTGGCGCCCTTCACCAGGTTCGGCCCACCCAGCCCCATGAAGCTGGTGCCCTCGACCATGAGGATCACGTCGGAGAGCGCCGGGAGGTAGGCGCCGCCGGCGATGCACGGGCCCATCACCGCGGCGATCTGCGGGACGCGCAGGTACCGCCGCATGATGGAGTTGTAGTAGAAGAGCCGGCTCGCGCCGTACTGGCCGGGGAAGACGCCGCCCTGGTAGGGGAGGTTGACGCCCGCGGAGTCGACCAGGTAGACGATCGGCACGCGCGAGCGCATGGCGATCTCCTGGGCCCGGAGCATCTTGGTGATCGTCTCGGGCCACCAGGAGCCGGCCTTCACGGTCGCGTCGTTGGCGACGACGACGACCGGCCGGCCGTGCACCGCGCCGATCCCGGTCACGACGCCCGCCGCGGGCGCCTGGCCGTCGTACTGGTCGTATGCGACGAGGAGGCCGATCTCGAGGAGCTCGGTCCCCGGATCGAGGAGCAGCGCGATCCTCTCGCGCGCCGTGAGCTTGCCCTGGGCGTGCTGACGCTCGATCCGGTCGGGACCGCCGCCCTGCCGGAGACGCTCCTCCAGCTCGAGGAGCTCCTCCGTCTGACGCCTCAGCCGTGATACTGCCTGGCCGACCGACCTACTCCCGGTCACGGGCATGCTCGGCCGCCCACTCGCGGATGTACTCGATCGGCTCCGACGTGGGCGTGCCCGGCCCGAAGATCCGGCCAACGCCCATGCGCTGGAGCTCGGCCGCATCGTCCTCCGGAATGATCCCGCCCCCGGTGACGAGGACGTCCTCAACGCCGTTCTCCTCCAGCAGATCCATGATCCTGCGGAAGAGCGTCATGTGCGCGCCGGAGAGAATCGAAACGGCAATGACGTCGACGTCCTCCTGGATGGCCGCGGCGACGATCATCTCGGGGGTCTGGTGCAGGCCGGTGTAGATCACCTCGAAGCCGGCGTCGCGGAACGCGCTCGCGATCACCTTGGCGCCGCGATCGTGCCCGTCGAGCCCGGGCTTGGCCACGAGCACGCGGATCTTGCGCTGGGCCATGGTGGTCTGTCCTGTCATCACGTGTTCGATCGTTCGTTCGGTTGTCAATAGACGGCAAACGTAAGTTACTCGGGCATCTGGGGAGCGGCAAGGAACCGTAGGGACGAAAGGCACGCGGGACGCACGGATTCCACCGCCGGCCGGCACCGCGCGATCCACGCTCAGGGTGCCGAGGCCGGCGAGCCCCCATTGACAGCCGGCACTGCGGTCGCCAACCTCTGCGCCGCGTCCGGTGCGCCTCGCGCGCGCGGACGGCAGTTCGGTCGCGCGCGGCGCGCGAGTTGGCAGACCTCGACCCCCGGAACACTCCCGATGGCCTGGTGGCGCACCTACTTCGACGAGACTTTCTTCCACCTCCACGAGGACCTATTCCCCGAAGGGGAGAGCCGCCGCGAGGTAGGCGCGATCATCGAGTTCCTCGGCCTTCCGGCGGACGCGCGCGTCCTCGACGTGCCGTGCGGCTGGGGGCGTCATACCAACCTCCTGCCCGGCGCCGGTCAGCGGGCCTTCGGCGCGGACCTCTCGGTGGACCTGCTCGAGCGGGCCGCGGCAGGCGCCCGTGAGGCGGGTCTCCCGCTCCGGTACGCCGCGGCCGACATACGCGCCCTCCCCTTCCGGGATGGCAGCTTCGACGCCGTATTCAACGTCTTCACGTCGCTCGGCCTCTTCCTCGACGACGAGGAGGACATCCGCGCACTTCGCGAGATCCGGCGCGTGCTGCGGCCTGGCGGCAAGTTCCTCCTCGAGAGCATGCACCGGGACGACGTCATCTGCACGTATGCCGAGCGGGACGCATGGACGCTTCCGAACGGGATCGAGGTGCGGGTGCGGCGTCGGTTCGACCCGGTGACGGGGATCAGCGAGGAGCGGCTGCGCTGGCGCTGGGGCGAGCGTCGCGGCCGCAAGCGCCACGCGCTCAAGCTGCGCACCGCGACGGAGATCCACGCGCTCCTGGGCGCGGCCGGTTTCGACGAGGTCACCTACTACGGCGACTGGGACGGCGAGCCGCTGCGCCACGACTCGCCGCGGGTCATCGCGGTCGCGAGCGTCGGCGATTCCGCGGCGTGAACCACCGGCGAGTCCGGGGCGTGAACACGCCCGCTCGGCGGGCGCGCCCCCCGCGCCGACGCCGAACCATTCGCCGACGCCGCACCTTCGCGGATCAGTCCTGATTCTCTGCCTGCTCCGCAACCGCGCCGCGGGGCTCGAGTTCGAGCGCGAGCCGGTCGACGCGGCGGCCCTCCATGGCAACGACGCGCAGCAGCCCACCGGGGAACTGCACTTCCTCGCCGACGTTCGGGATGTGGCCCAGGCGGGCCATGACGTACCCGGCGACGGTCGTGTACTCGTCCACGGGGAGCGCGAGGGCGTAGCGCTCGTTCAGGTCGAAGATGGTGACCGAGCCGTTGACGAGGATCTCGCCGGTCTCGACCTCCTCGATCGCGGGCGGCTCGACCTCGTACTCGTCGCGGATGTCGCCTACGATCTCTTCGACCAGGTCCTCGAGCGTGACGATGCCCGCCGTGCCGCCGAACTCGTCGACGACGACGGCCATGTGCACGCGCTGCTCCTGCATCTCCCGGAGCAGCCCCTCGATGTCCTTGCTGTCGGGGACGTAGGGGAGCGGGCGGATCAGCTCGGCAATGGACTGCTGCCCATCGCGCTGGGCGCGCCAGACCTCGCGGGCGAGGATGACGCCCACGATGCGGTCGAGAGAGCCGTCGTAGACCGGGATGCGGGAGTGGCCCGCCTCGAGGATGACCTCGGCGGCCTGGTCGACGCTCGCATCGACGGGCACGGCGACGATCTCGGTGCGCGGGGTCATGACCTCGACGGCGGTCGTCTCCGAGAGGTCGAAGACGCCGCGGATCATCTCGACCGGCTCCTCGGCCAGGGCGCCCTGCTCGTACATCTGCGTGACGAGCATCTCGATCTCCTCGGGCCGGTGGACGCGCTCGACCTCGGTAGGCGCACGCAGACCCACGAGCCGCAGGAGCAGGTTGGCCGTCCCGTTCAGCGCCGCGATGAACGGCGAGAGGACCTTCGAGAACCCGATCAGCGGACCGGCGGTCCAGAGACTCGTCGCCTCCGGGAAGAGGAGCGCGAGCGACTTGGGCGCGAGCTCGCCCAGGACGATGTGGAGGAACGTGATGATCGCGAAGGCGAGGACGCCTGCGATGGTGTGCGTCGCGATCGCGTCCCATGGCGGGGGGAGCCCGTCGAACACCTGGATGATGATGGTGGCAAGGGTGTTCTCCCCCACCCAGCCGAGCCCCAGGGACGCGAGCGTGATCCCGAGCTGGGTCCCGGAGATGTAGTGGTCGAGGTGGCTGATCGCGTTGCGGGCGAGGCGTGCGCGCGTGTTCCCCGCCTCCGCCATGGCTTCGATACGCGTGCGGCGAGCGCCGACCAGTGCGAATTCGGCCGCGACGAAGAAGGCGTTGGCGAGGACGAGGAAGAGCGCGAGCGACAGGCGCCAGATGATGCCGCCTGCGCTCAAGGCTGTGTCAGGTTCCATTCCCCAATCGTGCGGGTACCCCCCGGCTCACGCGAGGACGCGTCCACGGCGTGCGGAGCGACGTCCTCGCGTGCGGGCCCGACCGGGGCCAGGCGAGCCTTCCATCAGAAGAAGACCGGCTCCTTGTAGGCGCCGTAGACCTGTTCGAGAGCGTGGCGGATCTCGTAGAGCGTGCAGTACTCGCGCACGCAGTCGAGCATCGGCTCGACCACGTTCTCGTCGTTCCGGGCCGCTTCGGTGAGGCGTGCCAGCGCCGCCTCGACGCGCGCGTCGTCGCGACGCTGGCGCAGCTCGGCAAGGCGCTCGCGCTGACGCCGCTCGGCATCCTCGCCGATCTTGAGGATCTCGATGTCGGCGTCCTCGTTGCCGCCGGTGAAGGCGTTGACGCCGACGATGATGCGCTCGCCCGTCTCGATCTCGCGCTGCTGGCGCTGGGCGCTACGGGCGATCTCGCGCTGGAAGTAGCCCTTCTCGATCCCGGGCACGACGCCGCCGAGGCGCTCGACCTCCTCGAAGATCGCCTCGGCCTGGCGCTCCAGCTCGTCGGTCAGCGCCTCGACGTAGTAGGAGCCCGCCAGCGGGTCGATGGTGTTGGCGACGCCGGTCTCGTAGGCGAGAATCTGCTGCGTGCGAAGCGCGATGCGCACCGCCTTCTCGGTCGGGAGCGCGAGCGTCTCATCCATCGAGTTGGTGTGCAGCGACTGGGTACCGCCGAGCACCGCCGCGAGCGCCTGGTAGGCGACGCGGATGATGTTGTTCTCGGGCTGCTGCGCCACGAGCGTGACGCCGGCGGTCTGCGCGTGGGTGCGCAGACGCCACGACTCCTCCTTCTTCGCGCCGTAGACCTCCCTCATGCGCCGGGCCCAGATGCGGCGCGCGGCACGGAACTTGGCGATCTCTTCGAAGAAGTCGTTGTGGACGTCGAAGAAGAAAGACAGGCGCGGCGCGAAGTCGTCGACGTCGAGGCCTCGCGCGATCCCACGCTCGACGTACTCGAAGCCGTTGCGCAGCGTGTAGGCCAGCTCCTGGGCCGCCGTGGACCCCGCCTCGCGGATGTGGTAGCCGCTGATCGAGATCGGGTTGTACTTGGGCGCATGCTTCGATGCCCACTCGAACATGTCGACGATCAGCTTGAGCGCCGGCTCGGGCGGGTAGATCCAGGCGTGCTGCGCCATGTACTCCTTGAGGATGTCGTTCTGCACGGTGCCGCGCAGCGCGTCCGGGCGCACGCCCTGCTTCTCCGCCGCGACGATGTAGAAGCAGAACAGCATGATGGCCGGGCCGTTGATGGTCATGGAGACCGAGACCTGGTCGAGCGGGATGCCGTCGAACAGGGTCTCCATGTCGGCGAGGCTGGAGATCGCGACGCCGCACTTGCCGACCTCGCCCAGCGAGCGGGGGTGGTCGGAGTCGTAGCCCATGAGCGTGGGGAAGTCGAACGCCACGCTCAGCCCGGTCTGGCCATGGTCCAGCAGGTACTTGTAGCGCTGGTTCGTCTCCTCGGCCGTGCCGAAGCCGGCGAACTGGCGCATGGTCCACAGCCGCGTGCGGTACATCGTCGTGTACGGCCCGCGGGTGAACGGGAACTCCCCTGGGAAGCCGAGCTTGTCCAGGTAGTCCTGGTCGGCGACGTCGAGCGGGGTGTAGAGCGGCTCGACGGGCGCGCCGGAGATGGTGGTGAAACTGATGTCACGCGTGGGCACGCGGCGGAACGCCGCCTCCCATTCGGCCAGGCGCGCACGCAGCTCGGCCAGTTCGCGCTCCTGCTCACGCACGCGCTCGGCGAGTTCCGCGGAAGAGATCTGGCTATCCGTTAGACCCATGGCTCACCGTCCCGTAATCGAGGGGACCGCTCCCCGTCGCCTCCCTACCCCGCGGCCTCGCGGACGATTCGCTCGGCCACCTCGTAGGGCGTGATCGTCCCCGCCTCGAGGGCGGGCAGGGACTCCTCGAGGATCGCAGCGCCTCCCGCCTCTGTCCAGGCCCGCTGGCGCAAACCGCGATCCACGACCTCGCGGACACGCTCCGCCAGCCGGCGGCGCCGGCGGCGGCCCAGCTCGCCGGAGGCCTCGAGCCAGGCGTGGTGCCGGTCCAGCGCCTCGACCAGCGCGTCCACACCCTGGCCGTTCGCTGCCACCGTTTGGAGGACCGGGATGGCCCAGGCCTCCGGCTGTCCGGCACCGCCCGTGTCCCCGTCCGCCACGGAAGCCGCGGGCCGATCGCCGTCCGCCCGCTCCGCGGACGCCGCCCGGCGCCGCACGCGGTTCAGGTCCACGCCGTGGTGCGCCGGCACGTTGTGCAGGGCCCGGCCGGCGCGCAGGTGGAGCATCATTTCGACCTCGCGCGCGAGCCGCTCCGCGCCCGGCCGGTCCGCCTTGTTGATCACGAACAGGTCCGCGATCTCCATGAGCCCGGCCTTCATCGCCTGGATCGAGTCGCCGGACTCGGGGACGAGCACGACGATGGTCGTGTCCGCGGCCCCGGCGATGTCGAGCTCCGACTGGCCGACGCCGACCGTCTCCACCAGCACGTGGTCGAAGCCGAACGCGTCCAGCACGTCCGCCACCTCCTTGGTGGCCAACGCGAGGCCGCCCAGCGAGCCGCGCGACGCCATGGAGCGGATGAACACCCCCGGGTCCAGCGTGGCCTCGCCAATGCGGATGCGGTCGCCCAGCAGCGCGCCGCCCGTGAACGGCGAGCTCGGGTCCACCGCGACGACCCCGACCGTATCACCGCGCGCGCGGAGCGCCGTGATCAGCGCCGAGACGAGCGTGGACTTCCCTGCCCCGGGCGGCCCCGTGATGCCGATGCGGCGCGCGCGGCCGAGCCGCGCGTGCAGCGCCTGGAGCAGCGCTCGCGCCCCTGGCCGGTCGTTCTCGACGATTGAAATCGCGCGCGCGAGCGCGGGCCTCTTGCCCGCCCTGAAGTCTTCAAGCAGCCGCGCCTCGGCCCCGCCGAGTCCGGTCGGCTGCGTGGCAGAACCCTCACCCATGACCGAAAGATGGCCGGCTGGCGCGAGCTCTGTCAAACGCCTCGGCGCGCAATCAGCCTCACACGGTAGCGGGAAACGCGGAGGGCCGGCCCTACTCCGCCCACGGCCACTCGCCCGGCGGCCGGACCCGCCGCGCGTGGCGGAGCGGGTTCTCCAGCAGGTGTGTGGGGATGAAGAACGCGACCACGAACATGATGAGCGCGATCAGCAGGCCGCCCACGAGCAGCCAGACGTTCTCGAGCGCCACGAAGACAATGGCGCTGATCAGCGCGGTCCCGACCGCGAACGCGCTGAGGAGGATGCGCCGGACCTGGAGCAGGATGAAGCGCTCGCCGTGCAGCACGTCGCGGGGATGCAGCCGGACGCGGAACTCCTCGCGCTCGGCCCGGCGCAGCACCTCGCGCACCCCCTGGAGCGCGGCCCGCGCCTCGTCGACGAGCCCCCGCGCGACCTCGACCGGCTCGCGCGCGGTGGCGCGGAGCAGGTCGCCGCGCATGCCGCGGATCACGCGGCGCGCCATTTCGATGCCGTTGAAGCGCGGGTCGTAGCGGAACCCGATGCCCTCGAGCAGGGCGGCGGCGCGGAAGAAGTAGACCAGCTCGCGCGGCAGGAGGAGCGGCCAGGTGTAGAACGTGTTCATGATCTCCTGGACCATCTCCTGCACGCGCCGGGTGCCCAGCTCGCGCACGCGCTGGAGGATGTCGAGCACCTCGCCGGCGGCGTCGCGGATTTCCGCGCGCGAGATCGAGGGGTCGATCATGCCCAGCTCGTACATGCCGTTGATCATGCCATCGAGGTCCTGACGGCCGGCGGCGAGCGCGAGGCGCAGGATCGACTCCCGAGTCGAGCGGCTGAGCTGGACGACCATGCCCCAGTCCAGGAAGATGATCGTGCCCGCCTCAGTGACCAGGATGTTGCCGGCGTGCGGGTCCGCGTGGACGAAGCCGTCCACCAGCAGCATGCGGAGGTAGACCTCGGTCAGCGTCTCCATGACCCGCTCGAAGTCCAGGTCGCCGGAGGCGAAGCGGCCAGCGAGCCGGTCCAGCTTGTCGCCCTGCACCCACTCCATCACGAGCACGCGGCGGC
>CAYPGK010000112.1:6654-7972 GCA_964410055.1 uncultured Gemmatimonadaceae bacterium | reverse complement strand
GGGGGCTGGCGAGGATTTGTGTGGCGAGGCCGGTGGTCGAGGCCGGTCGGTGCCGCCGGCTGGCGGGGGCGGGGCGCCCGTCTGACGTCGGAGTCAGGCCCCGGACTGTAGAAACCCGGCACGCATCCCCTGATTTTCCGGTCCGTGCCGGGTTTCTACGTATATGGTGGTCAACTGCACACGCGCGACGGCGCGCCGAATGTCGTGTGCCGGGTTCCCACATTAGAGGTGGTCAACTGACCACGCGTGGAATTTTTCGGCCACGCGTGCCGGGTTTCCCCGCCGCGCCCACCGCGTCCGCACCAGGTGCAGCCACCACACCCGCCCTCGCCGTCACCGCGACAGCGCCGCCGGCAGTGCACCCCTCAACGGGTCTGGAACCGGATCGGCAGTGCCACGATCACGCGGACCGGCTTCCCGTGGTCGATCGCGGGTCGGAACTCCATGATCTCGATCACGCTCTCGACGGCGGCGTCCAGGTCTTTGCTGCCGCTCGACTTGCGGATCTCGTACTTCTGCACCGCGCCGAACTCGTCGATCCAGAACAGCACGACGACGGCGCCTTCGACGTTCCCGCGGCGCAGCACCTCCGGGTAGCGACGCTCGAGCGCCCGCTGCACCTCGGCGCGGTTCTTCAGCTCGGGGCGCACCATGTACGGCATGAAGTGCGCGTACGACTCCAGCGTTCCCTCCGCCTCCTGGGGGATCGGAGGCGGCTCGGGAAGCGACGGCGCCTCCACGCCGAAGTCCAGCTCGGCTGGGTCCACCCCGACCTCCTCCGTGACCTCCACCCGCGGCACGACCGGGAGCGCCGGCGGCGCGATCCGGTCCGGAACGGCCGGGAACTTCACTTCCGGCACCATCGTGATCGCCCGGAACTCCGCCGGCGCGGCCGCCCAGTCCTCCAGATCCTCGACCCGCCACTCCGGCCCGAACGCCACGATCAGCGCGTGCACCGCCACGGCCAGCGCGAGCGCCACCGCCTGCCTGCGTCGTGAACCATCCTTGAATCGCTCGTGGGCGGAACGTGGGGGGACAGCTGCCGGAGGGGATGCTGCGGGCCGCGCGTTCATTCGACCTCCACTCGCGCGAGGAGTACTGCTCGCCTACGCCCTGCCACAGCGCACTGCGCGTGCCAGCACGTTCGAAGTGGGGTGAACTGGGGGAGTGGAGGGGATCGGCCGAGGAGAACGGGCAAGGGCGCCGCCGCCAATGAGACAAGGAGAGGGTGAACCTGGACCGGTTCACCCTCTCCATTGCACGTCAGGCGCCTCGGGTCGGCCGGCTGTCCCGAGGCCGCGCGCACCGGGCGCTACTC
>CAYPGK010000112.1:0-6554 GCA_964410055.1 uncultured Gemmatimonadaceae bacterium | reverse complement strand
CGCGCGCACCCGGCGCTATCCAGGCCGCGCATACCCGGCGCCACGCGAGCGGCTCTCACCCGCCGCCACACCGGCCGCGCGCACCCGCCGCCAATCAGACCGCGCCCACCCGCCGGCCCCCCTCAGGCAGCGCGCCCCCGCCGCCTCAGCCCCGGCGCCCGGGCTGGCCCGCGCGCCTACCGGAACCGCATCCCGTTCGGCGCGATGGTCCCCGGCTTCGGTGCGGCGGGTTTGGGGTCCTTGCGCCGGGGGCCGCGGCCGGCGCCGTTCCCCTTCCCTTCCGGCTTCGCGCCCGCCCCGGCCGCACCGATCTCCGGCTTCGACTTCATCGACAGCGCGATGCGGTTGCGCTCGAGGTCGACGGAGAGGACCGTGACGCGGACCTTCTGCCCGACGCGGACCACCTCGGCGGGGTCCTTGACGAAGCGGTCGGCGAGCTGGGAGACGTGGACGAGCCCGTCCTGGTGGACGCCGACGTCGACGAATGCGCCGAAGGCGACGATGTTGGTGACGACGCCCTCGAGCGACATGCCGGGCTTGAGGTCCCTGAGCTCGGTGACGTCGTCGCGGAATGCGGGCGCCTCGAAGCTCTCGCGCGGGTCGCGCCCGGGCTTCCTCAGCTCGTCTACGATGTCGTTCAGCGTGGGGAGCCCGACGTGCTCGGAGAGGTAGCGCTCGGGCTCGATGCGTTCGATCAGCGCGTCGTTTCCGACGAGGTCGCCGACGGACGCGCCCAGGTCGCGGGCGATCGCCTCGACGAGGTCGTAGCGCTCGGGGTGGACGGCGCTCGCGTCGAGCGGGTGGTCGCCGCCGCGGATGCGGAGGAAGCCGGCCGCCTGCTCGAAGGCCTTGGCGCCGAGGCGCGGCACGTCGAACAGCTCGCGGCGCGAGCGGAAGCCGCCGCGCTCGTCGCGCACGCGGACGATCGCCTGGGCGAGCGCCGGGCCGATCCCCGAGACGTACGAGAGCAGCGGCGCGGAGGCGGTGTTGACCTCGACGCCGACGCGGTTGACGCAGCTCTCGACGACCTCGTCCAGCCGCCTCTTGAGGTGCGTCTGGTTGACGTCGTGCTGGTACTGCCCGACGCCGATCGACTTGGGGTCGATCTTGACCAGCTCGGCGAGCGGGTCCTGCAGTCGACGCGCGATCGAGGCCGCACCGCGCAGCGACACGTCGAGGTCGGGAAGCTCCTCGCGGGCGAGCTCGGATGCCGAATAGACCGATGCGCCGGCCTCGTTCACGGTGACGGCGACGGGGCGCGGCTCGGGCATCTCGCGCAGGACCGCCTTGACGGCCGCCTCCGTCTCCCGCGATGCGGTGCCGTTCCCGATCCCGATCAGCTCGACGCCGTGCTTTTCGACCAGCCGCCGCACGCCGCGGGCGAAGTTCTCCGACTCGTGCAGGTAGAGCGTCGCGGTCTCGAGGACCGCGCCGGTCTTCGAGACGACGACGGCCTTGACACCCGTCCGGTAGCCCGGATCGAGCCCGAGCACGACCTTCTCGCCCGCGGGCGGCGCGAGGAGCAGTTGCTCGAGGTTCTGGCCGAAGATCGCGATCGCCTCCTCGTCCGCCCGGTTCTTCAGCTCGACCCGCAGCTCGACCTCGATCGATGGCGCGAGCAGTCGCTTGTAAGCGTCCTCGACGACGAGCGTCATCTGCTCCTGCGCCCGCCTCGGCGCGACGACGCGACGCTCGAGCCCGGCGCGGATCTCGTCGACCGGCGCCTCGATCGTCCACGCCAGGAACCCTTCCGCCTCGCCGCGGCGGATCGCCAGGATCCGGTGCGACGGGATGTCCGTCAGCTTCTCCTGGTGGTCGTAGTAGTCCTGGAACTTCGAGACCTCGCCCTCCTTGCCCGGGAGCGCGGTCGAGTGGATCACGCCGAGCCGGCGGGTCAGGTCGCGGATCCAGCCGCGCAGCTCCGCGTCCTCCGAGACGCGCTCGGCCAGGATGTCGCGCGCGCCCTGGAGCGCGTCGTCCACGGTCGCGACTTCCTTCTCCGGGTCGACGTACTCCTCCGCCGCGGCCCGCGCCCCGGCGTCGTCGGCCGAGCCCTCCCAGATCAGGTCGGCGAGCGGCTCGAGCCCGCGCTCGCGCGCGATCGTCGCCCTCGTGCGACGCTTCGGGCGGTAAGGCAGGTAGAGATCCTCGAGCGCCTGCTTCGTCTCGGCCGCGCGGATCCGCGCCTCCAGCTCCGGCGTCAGCTTCTCCTGCTCCGCGATCGACTTCAGGATCGCCGCGCGGCGCTCCTCCAGCTCGCGCAGGTACTCCGCGCGGTCCCGCACTTCGCGGAGCTGGACCTCGTCGAGGCCGCCCGTCGCCTCCTTGCGGTAGCGCGCGATGAACGGCAATGTGTTGCCGTCGTCGAAGAGGGCGAGCGTCGCCGCCACCTGGCGCGGGGCGATCGTCAGCTCGTCGGCGATCTTCTGGATCAGGTCCTGCGACAACATGGATTCGGTGGTTCGCTGTGGGCGTCTCGCCCGCGCGGCACGGAACCCCGTCGCGGCCGCCGGGCACGAACGCGGAAAAGTGAACGCGTCGCCGCGCTCGTGCAACCGGCCGCATGGACTCCGCGCCGCCGTGCAGATGCAGCCGACCGGCTACGGACCACGCGCCACCGCGCAAGCCCGACCTGCCGCCACGGAGTCCACGGCCCGGCTAAAGCTCGGGCGCCCACGTGCCGAGACTTTTCGCCATGCAAGTCTTTCTTTCTCGTCAACCGATTTTCGATCGGGCGGAGCGCATTGCCGGCTTCGCGCTGTTCCACAGACATGCTGAGGAGGTGGCTTCGGCGGAGGAGCCGCCGGAGCGACTGGTCGTCGATGCCGTCCTCGGCATCGGACTCGACAATCTGACCGGCCGACACCCGGCCTACCTGGCCGTTACCTACGACATGCTGCTTCGGGGCGCGATCGAGCTCCTCGACCGCCGGCGCATCATCGCGGAGGTCCCACACGACTGCGCGGACGATCCCGACATCGTGGAGGCGTGCCGGCGCCTGCACGGCTTCGGCTACCGGCTCGCCACCGAGGGGCACGGGCTCGTCCCGGAAGAGTCACCTCTGCTGAAGTGGTGCGACATCGTCCGCATCGACGTGCGTGCGACGGAACCGGCGGCTCTCGAGGACCTCGCCCAACGGCTGCGCCCGTTCGGCGTCGCACTCCTCGCCCAGAACGTGGAGAACCGCCTGGTCCGCGACGCCTGTCTGGAGCTGGGTTTCGAGCTCTTCCAGGGGTACGAGTTCAGCATCCCTGAGGTGCTCGTGCGCAGGGACGTCGCCATCGACCACCTGCGCACTTTCCATCTGATGCGCCAGCTCCGCGACTACGACGTGACGAACGCCACGATCGAGGCGGCGTTCCGCACCGACCTCTCGCTCTCCTACAAGCTGCTGCGGATGGTCAACTCCGCGGCCGTCGGCGGGCGCGGGATCGAGTCGATCGGCCACGCGATCCGGCTCCTCGGCCGCGAGTCGCTCTTCCGCTGGCTCGCGCTCCTCCTCGTGACCACGGTCTCCGAGTCCGAGCTGGACGGCGAAATGGTCCACACGGCGCTCCTCCGCGCCCGACTGTGCGAGCTCCTCGCACCCCACATCGGCCGGCCTGCGGCGGCGGACTCGCTCTACATCGTCGGCCTCATCTCCGTCTTCGACGCGCTCCTCGGCATCCCCATGCACGAGCTCGTCGTGGAGATGGCGCTCTCCGCCGACATCCGGAGCGCGCTCCTCGACCGCAGCGGTCCGTTCGGCCCCGTCCTCAGCCTCGTGGAGACGTACGACGCCGGACGCTGGGACCAGGTCCTCGACCGCTGCAAGGCGATGGGAGTCGAGCCGGCGGAGCTCGCGTCGCTCTACCTCAGCTCCCTCTCCTGGGTCAACGAGCAGCAGTTCCGCGGCCAGGCCTGACTCCAGGGCGAAAAAGATCGGGCCCGGACGTCGCTCCGGGCCCGAATCACATCCGTATCGGATGCACGGGATCAGCGGCCGCCGCCGCGGCGCTCGCCGCCCTCGCCCTCCTCCTCGATACGGCCGTGCTTCTGCACCTCGATCCGCTCGCGTCGCAGATCGGCCTCGACCTCCTCCGTCTCCTCGACCGGGCGCTTGCGCACGACCAGCTCCTCACGAGCGACCGGCCGCTTCTCCACCACCGCCTCTTCCTCGGTCAGAGGAATGTGGATCTCCTCCTTCTCGAAGCGGGCCTCGCGGCCGTGCTCGCCATCGCCCACCGGATGCCGTTCGATCTCGACCTCGTCGTGCCTCAACTCGACCGGCCGGCGCACGTGCTCCGTCTCGACATCCCTGTCGATCTCGACCTCGCCCGCCGAGACCTCACGCTTGCCGATGGCCAGCTCCTCCTCGGAGCGATACATCCGCTCCTCGCCGCCCTCCGACACCCGCCGCGGACCGGTGTAGTGCTCGTGCTCGTAGAACTCCTCCTCCCCGCCAGCGACGAAGCCCGGCTCGAACGCCCGACGCACCTCGACCTCGATGTCCCGCGTGACCGGCCCGTGCTCGTACGCCGGCAGCCGCCGCACGTCCTCCTTGCGCAGGTTGTCGACGAAGATCTGGTCGTTGTCCTCGTCCAGCCGCGCGAAGCCGATCGGGATCAGCGCGTGACGGTCCTCGTCCGTCCCGATCAGGTCGTTCTCCAGGTCCACGTCCAGATAGCGGACCTTCATCGCCGTCGTGTCGACCAGGAGCTGGTCGACCTCGCCGATCCGCTCACCGTCCGCGGATAGCACCTCCCATCCACGGACGTCCGGCTCGCCCTCGGCGACCTCGAAGTCCTCGAGATCGTCCAGGGACACAATGCGATTCATCTCGTTCGCCATTCTTCGTCCTCCTTGTCCCTTATCTCCACCGGCCACCGGGTCCCCGACCAACCTTCCATTGTGCAAGTCCAGTACCGGCACCGTTTGCGAGCTCAGGCGCCGGGCGCGGGCTTGGAGATTGCAGCGACGAACGATTCGGGCGAGCCGCGTCGCCCACGTCGAACCCGTCTCCCAGGAGGGATCCATGCGCGGCCCCACCCTGATCGCGACCGCCCTCAGCCTCGCCGCGGCATCGGCGCTCCACGCGCAGGCGCCGCTCACCGCACGTGCCGACTTGATCGACGCCCGGGGGAACAAGGTCGGCGAGGCCGTGCTGCGCGAGACGCCCGGCCACGGCGTCCTGATCGAAATCGACGTCGCAGGCCTCGCGCCCGGCGTGCACGGCTACCACATCCACCAGACCGGCAAGTGCGAGGCGCCCACCTTCGAGTCCGCCGGCGGGCACTACGCGCCCCGCGGCCACCAGCACGGCTTCATGGTCGAAGGGGGACCCCACGCCGGCGACCTTCCCAACCTGCACGTCCCGGAATCCGGCCGCGTCCACGCCGAGCACCTCGCGACCGGGATCACGCTCCAGCCGAACCAGACGGGCACCCTCTTCGACGACGACGGCTCCGCTCTCGTGATCCATGCGCGTAGAGACGACTATCGCACCCAGCCCTCGGGAGACTCGGGCGACCGCATCGTGTGCGGCGTGATCCGCCGCTGATCCACCAGACTCGAATCGCGCCCCACTCGGAGGCGCCCGGCCCAGCCGGGCGCCTCCTGATCCGAGTTCGTTCCACCTCCGAACCCGCTTGCGATCCCGCTTGCGAACCCGCCTCCGCTCCCGCGTCCTCTCCCCCTCCCGCGTCCGCCCCGCTCCGCCCTCCCGTTCCCCACCCCGGCCCCACCCGACGATTCCCTTGCCCGCCCCGCCCCCACGCGCTATACCTGCCGGTATCCCCTTCGGGCGGCGTCCGCCGCCCCGACGATCCCCCGGGACCGGAGTCCGCACGATGATGCGATCCTCCACCAGCCGCGTCGCCGCGGCGCTGCTCGCCGTCCTGACCATCGCCTGGCTCGCGCCCGCACCGGCCGCCGCGCAGTCGCGCGACCTGGACCGCCTCCTCGAGGAGGTCACCGCCGAGGTCGAGGCGAACCGGAAGCTGACCCAGGTCATGGTCGACAAGATCTTCAGCTTCTCCGAGCTCGGATTCCAGGAGTACGAGACGTCGCGCTATCTGGTGAAACTCCTGCGCGACAACGGCTTCGAAGTCCGCGAGGGCATCTCCGGGATCCCCACCGCCTGGTGGGCGAAGTGGGGCTCGGGCAAGCCCGTCATCGCCTTCGGCAGCGACATCGACGGGATCCCGAAGGCCAGCCAGAAGCCCGGCGTCGCCTATCACGACCCGCTCGTCGAGGGCGCGCCCGGCCACGGCGAGGGGCACAACTCCGGCCAGGCCGTCAACGTGACCGCCGCCCTCGCGCTCAAGAAGATCATGGAGCGGGAGAAGATCCCCGGCACACTCGTCCTCTGGCCCGGCGTCGCCGAGGAGCTCGTCGCCGCGAAGGCCTGGTTCGTTCGCGACGGCATGTTCGACGACGTCGACCTCGTCTTCTTCACCCACGTCGGCTCCAACCTCGGCGTGAGCTGGGGTCAGGCCAGCGGGACCGGGCTCGTCTCCGTCGAGTTCACCTTCACCGGCGAGTCCGCCCACAGCGCCGGCGCGCCCTGGCGCGGC
>CAYPGK010000111.1:0-7979 GCA_964410055.1 uncultured Gemmatimonadaceae bacterium | reverse complement strand
GGGCGTCCCATGGGGTGTGACGGCATGACGGCAGACGCCGCCCGAGGGTGCCCGTGGGGGCCTGGGGCGGGGTGGGGGGGGGCGCGAGACCGGGGGGGCTGGGGGGGGCGACCGCGCCCCGCCTTCCCGATCAGAACGACGGCCCGAACGACAGGCTGAACACGCCGCTGCGATCCGGCCGGCTGAGCGGGAACGCGTAGTCGAGGCGCAGCACGCCGAGGAAGACGTTGATGCGCATCCCGACGCCGTAGCTGTAGAGCGGCGCGCGGTAGAGGAGCGGGTCCTGTCCGGGCTCGCGGCGCCAGACGAGCTTCACGTCCTGGGCGTCCTCGCACTCGAAGTCGAGGGGGCTGCCCGTGGTGCAGACCCGGTTGTTCCAGGCGAGCCCGCCGTCGAAGAAGAGGACGGCGTCGACGGGCGGGAAGTTGCCGAGGAACCCGATCTGGAACTCGGTGAAGATCGGGAATCGCAGCTCGGAGCGGAAGAGCGCGACGTTCGAACCGATCAACTGGTCGCGCACAGGGCACGCCCCGATCGACGGGTCGCGGCCGGCGCACTCTTCGGCCCCGTCGAAGGAATTGACATCGTACCCGCGCAGGAAGTACGGGCCGCCCCAGTAGTTCCAGAAGTTGTCGGCGCTGCCGCCCAGGCGGGTCAGCGAGAGCACCTGCGTCGCGAAGACGATCCGTCGCCTGAAGTTCAGGTAGTTGCGGAAGTCGACGAGCCCCTCGGTGAACTTGAAGTCACCGACCGTACGAGAGAGCTGGATCCGGTAGCGGCGTCCGACGATGGGGCCGGTATAGCCGAAGTACGCGTTGTCGAAGACGAGCGCGGCGCTCGGCTGGACGAACTTCCAGTCGTCGATCCCGAGCCGCTCGTCGAACGGCTTGCCGTTCGTGAAGTTCATGCCGCGCAGCACCAGATCGCGCTTGATCATTGCGGCGGTAGCGCCGAATTCGATGCGACGGAACGTGCTGAACGGGTAGCTGACGACGCCGTCGACGGAACGGTAGACGTCGCGGACGAACTGGTCGACGCGGATGGTGTGGATCTCGTCCCCGACCGGATAACCGCCGTAGTAGGGTCCCCCGTAGCGATACAACGGGATCTGCGACAGGGAGATCCCGTAGTTCATGCGCGACTTCAGGTTGTTGTACCCGCTGAAGAAGGTGGCGTCGGAGAAGGAGCCGTTCACGCTCCCGGCAAGCAAGATGTTGTGGTTGCCGAGGATGTCCGAGAGCGCGATGAAGCTCCCGCCGTAAAGGCCGTTCCCGTAGTAGCCGCCGACCTGGGCGCCGAGGGTGGGGCGACCGATCATGTCGGGGCTGAAGCGGACCTTGTAGTCGTGGATGTCGAAGTCCGCGGTGTCCGGGAGCGCGTACTCGGCGCTGTCGAGGAGCGCGATCACGGAGATGGGCTCCGGGATGACCGTCCCCTCGGGGAGCCGGTCGCTGGGCCGGAAGCCGTCGTTCGAGCGATAGAACGAGAGTGACGTCGCCGGCCGCTCCTGGGCCTCGGCCGCGGCGCCCGCATCGGCGACGACCGCCCCGCCGACGGCGGGATCCGCGCCCGCAGCATCGCCCTGCGCGCCGACGGCGCCCGCGCCCGTGGCCGCGGCGTCGCCGGTCCGGATCTCGTCGCCGGGGCGGCCGGCCCCCGCAGGCTCGCCGCCGACCGAGTCTGCTACGGCGACGGGCGGCGCGGCCGGCTCCGCGGGCTCGGCGCCGCCGGCGGTCGGCACGCCGCCTTCCGCGAGCTGCAAGTCAGCGACGGGGACGCGCTCGAGGGCGAACGGATCGTCGATCGCGAAGACGCTCTGGCCGCCGGCCTCGAAGTAGACGAAGACGAGAGGGCCCTCATTGCGCGCCCAGGAGAGCGTCGGGCTCATGTCGGTCGCCGTGGGGCCCATCGAGCCCGAAATCATCCGAGTGATGCGGTAGAGCTGCCTCTCGTCGCGATTGTAGAGGTAGAGGTCCTTCGTCCCGGTGCGGTCGCTGACCCACACGAGCGAGCGGCTGTCAGGCGACCAGACGGGATTGATGTTCTTGCCGACCTCCTGGTGCGGCAGCTCCTCGATCTCGCCGGTGTCCAGGTGGTAGAGCGCGACCCGCAGATTCGAGTACGTCAGCTTGTCGAAGTCCGTCTCCGGCCCGTAGTCGGTGCTGAAGGCGATGGTGCGGCCGTCGGGCGACCACGAGGGGAACAGGTTGGCGTACCGGTCCTTCGTGAGCCGACGCAGGTTGCCGTCCAGGTCCGTGATGAAGAGGTCGCTGATCCCGCCTTCGTTCCCGGAGAAGGCGATGTAGCGGCTGTCCGGGCTCCAGCTCGGCGACATGATTGCGCTGAGCTCGAACTCGAGCTTCCGGTCGACCCGCTTGCGCTGGAGGTCGTAGATGTAGAGCGCGTCGCGGCCGCCGGTCTGCGCGGCGAAGGCGAGGTAGCGGCCGTCGGGCGAGAACGCGGCGGCCGAGCTCGCGTAGCGGAGCGACTCGAAGTCGCCATCGCGGCTCGCGCGGATCAGGCGACGCTCGAACTTGCCGGTGCGGGCGTCGACCAGCCAGAGGTCGGCGTCGAATCCGCCGCGCTCGGAGAATACGGCGAGCTTGGACCCGTCCGGCGAGATGGCCGGAGCGAGATAGGTGGGGTCGAAGATGCTCTCACGCCGCAGGACGGGTCGCGCGAAGGTCTCCGGCCGGTCGAACTCGGCGATCTGCGGCAGGTAGGTGCTGCGCACGGCCGACGCCCACTCATGGCTCAGCTCGGCCAGGGAGACACCGAGCGTGGATTCGAACGCGCGTGAGAGGCCGATCCGGGTGGCACGCTGCAACAGGACCCCGATGACTTCGTCGCCCCACTTCGAGCCGATGTACGCCCAGAGCGCCTGGCCGAAGCGGTAGGAGAGGTAGTCGTTGCGACGGTTCATCTCGCCGATGGTGCGGAAGTAGCCGGAGAAGACGGCGTCGCGCAGCCATGCGGCGGTGATGGCGTCGATCTGGCCGATGGACAGGTACTCGGCCATCCCTTCCGTGAACCAGAACGGAAGCTGGATGGCGAAGGGGTTCGCGTTGTCGAGCGCGGCGTTCCTGTGCATGATGTCGAACTGGAACGCGTGGACCAGCTCATGGCGGAGCACGTGGTCGAACTCGGCGTAGGACCCGGTGAACGGGATCACGACCCGGCCCCTGAGCCCCTCGGCGAACGCGCCGGTGCCCTCTTCGATGAAGCTGGGGAGCGTATTCGTCTGCTGGAACTCCGCGTGCGACGCGTAGAGGATGATCGGCTTCTTCTCCTTGAACTCGTGCTGGAGTAGCTTCGAGAGCCGGGCGTAGGCGCGCTCGGCCATGCGGGCGGCGTCGAGCGCCGCCTCGCGCTCCTCCTCGTAGAAGTAGATGTCGAAGTGCTCCGTCGAGATGATCTGGAAATCGAAGGTGCGGTACTGGACCTTGTTCCGGCCGAAGTACTGTGCACTCGCGTCCGCGGGCGCGATCACGAGCGCCAGGGTCGCGAGCACCGAAACGAGGAGGAGGCGGTGCACCATGGGTTCTCCCTTCACGCTTCCAGGGCGTGCATTGGGGCGTCGCCCCAGAGACGTTCGAGTTGGTAGAAGTCTCGCGCCGCGGGGTGGAACACGTGTACGACGAATTCGATGTAGTCGATCAGGACCCAGCGGCCGGCCCGGAGCCCCTCGATGTGCCCCGGCCGCACCCCCTCTTTCTTGAGCTCGTCGATGATGTGCTCGGCGATCGATCGCACGTGCAGGTCCGAGTTTCCGCTCACGAGGAGGAAATAGTCCGTCGCGTCCGAGATCTCCCTGAGATCGAGGAGCACGGGATCGACTCCCTTGCGGTCGGCCGCGAGCTCGATGGCGCGCGCCAGCGGCGCGGGCAGGTCGAGCGACTGCGGCACGACGGTCGTCGTTATCCGTTCTCCTGAAAGGCTTTCCTGGCTCGTCATCCCCTATATTGGAGCTGTCGGGGGAATGTTCCCCGCGCCGGCGCCCCTCGGGCGCCCGGAGCGGCGCGCGTCGTCCGGGCTCGTGCAGCAATCAGGCCAGCCCGCCCCCGACAGCGCGGCTCGAGGTTGTCACCGTGTTAACGTTTCTGCCGCGATCGGCCTGACACGGAAACGCGGGACCCCCCCGCCCCAAAAAAGGGTGGCGGGGCGGGCCGCGGCCACCGCGGTGTCGAAAAAATAGGCCGGGCGCGTCGCCTCAGTCTTCCTGCTTGACCACCCAGACCTTGATCTCCGGACGCACGTCCGGGTGCAGCCGGACGGGGACGGAGAAGACGCCGAGCGTCTTGATCGGCTCCTCCAGCTCGATCGTGCGGCGGTCGACCTCGAAGTCGAGCCCCTGCTCGTTCAGCCGATCCGCGATGTCGGCGTTCGTGATCGAGCCGAACAGCTTCGACTCCTCGCCCGCCCGCGCCTCGAACGTCAGCGAGATCCCCTCGAGCGCCTTCGCACGCCGGCGCGCCTCGAGGTAGTCGCGACGCGCGCGCTCCTCCGCCCGGCGACGCTCCTCCTCGAGCTGCCGGATGTTGGCCGCCGTCGCCTCGTACGCCTTGCCGCGCGGGAGCAGGTAGTTGCGCGCGAATCCGGGCCGGACGTTCACGATCGAGCCCGCCTCGCCCAGCTTCGCGACGTCCTCCCGCAGAATCACCTTGACGTTTTTCTTCATGGTCTCAACCCCTCAGGAGCCCGAGCCCGCCGTCCGGCGCGCCCTCAGATCGATCCAGGTGTCGGCCAGCCCGACGAACGCCGCGCCGAGCATGACCATCGGTAAAATCAACAGCGCCAGGAGCCCCAGGGCGATCGCGCCGAACCCCGGCACGCCGGTCAACGCGAGCAGCACCGCCACGCCGCGCAGCGCGTAGAGCGCGCCCATGAACGCGACCAGGTTCGAGCCCGCCCGCAGCGCGAGGCCGTCGAGCGGGAGCACGACGAGCACGATCCCGGCGATCAGGATCCAGACCAGCTCATCGCGGAAGCGGAACTCGCGGAACGGCGCGAGGCCCTCCCCCGTCGTCCCGCCCATCCGCTTGTAGCCCCACCAGGCGACCGCGAGCCCGGCCAGCGAGGCCAGCGCCAGGAGCGCCGGGTGGAGCAGCGTCTGCAGATCCGCCGCGCGATAGACGCCGTCGACGATCTGCGCCGCCCACCCCTGCGACGCCTCGGTCGCGCCCCACGCCTGGGCGAGGACGCCGGCCGCGGCCTGGAAGTGCCGCGAGACCGCCCAGTCCAGCAACTGCCACGCACCCGGCCGCAGCGCCAGCAACACGGCGCCCGTGGCCACCGCAGCGGCCAGCGCGGCGAGCGCCTTGCCCAGGAACCGTGCCTCCGGCCAGACCGCCGCCACCAGGACGAACCAGCCGCCGAGGACGAACGCCCACCCCAGCTCGGCGTAGCCGAGCGTACCGGGCGCCGTGACCTGGAAGACGAAGTACACCCAAATGGCCGCGCCGATCAGCATCGCCGGCCGGCGCGGCGGAAGCGCGAAGACCAGGAGCGCCAGCGGAACGAAGATCAGGAGCAGCGGGCTCGCGACGGACAACGTCGCCGATGCCAACGCGAGCGCCGCTACCGCACCCCAACCCCGTTCCGTGCCCCGACTCACACCTCTTACCCCGCGTACCCCTTGATGAAGGGGAGGATCGCGAGGTACCGGGCCCGCTTGACCGCGGTACCGAGCTGTCGCTGGTGACGCGCGCACGTCCCCGTCATCCGACGCGGCAGGATCTTGCCCTGGTCCGTGATGAAGCGCGACAGCGTCTTCTCATCCTTGTAGTTGATCAGCCGGATCCCGGCCTCACAGAACTGGCAGTTCTTTGCATGCCGCCGCATCGTTACTCCTCCTCGTCCTCTTCTTCCTCGTCCTCCTCATCGCTCTCGCGCGGCTCACGCGTCGCAAGCGACATCGGCGCCGTCGGCTCGCCCTCGTGAAGGACCACGAGGTAGCGAAGCAGACCCTCGTCCAGCTTCAGCGCACGCTCGTACTCCGGGAGCGCTTCCTGCTGGGCGCGGAACTGCACGACGACGTAGTTGCCGCTCGTCTTCTTGGCGATCGGGTAGGCGAGCTGGCGCTTGCCCCAATGGTCGATGGCGGTGATCTCACCGGCGCCATCGGCGGTCAGGAGTCCGTGATAGCGGCCGAGCCGCTCCTCGACGGCTTCATCGGCGAGCGTCGAGTCGAAGATGTAGACGGCTTCGTAATTCCTCACTTCGTGCCCTCCTCTGGTCTGTGTCGGCCCCGCCGGGATGGGCGGGGCAGGAGTAAAGCACGATAATATAGCGGAAGTGCTGGGGATAGTCTAGGTGGTGAATTGATTGGGCAGGCGTTGTGGCGCGTGGAGGGGGCGCCTTCGGCGCGGGGGTCGGCCGCCCATGGCGGCGGGGGCGGCGCGCCTGGAGGCGCGCGGGGGGCGCCCTCCGGGCACGGTTAGACGTTGAAGCGGAAGAGCATGATGTCGCCGTCCTGGACGATGTAATCCTTCCCCTCGGAACGGACGAGGCCCTGCTCACGGGCGGCCTTCTGGGAGCCGGCGGCGACGAAGTCGTCCCAGGCGAGCGTTTCGGCGCGGATGAAGCCGCGCTCGAAGTCGGAGTGGATCTCGCCGGCGGCCTGTGGCGCGCGGGTGCCGTTGCGGATCGTCCAGGCGCGGACCTCCTTCTCGCCCGCGGTGAAGTAGCTGATCAGGTCGAGGAGCTTGTAGCCGGCGCGGATCAGTCGCCAGAGTCCGGGCTCCTCGAGCCCGAGCTCCTGGAGGAACATCTGGCGCTCCTCGGGCGCGAGCTCGATCAGCTCGGCTTCGATGCGGACCGAGAGCGGGATGACCTCGGCCGGCTCGCCGGAAGCGGCGACGGCCTCACGGAGCGCGGCGACGTGGGCGTTCTCGCCTTCGGGCAGGTCCGACTCTGCCACATTCGCGACGTAGAGCTCGCGCTTTGCGGTCAGGAGCTGGAGCCCGGCGAGGCGGCGGGCTTCGTCGTCGTCGGCGAGCTCGACCTGGCGCGCCGGGCGACCCTCCGAGAGGAGCGCCTGGAGCTTGCGCAGGAGCGCGACCTCCGCCTGCGCGTCCTTGTCGCCGCTCCGGGCGACCTTCTCCACGCGCTGGAGTCGCTTCTCGACGGTCTGCAGGTCGGCGAGCGCCAGCTCAAGGTTGATGACCTCCCGGTCGCGGACCGGGTCGACCGAGCCGAGCACGTGCGTGACGTCCGGGTCATCGAAGCAGCGCACGACCTGGACGATGGCGTCGACCTCGCGGATGTTGGCGAGGAACTGGTTGCCGAGCCCTTCCCCCTGGGACGCGCCCTTCACCAACCCGGCGATGTCGACGAAGGTCACCACCGCCGGCTGCACCGCCTTCGGCTTGACGCGCTCGACGAGCAGGTCCATGCGCGGATCCGGCACCGGCACGACGCCGATGTTCGGGTCGACCGTGCAGAACGGATAATTCTCCGCCGCCGCGCCCGCCCCCGTAAGTGCATTGAACAGCGTAGACTTGCCGACATTCGGCAAGCCGACGATCCCCAGCCGAAGGTTAGCCATTTCCTCTATTCCGAACGATTCTCGATGGTCGATGTCGCTGGCGAAATATAGCCGAATTGGGGCGGAATTACTACGGGTCGTGCCGGCACGCGGGCGCCATCGGGACCGGCCAGCGTCGACCCGGGAACGGTGCTGTGGCGGGCGGTTGCGATCGGGCACGGATGCGGTTCTATCGGGATGTCGGAACCGTGGACAGCACCGCAATCGCACGGCGGCGCGGCCACGGCAGCCTCGCCGCACGCCCGGCAGCCTCGCCGCAGGCCCGGTGGCCCCGCCGCAGGCCCGGCTGCCTTGCCGAAGGCCCGGCTGTCCCGCCGCAGGCCCGGCAGCCCCGCGGTCCCGGCAGAGCCCGCCTACCGGGCAGCCCCGCCCCTGCCACCCAGCCCCGCCAGAAGCGGCCGGGCGGGAGGGGCGCTCCCCCGTAGCGGCCCTC
>CAYPGK010000110.1:5353-8107 GCA_964410055.1 uncultured Gemmatimonadaceae bacterium | reverse complement strand
GCGGCCGGCACCCACCCATGCCTCGGCCGCCGTGCGGCGGCCGGCACCCACCGACGCCTCGGTCGCCGCGCGGCCGGTGGCAAGTGCCAACGCCTCGACCGCCGCCCGGCGGGCGGCTTCCATCGGCGTCTCACCCGGCCGGACCTCCGCGCCGGGAAATTCCCACAGCCCACCGAGAAGCCCGTCCTCGGGGCGTCGGGTCATGAGGAAGCGGCCGGACGGGGAGACGACGACGGCGGTGCCGACGTCGCATTCGGGGAGCGGCCTGGCGCGCCTGGGCCGTGGGCGCTCGAGCTGTGTGCCGGCGGCGCGGGCGTGGCAGAGGTCGGTCAGGGGGCAGGCGTCGCATGTGGGTGTGCGGGGTGTGCAGACCGTGGCGCCGAGCTCCATGAGCGCCTGGTTGAAGTCGCCGGGGCGGTCGTCGGGGACGAGATCGGCGGCGAGTGCGCGCAGCTCTGCAGGCGATGGGTCCGGCAGATCGAACAGCCGGCTCAGTACGCGGCGCACGTTGCCATCGACGGCAGGCGCGGGGATCGCGTAGGCGATGCTCGCGATCGCGCCGGCGGTGTAGTCGCCGATGCCGGGGAGCGCGCGCAGTGTGTCGACGTCGTCGGGCAGCTCGCCGCCGTAGCGTTCGCGGACCAGGCCGGCGGCGCGGTGGAGGTTGCGGGCGCGGGAGTAGTAGCCGAGCCCCTCCCATGCCTTGAGCACGTCGTCGAGCGACGCGTCGGCGAGCGCGGTGAGCGTCGGGAAGCGCTCGATCCAGCGCTCGTAGTACGGGATTGCGGTCTCTACGCGCGTCTGCTGGAGCATGACCTCCGAAACCCAGACGCGGTACGGGTCGGTCTCGCGACGCCACGGCAAGTCGCGGCCGCGGGCGTCGTAGAAGGCGAGGAGGCGGCGGCGCAGTGTATCGCTGAATGCAGGAGTCATTGTCGAGAGCGTCGTCGAAGCGGCACGAGCCGCGGGCTGGTGCCGCGTGGCGAATCGTCGGCCCCAAGGGACGGGTCGGTGCGCCCAACGTCAAGGGTACACGCGGCGCGGCGGATCGAGCCGGGGATGAACTCGGATAGGGCGGCTGCCGCCGTGGCGGCAGCCGCCATAGAGGGGGTGCCGTAGTGGGCGACGACAAGGGGCGGCTGCCGTAGAGGGTGGCTACCGTTGAGGGCGGTTACCGTAGAGGCGGCTACCGCAGTGGGAAACTACCGTAGAAGCGGCTACCGCAGTCGGCGACTACCGCATCGGGCGGCTACCGTCGAGCAGGTCCGGCTCGGGAAGGCTCGTCGACCACCGCTGCCGGCGGTCGCGTGCGCAGGGATTCGCCATGACGCGACGTTTCGGCCAGGAGTCCGCTGCGCAGGGGGTAGGCGAGTACGTAGATCGAGTAGAGGGAGAGCGAGACCACGGTGGTGAGGATCGCGAGATAGACCGCCGGGATCCGGCCGCCGATGCTCGAGATCGTCGCCAACGCGAGGACGGCGGCCGCGCCGCCGGCCAGGATCAGCCAGAGGATCGGCGGAGGCGCCCGCCGGACCGCTAGAAGCCGGGCCCGACGCGCGTCTCCGAGTTGCTCGACCCCATCGAACGCCCGGGTCTGGAGTTCGGACTGCCCCGAATTCGCCGGCTCGAAGAGGGCGAGGATGAGCCAGAGGCGACCGATGACCTCATTGGCGTCGTCGTCGATCTGTCCATCGGTCGGTCGGTGGAGCTCCTCCAGGGCGCTCGCACGGTACGCTTCGATCGCGGCCCCGAACTCGGCGTCGATCGGAGGAGGCAGGTTCCGCGCGATCTGCCGCAGGTTGGAGTACGCATTGAACTCGAGGATCAGCGAGCTGCGCGTGTCATCGAAGCGCTGCCATGCGCCGGCGAGAATGAACGCAGCCAGGACGCCGAACAGTGCCGCGGTCGCCTCCATGATCGGGCCGGCGGTCCCCTGGGCGGCGTCGACCCGGTCGGGCGGGATAATTCGGCGCAGCACGGCCCGGACGGCGAGGGTCGCGGCGATCGACATCGCGACGACGAGCAGCGCTCGAATGGTAATCGGCAAGGGACCGCCTCCCAACGGGTGAGCGACTCCGCCCATCCGGTCGCAAGCAATGTGCGCGAGTTTTCGGCTCGACCGGGCGCGTGATTCTTGCAATCGCGCGCCGGTCCGTCCCGGAGGGCGGTGAGGGATTGCCGCCATCCTCACACCTACACGCCTCAGCCAGCTCCTTGCCGTCGGACGATTCGGTTCGTGAGCGCCCGCGCCGCCGCATAGGGGAGTGCGATGAGCAGGGCACCGACCAGCAGCGCCGACCAGAGGTGCACCGATCGGAAGATGAGGTACTGAACGACCATGTCGACGAGGATCGCGACGATGAGCGGCCTGGTGAGCGTCTTGAGGCCGCTCGTCAGCCCTTCCCTACGCTGCTCCCGGACGGCGACGACTGCGAAGATGTAAGGGGGGCGCCCCGCTTTGGCGTCGAGCCGGCCATCGCGGATTCCGAGGAGGATGGCGGCCAGGGGCTGGAGGATGAACCGCAGCCGCCCCGGCCCGCCGAGCACCGCCTCGATCCATTCCGGAAGCATCATGATCGTCGCTCGCTCCCGTCCGCCGGGCCGGGGCGGAGTCCACCGGTACCCGTTGCGGTGCGGTCGAGCAACAATTGCGCCGGCCAGGCGACCCGCGCCGCTCAGGTGACCCCGCCGCTCAGGGCACCCGCGCCGCTCAGGGCACCCGCGCCGCTCAGGCCACCCGAACCGCTCAGGCCA
>CAYPGK010000110.1:0-5253 GCA_964410055.1 uncultured Gemmatimonadaceae bacterium | reverse complement strand
CCGCTCAGGCCACCCGAACCGCTCAGGCCAGCCGCACCGAGGCCGGCCCCGGGCGGGTGGCGAAGGCGATGAACATCGACTCGTACTGGGGGAAGCGCTCGAGGTAGCGCGCCCTCCAGCGGTCCGTGAACTCGCGTGCGGTATGATCCTCGATGAGCGCCCAGACGCTGCCGCCGAACCCAGCGCCGAAGGCCGACGCCGCGGCCGCGCCGAGCTCACGGGCGGTGCGGGCCAACAGGATCGTCTCCTCGATCTGATTGCCGAGCCGCGTCTCGGCCAGGTGCTGGGAGCGGTCGACGAGCTCGCCGAACGCGGCGACGTCGTTCCGAGCCAGCGCATCGCCCGCAGCCGGGATGATGGTGCGGCTCTCCTCGGCGAACTGCTCGACGCGCGCGATCAGCTCCGCGGCGCTCGCGCGCGGGTGCGTCGCCTGTTCGAGGAGGGCGCGGAGCCGGTCGATCGCGCCGGGGTCGGAGTCGAGTGCGGCGGCGAGGTGCGGGTCGTTGCGCCCGGTGCCGTCGCGCCAGATCTCGGTGGCGATCCTCGTGAGCTCGGCCGCCCGGTTGTAGCTCGCCATCGCGGCGCCGGTCTTCTCGGCGTGCACGCCGCAGAAGGCGACGACGAAGGTGAGGCCTTGCGGGAGCGGGACCGAGCGCTCGGGCCGGGCCGGGCGGAAGGCGTACTGCGCGAGGTGATCGGGCCGGCAGCAGAGGATCGCGGTGTGGTCCTCGCTGCCGCCGTCGGTGCCCACGCCCCGGTCGCCTGGGAGACCGGGGTGGTCGCGGCCGTTCTCCACGGCGGAGATGTAGTCGGCGAGCTCTTCGGTCGACCGGATCGCGGCGCGGTATCGCTCCGTCGCCTCGAGGCGATTCACGGCGGCGAGGGCGAGGAAGACGGCGGTCACGAGCGCGGCGGAGCTGCTCATCCCCGACGCGCGCACGAGGTTGCTCGCAAAGGCGACGTCGGCGCCGGTCCGCGCCTCCGGGAAATTGCGTGCGATCCGGTGCGCGACGGTCATCGGGTAGTTGGCCCAGTGCCCGGCGCGGGGCTCGAGGTCGGGCGAGAGGGCGAACTCCGCGCGGTCTCCGTCGGCCGCGTCGATCACGGTGATGCGGTCGTCCGTCCGCGCCGCGGCGACGATGCAGATGCCGCGCTCGATCGCGGCGAGGAGACTGCGTCCGCCGGCGTAGTCGGTGTGCTTGCCCAGGACCTCGATCCGGCCGGGGACGACGAAGGCGTGGACCGGCCGGTGGTCGGCGATGCCGTCGTCGCGCAGCGCGCGGGCCGCGCGCTCGACCAGGTCGGCGAATGCCGCGGCGGCCTCGGCGGAGCTGCCGGCCTCGGCCAGCCGGCTCGCGACGAGGTCGCGGTCCATGAGCTCGGCCAGGGGGCGCGCCTCGTCGATCACAAACATACGGTCAAGTCCTTCAACCAGGTCGAGACGGAGGGGATGTCGCCGCGGTTCGAGAGGTCGAGGACCGGCGCGGCCACGGGGAGGACGCGGAACCGCTCACCGAGCGCACTCATCGTGTGCGCGACGGCGTCCGGTAGTTCGTACTCGCCGCGCGCCGAGGGGCCGACGGCCCGGCACGCGTCGAAGATCGCCGGTCCGAAGCGCCAGCACGTCATGCTGACCCGGCTTTGCGCCTCGAGCCGGCGCCGCGTGTCGGGGTCCGGCTTCTCGACGATCCCGGTCATGAAGCCCGCGTCGTCGACGGTGACCAGCGCGTAGGCGGCCAGCCGCTCGCCGGGGATGTTGCTCCGGGCGACCAGCGCGGTCGGGTCGAAGCCGGCGAGCCCCGCGCCGTCGAGGCCGCGCATCGCCTCGAGCACGGACGCCGGGTAGTAGTTGTCCGCGTTGATGACCAGGAACGGGTCGCCCGCGGCGAACTCTTCCGCGGCGAGGAGCGCGTGCGCGGAGCCGAGCGGCGCCTCCTGGACCGCGAACGTGATGCGCACGCGTCGCGTCTCGACGGCGGCGAAATGCTCGCGGATGGGGTCGGGACCCGGCCGTACGACCAGGCAGACTTCGCGGTACCCGGCGTCGGCGAGCGCGCTGATCGAATAGCTGAGGAACGGGTGGCCGTGGAACGGGATGAGCCCCTTGAGCCCCCGTTCCGCCATGCGGCGCTGCGCCTCGTCCAGCCGCACGCCCGGCCACTCCTGCTGCATCCGCGTCCCGCGACCTGCGGCGAGGATCACGGCTTTGTCCATCGGTTCCAGGGCGGCCTACTCCTGATGCTGCTGTGCCGACGAGGGCGGAGAAACACGTTGTGGTTTCGGTAATGCATAGGCCGGGGTCGGAGGCGATGTCAAGCGAGGGACGGCGGCCGGGACCCCGGCCACTGCGCCCGGAATGTCCGCGCGTACGTCGGCCTCGCGCGGTCCGGCAACCCTCCCGGTCCTTGCCTTGTCCCTGGACCGGCGCCACACTAGGGGAACCCGCTCGCGGCGTCGGCCGTGCGGGCGGGCACTCCACACCAGCTCGGGGAAGCTCATGCGCCTCACCACCTACACCAAGTACAAGGGCGGGCTGCTGGACGCATTGAACCTCCAGGAGCTGCTCGACCGGCTGGCGGACTTCCTGCTCCAGAGCGGCTTCGCGGGTCGGCCGGAGGACCAGCCGTGGTGGGCGTGGAGCGACCCGTCGGACGGGGACCGCTCTCTCGACGCGCTCAAGGAAGCGATCCTGCGGGCGCTCCTCGAGAGCGGGCAGCTCACGCCCGAGATGCTCGAGGAATTGCGGGGCGAGGGCCCGGGCGACGAAGCGCTGCGGGAGAAGATCGCCGAGCTGCTCGACGACATCGTGCGTCGCCTGGTCGAGGAGGGGTACCTCGACCTCACGCAGCCGCCGATGCTCCCCGACTCGCACCAGCCGGTGCCGGGCGCCGGGCACGTCGACGAAGGGAAGGAAGCCGCGCGGCAGGTCGACTTCCGGCTGACCGACAAAGGGATCGACTTCCTGGGCTACCGCACCCTCAAGCACCTGCTCGCCGCGCTCGGCAAGTCCAGCTACGGCAGCCACGACACGCCGCACCTGGCCACGGGCGTCGAGGCCGAGGCGGCGTCGCGCCCCTACGAGTTCGGCGACGCGCTGAACCTCGACATCCCGGCCACGCTCACGAACGCGCTCCGCCGCGGCGGCGTGAAGGTCCCGCTCGAGCTGGATTACGACGACCTCATGGTCCACCAGGCCGAGTACCGCAGCTCGTGTGCGACGGTACTCCTCCTGGACGTCTCGCATTCTATGATCCTCTACGGCGAGGACCGCTTCACGCCGGCGAAGAAGGTTGCGCTCGCGCTGTCGCACCTGATCCGGACGCAGTACCCGGGCGATTCGCTGCGCGTCATCACCTTCGGCGACCGCGCGCAGGAGATCCCGCTCGGCCGCATCGCCGAGGCGCAGGTCGGGCCGTACCACACGAACACGGCCGAGGCGCTCAAGCTCGCGCGGCGGCTGCTCCTCGCGCAGAAGAAGGACATGCGCCAGATCATCATGATCACCGACGGCAAGCCGTCGGCGATCACGCTCCCGGGCGGCCGCGTCTACAAGAACCCGATGGGGCTCGACCCGCGCGTGCTGCGCGAGACGTTCCGCGAGGTGGCCGCCTGCCGCAAGTCGAACATCCTGATCAACACCTTCATGCTGGCGCGCGATCCGGCGCTCGTGCAGTTCGTCGCCAAAGTCTGCGAGATCACCCGCGGCCGGGCCTACTTCACCTCGACGATGACGCTCGGGCAGTACGTGATGCGGGATTTCCTGCGGCGCAGGACGAGGCAGGGCTGAGTCGCGATCCCGTCGAGTACGGCGTCACGATGCCCGGCGGAGTCGTGGGCGTTGTCACAGGCGTTGTCGCGGGGGCGTTTTCACAAACGGGACCGTGATCGCGGGCGCGGGTGCGGGCGTAGTCAGAGGCGCGGGCGCAACGTTAAGTGTCTTGCGCGTATCTTCGCCCGGATCCACATTTTTCGAAACCCCACCCAGGGTGGCGACGTCCGCCGCAGCGACGTGGCCGCCGCATGGCCCGCGCTCCTCGACCGATCGCGGAGCCGCGGCCCACATGGGGCACACATCCGACGGAGGGCCACATGAAGGCACCGACCCGTAGAGGACACCGCAGGACCGTGCTCGGTACGGCGTTCCTCATCGCTGCACTGGCCGCCGCCGGGTGTGATGCGATCACCGACACCACGGGCCGATACGCCGACGACGCTCGGATCGAGCTGTCCGGCACGAGCCCCGGCCCGCTTGTCCTGGTCAGCTCGACCCACTGGGTCTACGCCATCGACGAAAACACCGGCTTCCCGTACGTCCACCTGTATGAGGCGGACACCACAGAGGTAGAGCTGCCGGCCGAGAAGAACGTGGCGCTCGCGCCGCGCTACCGCATCCTCTTCCGCGTGATCAACCCGCACGCCGAGGAGGCGAACATCCGCATGCGCGTGCTGCTCGACGGCGAGCTGAAGTACGACGCCGAAACGCCGATCGGCGACATGCCGGTCGATTACACGTTCCGCTTCCAGTAACCGCAGCTTCGGCGCGGATGACGTTGCTCCCGGCCCGCGGTGTGATCCACTCGCGTCGGACGGCCTTCGCTAGTCGAACAACCTCCTCGTCAGCACCGTCGCCCCCACCACCCCGAGTGCGGCGAGCCCCAGTACGCCCATCGGGTTCCTCTCGATCGGCCCACTCAGCGCGGCGAGCGGGGTGCGGCGGATCGGCGCGGCGAGTGCATCGCCCAGCCGCCCTTCCACAACGTCGACGCGGTCGGCGGCGAGGAGGAGGAGCCAGTGGCGGGCGCGGTGCTCGGGGATGCGGTAGGCGATGCGTCGCATGATGCCGCTCACGCCGCGCGGCGGCTGCGCGGTCCCGTAGACGGGCGTCAGCCGCTTCAGCCCTTTGCGGCGCGGGCGCAGCCGTCGTTCGGGCATTCGCTCGGGCATGCGCCAGTGCGCGCCGGTGTCGATGCGAGGCTCCGCCTCCATCGGCACGCCGGGCCGGCGCTCGAAGGCCTGGTCGATGCCGATCGCCGACGGCTGCTCCGCCGGGCCGCGCTGGATCTCGATCGCTTGTCTCATTTCCCCCTCTGCTTCCCCCTCTACTCGCCGTGCGGCGCCCGGACCCGCCCCGTGCGTTCCCGGGAGTGCGCTCCGGTCGGACAGAGCGCCGGTCGAGCGGGCCTCCGGTCGGCCGCGATTCCAGTCTGCCGCAACTCCGGTCGGGCGGACGAGCCGTCGCACCATGCGGGCAAC
>CAYPGK010000109.1:0-8321 GCA_964410055.1 uncultured Gemmatimonadaceae bacterium | reverse complement strand
CGCACAACGAGGCGCTCGGCCGCCACGAGGCCGAGCTGATCGCCGAAGGCGCGACGCTCGTCGCCATGTTCCACCCACTCGCCCACCCCGAACTCGTCCGCCGCCTCGCCGAGCGGCGCATCACCACCTTCTGCATGGACCTGGTCCCGCGCATCACCCGCGCGCAGAAGATGGATGCGCTCTCGTCGCAGGCGACGGCAGCGGGGTACAAGGGCGCGCTCGTCGCAGCCGACCGGCTCGCCCGCTTCTTCCCGATGCTCATGACCGCAGCGGGGACGATCCCGCCCGCGCGCGTCCTCGTCCTGGGCGCGGGCGTGGCCGGGCTCCAGGCGATCGCGACCGCGCGTCGCCTGGGCGCCATGGTCCAGGCGTTCGACATCCGACCGGCCGCGAAGGAGCAGGTCGAGAGCCTCGGCGCGACCTTCGTCGGGCTCACGCTCGAGGACGCCGAGACCGCGGGCGGCTACGCCAAGGAGCTCGACGAGGAGCAGCACCGCCGCGAGCAGGAGCTGCTCCACAAGCTCTGCAAGGACGCCGACGCCGTGATCACGACCGCCGCGATCCCCGGAAAGCGGTCGCCCATCCTCATCACCGAGGCGATGGTGCGCGACATGCGCCCCGGCTCCGTCATCGTCGACCTCGCCGCCGAGATGGGAGGCAACTGCGAGCTGACCGAGGCGGGCAGGGAAGTCGTCCACCACGGCGTCCGCATCGTCGGGCTCGACGACGGGCCCAGCGCCGTCGCCGTCCACGCCAGCCAGATGTACTCGCGCAACATCACCGCCCTCGTCCTGCACCTGACCCGGGACGGCGCGCTGCGCGACGATCTCGACGACGACGAGATCGGCAGCGCATGCCTCGTCACCCGAGACGGCGCGGTCGTGCACGAGGGCGCTCGTCAGCTCATCGCCGCGGGGAACTAGGAGGCCGCCATGGAAGGGCTGCTCGTCGCCATTTACGTCTTCGTCCTCGCCGTCTTCATCGGCTTCGAGGTCATCAACAAGGTCCCGCAGATCCTGCACACGCCGCTCATGTCGGGCTCGAACGCGATCAGCGGGATCACGCTGATCGGCGCGCTGGTCGTGGCCGGCCGGCTCGAGGGGCCGCTCAGCACGGCGCTCGGGATCGCCGCCGTCGCCCTCGCGACCATCAACGTGGTCGGCGGCTTCCTGGTCACCGACCGCATGCTCCAGATGTTCCGCCGCAAGCCGGACGGTGAACGATGAACACGACAGCCGGCATCACTCCGCTCCTGATCGACCTGTCCTACCTGGTCGCTGCCGTCCTCTTCATCCTCGGGCTCAAACGCCTCTCCTCGCCGGCGACGGCGCGTGGCGGGAACGCGCTCGGCGCAACGGGGATGCTGATCGCCGTCATCGCGACGTTGCTCCACCAGGAGATCGTCGGGTTCGAAGGAATCCTGGCCGGGGTCGTGATCGGCGGCGCAGTGGGCGCGATCGCTGCGCGCACCGTCAAGATGACGGCGATGCCTCAGATGGTCGCGCTGCTGAACGGCTTCGGCGGCGGCGCCTCCGTCCTGGTCGCCACCGACGAGTACCTACGCGTCACCGGCGGGCTCGCGACGGCGACGGTCGACGTGATGCTCACCATCGTGCTCAGCGTACTGATCGGCGCCGTCACCTTCTCGGGGAGCCTCGTCGCCTTCGGCAAGCTCCAGGAGCTGGTGACCGGGCGGGCCGTGACCTATCCGCTCCAGAAGACGCTGAACGCGCTCCTCGGCGCCGGGATCCTCTTCTTCGGCGCGCGGCTCACCGTCGGCGCGCCGGACGAGATGCTCTTCTGGACGCTGATCGCCGCTGCCCTCGTGCTCGGCGTGCTCCTCGTGATCCCGATCGGCGGCGCGGACATGCCCGTCGTCATCTCGCTCCTCAACTCCTACTCCGGCCTCGCCGCATCGGCGACCGGCTTCGTCCTGCACAACAACGTGCTGATCATCGGCGGCGCGCTGGTCGGCGCGTCGGGGATCATCCTGACCCAGATCATGTGCCGCGCGATGAACCGCTCGCTCGCCAACGTGCTCTTCGGCGCGTTCGGCGCCGCGGCGGGCACGGGCGCCGGCGCGGGGGCAGGGGAGCTGGGCGACCGCACGGTCCGCGAGGTCAACGCCGAGGACGCTGCGATCCTCATGGGGTACGCGCGCTCGGTCGTGATCGTGCCGGGCTACGGCCTCGCCGTCGCACAGGCGCAGCACCAGGTCCGCGACCTGGCCAACCTGCTCGAGGCCCGGGGCGTGGACGTGAAGTACGCGATCCACCCCGTCGCCGGACGCATGCCCGGCCACATGAACGTGCTCCTCGCCGAGGCGAACGTCCCCTACGACGCGCTCTGGGAGATGGAGCGGATCAATCCGGAGTTCGAGCGGACGGACGTGGTGCTCGTGATCGGCGCGAACGACGTCGTCAATCCCGCGGCCCGAACGCAGCCCGACAGCCCGCTCTACGGCATGCCGATCCTGGACGTCGACAGGGCCCGGCACGTCATCGTCATGAAGCGGAGCATGAATCCGGGCTTCGCCGGGATCGACAACGAGCTCTTCTACCGGGAGAACACGCGCATGCTCTTCGGCGACGCGAAGCAGTCGCTGACGCAGCTCGTGCAGGAAGCGAAGGCGATGCAGGAGGTGTGAGGCGGGCCTCGCGGCCTCGGGCTCCGATCGGCCGGCCGTGCGCAAGTAGGCGTCGCGCGGCCGGCCGATCTTTTATTTCGTCACGACTTCTTCGCCTTGCCCGTGATCGCGATGGGGTCGTCCTGCGCCGCCTCGTCGGGCGGCTGAATGGCGAGTCCGACGTGCTCGACCCGGCCTTCTTCGATCCCGCGCACTCGCAGCCAGACTTCGCCGATCGAGATCCCGGCGCCCGGGGCGAGATCCGCGCCGAGCCGCTCCCGGAGGATCTCGTCGAGCGTCTGCTCCGCGGGCGCTTCGACATCGATGCCGTAGAAGGTCTTGAGATCGCCGATCGTCGTGTCGCCGGTCAGCGGGAACTCGATGTGGGTGGGGAACGCGTCCCGATTCGGGACGCCGCGAGAGAAGATGAGGTCGACCAGCGGCCGGACCTGGCGCTGGAGCACGAGGAACACGTGGTCGCCCGCCTCCAGGCGCGTGCTCCCGCGGGGCGGGATGATGCGCTGGCCGCGGACGACCATCGCCACGACCGCCTCTTCCGGCAGCGCCAGGTCGCGGATCGGCTGCCCGACCGCGAGAGAGTCCGAAGTGACCGTGTACTCGACGATGTCGCCTTCGACGTCCTTGAGCGACGTGATCTCGAGAGACACTGGCGCCTCGGGTTTGGGCGGGACCTGGAGCCCCAGCATCCGCGCGGCCGGCGGGAGCGTCCACCCCTGGAGTACGGCGGAGACCAGGACCACGAAGAAGACCATGTCGAAGATCGTCTGGCCTCCCTCCAATCCGAGCAGGAGCGGGAACGTCGCGAGCACGACCGGGACCGCGCCCTTGAGGCCGACCCACGCAACGAGCAGGAACTCCTTGAAGGTGAAGCCGAACCACGGCAGGATCAGACCCACCCCGACCGGGCGCGCCACGAAGATGAGCGCCGCGGAGACCAGCAGACCCTCGGAAACCACCCCAAGCAGTCGGCTGGGGAAGGCGAGCAGCCCGAGGAGCACGAACATCGCGATCTGGCTCAGCCACGCCGCCCCGTCGTGGAACCGCAGGATCCCGGTCTTGAACACGATCCGGCTGTTGCCGATCACGATTCCGGCCAGGTAGACGGCAAGGAAGCCGCTCCCGCCGAGGTTCGCAGCGAGACCGAAGGCCAGGAGGCCCGCCGCCGTGACCAGGACCGGGTAGAGCCCCGCCGCATCCAGATTGACCCGATTGATCACCCAGACCGCGGCCCTGGCCACCGCCACACCGACCACCGCGCCTACGGTCATCTGGAGCACGAAGAGCCGGACGAGCCCCGGGCCGAGCTCCATGTCCCCCAGAAGGACCTGAAGCAGGCCGACCGTCAGGAAGATCGCCATCGGGTCGTTCGACGCGCTTTCGACCTCCAGCAGCGCCGAGAGCCGCTCCCTCAGGTTGACGCCTTTGGACCGCAGCACGGCGAAAACCGCTGCGGCGTCCGTCGAGCCCACGATGCTGCCGAGCAGCAGCCCGATCAGGAGATCGACGCCGGTGATCCAACTCGCGGCGAGACCGGTGATCCCGGCTGTGACGAATACGCCGACCGTGGCGAGCAGCACCGCCGGCGCGAGCACCATCCGGAACGCCTCTAGCGTCGTCCGCAGCCCGCCGTCGAAGAGGATGATCGCCAGCGCGACCGACCCGATCCCGTGCGCCAACTGATAGTTCTCGAACTCGATGCGGCCGATCCCCTCCGATCCGGCCAGCATGCCCACCCCGAGGAAGAGGACGAGCACCGGAAGGCCGAGCCGCGCCGAGAACTTGCTCGACGCGATCCCGACGAGGATCAGGATGGCAACGATCAGGATGATGCGGTCGACTGCGAACATTCAGTCTCTCGGCGATTCTCTTCGTCTCATGCTCCGGCACGTCGCTGAAAGATCGGGGACGGTTAGTCCGGCCGCAACCCGGATTTCGACCCGCTGATGCCGGGGGCGCACCCGAGCGTCGGTGCGGTGAACGGACCCTCCCGGGGGGCAGCGGCCGATCCCGAGCGAGCCCGCGCCCACCGCAGCGCCGCCCCCGCAACTGGTCCGCCTGTTGCACCATTCGACCGCAACAGGAGGTGGAGCTTGGAAAACGTACGGATCGTCAGGGAGATCACCGACGCCTTCGCCGAGAACCGCATCGACGACCAGATCCTCTCCCGCTACTTCGATCCAGACTTCGAGCACGTGGTCAACGGCCGCCGCTCAGACCTGCGCGGCTACTCCGACCACCTCGCCCGTTACATGCGCGAGTTCGAAAATTTCCGCATCTCCGAGCTGGACGAGCCGATCGCCGCCGACGACAAGGTCGTGACCTCGTACACGCTCGAGGGCGAGAAGCGCGACGGCGGGAAGGAAGAGATGGCCGTAATGGCGATCTGGCGACTGGAGGACGGGAAGGTGAAGTCGCTGCACGAGGTGGACGCGCCGCGCGAGCACTGAGGCCGTCCTCCTCGACCGCGGCGAGGAACGCGGTCGACGTCGTTCACCACGACCCGCGCGCCGCGGCGTGCGAAGTCCTCCGCGATCGCCCGCCCGCAGGCGCGGCCCGCGCCGGCTGGAACACGAGCGCCAGGGAGGGGGATCGCGCTGCCCCGCCACCTGTCGCTTGACGATCGGCGAGCCGATCTCTACATCTACGGATCCCTGATATCCTCAAACAGTGTGTGCGGGCAAGATCCGCCTTAGCCCCGCGGGCATCCCGGCCCGGATCCGCCCGACCCGGACTCCGACGGGCCCCGTGCCGATCGTGCGCAATCCCCTGGAGACTGGAAGGTCCACCGTGCATTCGCTACCGACCGATCGCAGGCGTATCGTGTTGTCAGCACTGATCCTTGCCCTGCCGGGGCTGACGCTTGCGTGTGCCGCGGGCGAGCCAGTCGTGGAGAGCGGAGCCTGGACGACGTCGCCGGCCGAGGAGACGCGGCCACTCTTTACGACCGACTTCGAGCCGGCCGAGTTCGCGGCGCGCCGTGCCGCGGTCTACGACGCGATCGGCCCGGACGCGATCGCGGTGCTGCAGGGTGCACCGTCGCCTGAGGGTTTCGTCCGGTTCCGCCAGACCAACGAGTTTTACTACCTCTCGGGGATCGAGACCCCGCACGCGTACCTGATTCTCGACGGCCCGGAGAGGCGGACGACGCTCTATCTCCCGAATCGCAACGAGCGGCGCGAGTACAACGAGGGCAAGGTCCTCTCGGCGGAGGACGCGGACCTGGTCAAAGAACTCGCCGGCGTGGATGCCGTCTACTCGACCGACGTCCTCGTCGACCACCTGCGTGGCTACGCCCGTTCCGGCAGGGTGCGCACGGTTTATACGCTCTCGACCCCGCCGGAGGGGCTCTCGGCGACCCGGGGCATGACCACCCGCGCGCACGGCGACTGGCGGGAGGACCCGCTGGACGGAAGGCAGGGGCGCCAGGAGATCTTCAACGCCAACCTGCGCCGGCACCTTCCTGGCCTGGCCACCGGAGACCTGACCCCGATCATCGACAACCTGCGGTTGGTCAAGAGCGAGGCCGAGTTGAAGCAGATCCGAACCTCGAGCCGGTTGCAGGGGTTGGCGATCATGGAGGCGATCCGGTCGACCACGCCCGGGATCACCGAGTACGAGCTGGAGGCGATCGGGAAGTACATCTTCTGGCAGCACGGCGTTCAGGGCGATGGCTACTACTCGCTGAGCCATATCGGGCCCAATGCCTACATGAACCACTACCACGCCGGCGTGCGCGCAGCCGAACCGGGAGACATGATCCTCATGGACTACGGCGGCGATTATCGCTACTACGTGAGCGACATGGCGCGGATGTGGCCCGCGAGCGGACGGTTCAATTCGGTACAGCGTGAGCTCTACGGCTTCTACCTGGCCTTCTACGAAGCGATCCTCTACAACATCCGGCCCGGCCTGACCGCACAGCAGGTCAAGCTCGCCGCACTCGAAGAGATCGAGCCGATGCTGGAGGGATGGACCTTCTCTTCGCCCGCGCACGAGGAGGCGGCACGGGCCTTCGTCGAGTCGTTCAGGGCGGGCGCTCAGAACCCCAACGCCACCCTCGGGCATTGGGTCGGGATGGCCGCGCACGACCCCGGCCGCGACACCGGCGTGCTGCGCCCGGGGATGGTCCTCACCATCGAGCCTCAGTTCCGCGTGCCGGAGGAGAAGATCTACATCCGCCTCGAAGACACCATCGCGATCACCGAGGATGGCGTGGAGATCATGACGGATTTCGTCCCGCGCGATATCGAGGGTATCGAGCGGCTGATGCGGGAAGAAGGGCTGCTGCAGCAATTCCCGCGGCTCCTGGACGATGCCGGCGAGTTCCTGGCGCCCGCCACGGCCATGATCAACGGGGCGAAAGGCGGCTTCTCTTCTCGAACCGTACCGAATATTCCAGATGGCTGATGGTGGTCCGGGATCCATCCGTGCGGTGAATGTGAGCCTCATATCTACCTAGCGCATACACCCTGGCGGTGTGGATGTCGTCCCCCAAACCGACATCGTCCCCGAGGATCGAGTCGATGGTGTAGAAGATCATCGCGGAATCCGCCGTGATACCAGTGGACCCAGGTACGTTTACATCGCCGTTATCGCAGCGCACCCTGGCGGTCCAACCTGCGCCAAGCGGCTCCATTGCCAGCACCTCGAGCTCTTCCCTCAGCTCGCCGACCGAGATGGTCAGGGTGTCCACGGCTTCTTCGGTCGCGCGGTTGACCCGTGCCCCGTGGTTCCACGTGATCGAGTCCTTCGGGAAGGGGGTGTCGTACCTGTCCCAGGCGCTGGCCACGTCGTGCAGATTCAAGCTGTCTCCCAGCCTTTAGAGCGTGGGCGACTCTGGCGTAACGACCCGAGCCGGAGGGCCATGGTGCTGGGTGGCATGGAACGTCGCGTCGCATGCCAGCGACCCGTCGTTCAGGATTCGACAAACGTCCATCTCACACGATGTCGCCTTCGTGCCCCGAACCCAGCGGTTGGTCGTGCGTCCGGACTCGTCGGTACCCGTTCTCTGTCTGGTTGAGCGGGGCTCCGCAGCCCTCCGTGCGCACGATCCAGCGAACATGCATGCCGGGCGGCACCGGTTCTCCGTCCAGACCATCCTGGGACGCCCCGCCTGCGGTCACGACCACCTCGAGGACCTCGGGGAATAGATCGTAGCTGTCCTCCAGAGCCGCGAACGTGTAGGCGCCGGGCGAGAGATCGCGCGCCCGGGCCGGAGATGTGGCCACCGGCGCCACCTGGCCGTCACCCGCCACGATACGGATGCGGGCATCGTTCATATCGGCGTATCGGGGCTCGGCCGGATCGTCGGTGCAAGCAATCAGGACGGAAGCGGAAATGAGCGTCGCAAGAAATTGGAGTCGGCTCAACTTGCTGCTCCTCCGGTGAGTGTACGCATGGTCAGCACCAAGTTGGTAACGCGGGAGTTTGCCAGCAACGGCGGACACGGCGGCCGCGCGGCTCGCGATTACGACACTCGTGAAGGCGGGATGATGGCGGGCCGTGTAACCCGGACGGTTGCCCAGATGCAGGACGGCCCCTCCACCCGCGAGGGGCAGAAGGGTCGGCAATCTTTGTGCGGCCTTAGCGGAGGCGGAGGGACTCGAACCCCCAAGGGCTTGCGCCCGCCGCATTTCGAGTGCGGTGCCTTACCAATTAGGACTACGCCTCCAGA
>CAYPGK010000108.1:0-8325 GCA_964410055.1 uncultured Gemmatimonadaceae bacterium | reverse complement strand
ACCCGCCGGGCAACCCGCTCTTCGTGGTGCTGGCCCGGGCGTGGGAGCTGCTCCTGGCGCCGACGGGGCTGTCGGTGGCCGTGCGGATCAATCTCTTCAGCGCGGCGATGAGCGCCGCGGCGCACGGCTTCTGGTTCCTCCTCGCGCACCGGATCCTCGCCTTCTACAGCGAGAACGAGCGCTTCCGGCTCGTGGGCGCGGGCGTGGCCGTGCTCGTCAGCGCGACCGCGTTCACGGTCTGGAACCAGTCGAACGTGAACGAGAAGGTCTACACGGTCTCGCTCTTCACGATCGCGCTGCTCTCCTGGCTCGCCTTCCGCTGGCGGGACAATCTCGGGAAGGGGAAGGACGACAACCTCCTCATCCTGATGGTGTTCCTGCTCGCGCTCTCCGTCGGGAACCACCTGATGGCGTTCCTGGCCGCGCCGGCGCTCCTGCTGTTCATCCTGCTGGTGAATCCGGGCGCGCTGACGAACTGGCGGCTGTACGTGGCGGCGGCAGCGGTGGCGGTGATCGGGCTGTCGATCCATCTGTTCCTGCCGCTGCGCGCGGGGCTGGACCCGGTGATCAACGAGGCGGACCCGAGCACCTGGCAGTCGCTATGGGATTCGCTGCTGCGCAAGCAGTACGACAAGCCGTCGATGTTCCTGAGCCCGATCGACCGGCAGTCGCCGCGGGGGATCGGGCTGTTCGCGGCCCAGGTCGGCAACTACCTGCAGTACTTCGACTGGCAGTGGGCGCGCTCGGTGGCGGGGAACTCGTCGCTCTTCGGCGGCGCGCGCCCGCTCTTCACGCTGCTCTTCGCGGGGCTCGGGATCTTCGGTGCGTGGACGCACTACAGGAAGGACCGCACGAGCTGGGCGTACGTTGCCGTGCTCTTCCTGACGCTCTCGCTGGGGCTCACGTTCTACCTGAACTTCAAATACGGCTACACGTGGGGCAATCGCGCCGAGATCCCGATCGAATGGCGCGAGGTCCGTGAACGTGACTACTTCTTCATCGTCGGCTTCAGCGTCTGGGGCGTGTGGGCCGGGATCGGGCTGGCGGCGCTGTGGCAGCGGCTGGCCGAGTGGGTGGCCGCCGGCCGCGAGGCGCTCTCGCCGCGGCGCTACGCCGTCGCCTCCCCGGTGCTCGTGCTGGGCTTCCTCCCGCTCTTCCTGAACTGGAGCTGGGCGGACCGGTCGTACGACTACGCGGCGCGTGACTGGGCGTACAACCTGCTCCAGAGCGTCGAGCCCTACGGCGTGCTCTTCACGAACGGCGACAACGACACCTTCCCGCTCTGGTATCTCCAGGAGGTCGAGGGGATCCGGCGGGACGTGACGGTCATCGTGATGAGCTACCTGAACACGCCGTGGTACGCCAAGCAGCTCCGCCAGCTCACGACGCCGTGCCCGGCGGGCGTGAGTCCGTCCGATGATCCCACGCGCATCATCTGCCAGCGGCCGTTCGAGCCGGACAAGGCGCCGGCGTTCTACTCGGCGGGCGCCGGGCCGGCGGACCGGCCGGGCCAGCCGGTCGGCGAGGACGGCGAGCCGGTCCGCGCGCCGACGCGGTCGATCTTCCAGATGTCGGAAGAGGAGATCGACCAGGTCATCGACACCTTCATGCTGAATCCGGCGTCGTTCTACGTGCGCCAGCCGCTCCAGGTGCAGGCGGACAGGTTGACGTTCACGGTCCCGGGCGAGCGGCTGCTGTCGCCGGCGGAGATGTTCATGCTGCACATCGTGCAGAACTCCCTCGGCGACCGGCCGATCTACTTCGCGTCGACGACGCAGTCGTACGAGCCGGTCGGGCTGCGCAACCATCTGATCCGGCAGGGCGTCGCGCTGAAGCTCAGCAACGGCGCGATCGAGGAGGACCCGGAGCGCGGGATCTACCGCGTGCCTCGCGACATCGCGCACGTGATCGGGCCGTACATCGACCTGCCGCGCACGGACTCGCTCCTGTGGGACGTGTTCATGCACCGGGGCGGGATCCCGGACGAGTGGAACCACTGGGTCGACTTCGCGACGCAGGGGATCCCCCTCTACTACGCGTACACGCACCTCGGGGCCGGACAGGTCCATGCGATGCTCGGCGACTCGGCGAGCGCGCACCGGCACATGGAACGCGTCGAGGCATGGTACGACCTCGCGCAGAAGTGACCGGGCGGCGGCAGGGCGGCAGGCACCGGGGCGGCGCGGTAGGGTGGCGGCGGTGAGTCGCGCCGCCCGGACGGCGCGCCCGCTGCTGGGCGGCGCGATGGTCCTGGCGGCGGCGGCGCTCTGGGGAACGCTCGGCCTCTTCGCGCGCGCGCTGTACGCCGCGGGCGTCACCCCGCTCGAGGTGGCGAGCATCCGCGCCACGGTCGGCGTGGTCGGGCTCGCGCTCTGGATGCTCGTGAGACGTCGCCGCACGCGGCTCCGCGCGCGCGACCTCCTCTTCTTCGCCGCATACGGGCTGTTCGGGATCGCGCTCTTCCAGTTCGCGTACTTCGCCACGATCGAGAGGACGACGGTCGCCGTGGCCGTCGCGCTCCTCTACACCGCGCCCGCCTTCGTCGTCGTACTGTCGTGGCTGGGCGGCCGTGAATCGCTCGGCGGCGCCCGGCTGGGCGCGCTCGCGCTCGTGCTATCGGGGACGTTCCTGGTGACCGGCGCGGTGCGGCTGATCGTGGCCGGCGCGGCGACCGTCTCGACGGCCGCGCTCGCCTACGGCCTCCTCTCCGGCCTCACGTACGGGCTGTACACGCTCTTCGGCAAACGCGCACTCGACCGCTACGACCCAACCGAGACGGTGCTCTACGCGTTCGTCTTCGGCGCCGTGATCCTGGCATTCGCCACGCCGCCGTGGCGGCCGATGCTGGCACACCCGGACCAGCTCCCGGTCTTCCTCCTGCTCGGACTTCTGCCCACGGCCGCCGCGTACGTCCTCTACATCGCCGGGCTGCGCTACCTCACGGCCGGAACCGCGAGCATCCTGGCCTCGGCAGAGCCGGTCGTGGCGGCCGTCATCGGTGCGACGCTACTGGGCGAGGCGCTCGGGGCGGAGCAGATGGCGGGGATCGCGCTCATCGTCGGCGCGGGCGTGCTGCTCACGAGACGGCGCGGCGCGTCGTCGCGATCCAGCGTTTCCGCGGCCTCGCGCGTCTGATAGGTTGCGAGGACTCACCCGCGGGGTGCGGTCCGGGATGCGGCCCGGGCCCACCCCGCAATTTTTTTGGGGGGCGCGGATCCGCGTAGCGCCTGCCGCCATGTACACGTACCGGCTACGCGAAAGAGCACGTCCCCGTCAAACGGCCTCCAGCCTCGCCTCCACGGCGTTCTCCGCCCGGACCACGCTGGCGCCCGTGCGCTCGTCGAATTCGACGCGGATGACCTGGTCGAGCCCTTCGCGGATCGTCTCGATGTGCGTGATGAGGATGACCTGCTCGAAGCGGTCGCCGAGGCGGTGGAGGAGCTGGATCACGTTGTCGCGGCGCTCGATGTCGAGGGAGCCGAAGACCTCGTCCAGGATCAGGACGGAGAGCGGGTGCCCGGCACGCTCGGCGATCATCTGGCTGATCGCCAGACGCAGCACCAGGTTCGCGATGTCCTCCTCGCCGCCGCTGATGACGGGCTTCTCCTCGCCCTCGTCGAGGACCAGGATGTTGTAGTTCTCGTCGATCTCGAGCGACGTGTAACGCCCGTCTGTGATCTCCGCGAGGAAGCCGCTGGCGAGCTGGCCGAGCTCGGGGCGGACGCGGGCGTTCAGCTCCGCACGGAGCTGGCTGAGTGCGGCATCGAGTTCGTTGTGGTGGCGCATCTCGCTCTCGAGTGCCGCGAGCGAGGCGCGGCGCTCCTCGTAGGCCGCGCGCGCACGGACGGCGGCTTCGAGCGCTTCCTCGGCGGCGGCGAGGAGGCCGCGCAGCTCGGTCGCGCGGAGCTCCGCCCGGCGGACTGCCTCCGCGGATTCCTCGAATTCCGTGCGGAGGCGGACGAACTCCTCTTCGCGGAACTCGAGCGCGGCCTGCCGCTTTTCCAGCTCGGCAATGCGCTCGGCGGCGCGGGCGGCGCGGGCGGCCGCATCGTCGCGTTCCTTCTCGCGGACGGCGCGCCCCTCGACGGCCTGCTCCAGGCGGCTCGCCCGGCGCTCCAGCGCGCGCAGCTCCTCGAGCCGCGCTTCGGCCTTGCGGTGCCGCTCGCGGTCGTACCTGGCGGGGACCTCGGCCAGCTCGGCGCGGACCTTCGCCAGGCGCTCCTCACGCTGGGCCTGCTCCGCGCGCAGGCGCTCCATCTCGTCGATGGCGCGCTCGCATTTGGCGACGCGCTGGCTCGACTCCTCGATCGCGCGCTGGGCTTCCATCCGGGCGCCCTCGGCGGCCGCGAGCTCCTCGGGCTTCGCCTCGAGCTGGTCGAGCCGGTGCTTTAGCCACTTGCCGTCCTGGACGAGCGTGTCCCACTCGTCGCGGAGCCGGCCGACGACGGCATCGAACTGCGCGCCGAGCGGCCGTTCGCAGGTGGGGCACGTCCCGTCGGGCCCGGCCTCCTCGAGCTGCCGGACCTGCTCCTTCAGCTCCCGGGCCCGCTCCCGATACGTCTCCAGCTTGGTGCGCGTCTCCTCGCGGCGCTGGACCCAGTCGCGGTGAGCTGCCTCGACGGCCTGCTCGGCCTCGGCGAGCCGCTCGCGCGCCGCGGCGAGCTCGGCGCGGTATTGCTCGAGGTAACGAGGCGCCTCCTCGAGCTTCGCCAGACGACGCGCCCCGGCCTCCAGCTCCGCGGCGAGCGTCCGCTCGTTCTCCTCCAGCACCCGCCTGCGCTCGGCCAGGCGGGCGAGCTCGGCGAACTCGGCGCATTCCTGCGCGACCGTCGGCAACTCGGCGAGCGCCTCGCGGAGCGGCGCGAGCTCGGCCGCGGCGTCGGCGATCCGCTCGAGCTCGGCCTCGACACGAGCGCGGTCCCGCTCGGCGACGTCGCGCTCGCGCCGGGCGACGTCGAGCCCGTGCGCGATCTCCCGCGCCTGCTCCCGCGCACGCTGCATCGCCTCCCAGCGCGGGAGGATCTCGGCGCTGCGAGCCTCGGCTTCACGGACCTTTGCTTCGGCATCGCGGAGCGACGACGTCGCCTCCTCGCGACGTCGTTCCGCCGCCTTCCGCTCCTCCTCCAGCGCCTCCGGGTCCGGCAGCCCCGCGCGCAGCCCCTCGATCTCGTGGCGCAGTTCGTTCCTGCGCGCCCGCGCCCGCTCCTGGGCCACACGGAGCCGCTCGTAGCCGAGCACCTGCCCCAGGAAGCGACCCCGCTGCGCGGCGCCCATCTGCGCCAGGAACTGGAGCTCCTTCTGCCCGGTGAAGTAGGTGTTGAAGAATTCCTCGCGGCTCATCCCGAGCCGCCCCCGGAGGTACTCGGTCACGCCGCCGAGCGACGTCGCCACCGGCGACGTCCCGCCGTCGAGGAAGACTTCCGCGTTGTGCATCGTCCGCACGACGCGGTACTCGTGCCCCGCCAGCTCGAAGATCAGCTCGACCTGGACACGGCTGCGACCCGGCGCACGGGAGAAGCGGATCGTGTCGTTCGTCCCGCGCGCGGCCGGCGAGCCGTAGATCGCCCACGCGATCGCTTCCAGGATCGTGCTCTTCCCCGCTCCGTTCGGGCCGATGATCCCGGTCAGCCCGGGCCGGAACTCGACCTCGGTCTCGGCGTGCTGACGGAAGTTGAGCAGGCTCAGGCGGATCAGGCGCATCGTCCGCTCACTCCCCGACCGACCCCGACTCCACCAGCGCGTCCTCCGGCTCGCCGCCCGCCGCCTCGGCCATATACCGATCCGCGAGCGCGACCAGCCGGTCGATCTCGATCTCGTCGGACGTGCGCTGCCAGTGCTTCGTCAGGAAGTTGCGCACCTCCTCCTCGAGCGTGAGCCGCCTTCCCGGCGCCGCGATGCCCACAATGCGGTGCACCTCCGGTCGGCGCGCGTCCAGGTGGAAGTGCAGCGCCTCCGCCTTGTACTCGCGGATCTGCCGATGGTCGAGCGCGCGGAACAGCTCGCGCGGCACGTCGGTGATCACGAGGCGCACGATCTTCCCCTCGATCCCGCCCGGGATGCTCTCGACGAGCGCGCGGATCTTCGCGTCGATCTCGGAGGGTGTGAGGTACTTGCCGGGTGCGGATGCGGGAGGCGGCGATGGTTCGCCGGACGGAGCACCCGCGGCCGCGTCCGGACCCGCGCCCACGATGCGCAGCGCCGAGAACCGCGGGAGGTCCACGACCTCTCGCGACGGCAGCGGGTGGAACGTCGCCTCCTTCGACTCGGTGTCGTACGTCAGGAACCCCTTCGCGGTCGCCGCCTCCTCCCAGATGTTCGTCGAGGTCCGCTCGATCCCGCCGGCGTACCACATGTTCGGCGCGAGCTCGGTTGCGATGTGGTAGTGGCCGAGGGCGACGTAATCCCAGCGCTCGGGCCGGATCTCGCTCGCCTCGACCTTCACGCCGCCGTACTCGCTCACGTAGCGGAGCTTCTCCTCCGCGCCGCCGCCGGCGACGGTGCCGTGCAGCATCAGGATGTTGACCGCGGCGTCCGGGTCGGGCTCCAGCGCGATCGGCTCGCCGCTCGCGAGCGCGTTGTGCGGGAGGCAGAGGATGGTGGTGTCCAGCTCCTCGAGGTGGACCGCGCGCGCATCCTGGTCGACCACGGTCACGCCCGGGATCTCCGCCAGGAGCCGCAGGATACTCCCCGTCTCGACGGCGCGCGGCGAGTCGTGGTTGCCGGCGATGACGACGACCGGCGCCCCGGGCAGCCGCGCCCGCAGCCGCGCGAACTGGCGGAACGCATCCGCGATCGCCGCGTTCGACGGGCGGACGGTGTGGAAGACGTCGCCGGCGATCAGGACGAGGTCCGGCCCCAGATCCACGACACGGTCGAGCGCCGCGCGGAACGCGAGGGCGACGTCGCGCTCGCGCGCATTGATCCCGCCCGGCGCCAGCCGGTGGTATGCACGATAGCCGAGGTGCAGATCGGCGAGGTGAGCCAGGATCATGTCATGAAAGTACCGGCCGCCGCGTGCGCCCGCCACCGGCCGGAACGGTACGGGCGACGGCGATGACATGATGATGCCATTGCCGTCCACCCTCGAGGTCCCGATGCTTGAGCAGTTTGAGACTCGGCGCGAGCCGAAGTCTGGTCGTCGTGTGACGTTTCTCGGCTGTATCGGCCCTCAAGGTGCGCCACGAAAATCCGGACCTCCATAGTGTCGTGTCTCCTTCTCGTCCCGCTCATCGCCTGCGGCGATGATGACGACGGGACCGGCCCGACCCCAACGCCCGTCGCGACCACGGTCACGATCGATCCCGGGACGGCAACACTCACCGCGATCGGCGACACGATTCGCCTCGCGGCCTGGGTGCGCGACCAGAACGGCGCGACCATGGCGGGTGCCGCCGTGACCTGGAGCAGTCTGGATGACGGGGTGGCGGCCGTCGCCACGACGGGCACGGTCACCGCGGTGGCCACGGTGGACGCGTCCGGTCTGGTGACGGCGGTCTGGGGCGACGCGACCGCGACGGTCACGGCGACGGCGGCGGACCTGCGCACGTCGGCGACGATCACGGTACTCGGCAAGATCGTGTTCGCGAGCGAACGCGACGGCCACACGGGGATCTACGTCATGAACTCCGACGGCTCGGGCGTCGACAGCGTTACGATCAGCACGGGGATCAATGAACATCCCGCCTGGTCGCCCGACGGGCAGTGGATTGCTTTCATCTCGGACCGGAGCGGGGGCCGCAATATCTGGCTCACGAAAGCTGATGGTACAACGGTGCTCCCGCTCACCGCCCTCCCGGGAGTCCACGCGCACCCGTCGTGGGCGCCGGACGGGACGAAGGTGGTGTTCGTCAGCCAACGCGCCGGCGGACAACCGGAACTCTGGGTCATGAATGCGGTGGACGGCAGCGATCCGGTGCGGCTCACGTTCGACAACCGATACAAGGCCTACCCTGCCTGGTCGCCCGACGGGCCCCGCATCGCCTACGCCGCCCGTGCCGGCGCAGCCGACGACTACGAGATCTGGGGCGTGAACGCCGATGGCTCGAAACCGGTCCAGCTCGCGGACAACTCCGTGGACGTCGTCTGGCCGAGATGGTCGCCGGACGGGTCCCGGATCGTCTTCGCGAGCGAGCGGGACGGCAACATGGAGATCTACGTGATGAACGCCGACGGCTCGGACCCGCAGCGCCTCACGAACAATCCGGGCACCGACACAACGCCGCACTGGCGTCCACGGCCGACGTCGGATTAGGCGACGGTCGCGGGGGCCGGTAGTACCCGGGGAATTGAGACCCGCGCTAATTGTAATCCAGTCTATTTATTCGT
>CAYPGK010000107.1:0-8839 GCA_964410055.1 uncultured Gemmatimonadaceae bacterium | reverse complement strand
CCTCCTCAACGCCATCTACTTCAAGGGGCAGTGGACCGATCGGTTCGATCCGGCGCGAACGTCGAACGGCCCCTTCACCCTGGCCGACGGCACGCGGGTCGAGGTGGAGCGCATGCGCGGCGAGCCGGAAATCCGCTACAACGTGCTCGAGGATGTGGAGGTCGGTGAGCTCCCATATGGCGGCAAGGCGTTCGTCATGACGATCGTCATGCCCAGGACCGGATCCCTGGCCGACCTGATCGCTTCGCTGGACGATGCCACCTGGAACCGCTGGATCTCCACGGCGGGTGATTTCAGGACGGTGCGCGTCGAGTTGCCGAAGTTCGAGCTGGAATACGAGAAGAAACTCAATGATCCACTGAAGGCGCTCGGGATGGGCGTGGCGTTCGAACCCTTCCGCGCCGACTTCTCGCGCCTCACGCCCGCACAAGACGCGCACATCAGCTTCGTCAAGCAGAACACCTATCTCAAGGTCGATGAGGAGGGGACGGAGGCCGCGGCTGTGACGGTCGTGGGCGTCAGCGTCACCAGTGCGGGGGCCAAGCCGCCGGAGCTGATCGTCGATCGGCCGTTCCTCGTGGCCATCAGGGAGCGGCTTTCGGGGGCGATTCTGTTTATCGGGGCGATAGAGGATCCGCGGGGGTAGGGGGATCAGGTATAAGGCGTCGGGGGCAGACGTCGAGCGGCAGATGCCAGGGAGCGAGTACGGGTCTCTCTTTGACAAGGGGCCTGTGAGCGACCCATAGGCGAGGAGGTTATTTCGGATTCACGGAATCGGTGCTCCAGGGACCATGCTGAGACTTGCGGCCGCGAATCTGCTGACTCTCCTGGTCTCGGGGTCCGCGAGTACGCCGGTGGGGCCGGCCGAGCCGGGTCGAACTCATTGAGGACGCGGACATCGTCTATGTCCGACTCGCGGATCCGGATCACCCCGATCACCGCAAAGACCCCGACATCCAACACCCGGCCCCCAAAACCCAAAACCCAAGACCCAAGACCTATGAGCTATGACCTAGGACCCAAGACCTACCCCACCCGATTGATCATCATCGTCGCCACCGCCTCGAAAAACCGCCGCAGCGTCGCATCGACATCGGCCGGAAAACCGGCCTCGTCCAACGCATTCTCCATCAGCTCGACCCAGCGATCGCGGGCGCGGACGTCGATCGGGAAGGGCATGTGCCGCATGCGAAGGCGCGGGTGGCCGCGGCGTTCGATGTAGCGCTGCGGGCCGCCGAAGCGGCCGATCAGGAAATCGCGGAGCCTTTCCTCGGCGCCGTCGAGATCGTCTTCGGGGTACATCGGGCCCAGGATGTCGTCCTCCGGCACCTGCCTGTAGAAGGCGGCGACCAGTCGCCGGAAGCCCTCTTCCCCCACGACGTCGTAGATGTCCAGCTCGTTCATGTGCCCATGCTGCCCTGCGTAAGGCGGTAGATCAGGATCGCCGCGCGCTTGGCCGCCTTCGGCATGGAGCGCAGGTCGAGCGTCTCCTGCGTCGTGTGCGAGCCGGTGCCGTAGGGGCCGAGCCCGCCCAGCGCGGCGTCCACGTGCGGCGCGGCGAACGAGATGTCGGCCGCGCCCCGGCGCCCCGGGTCGAATGCGACGACGGGGCCGTAGCCGAGGTCGCGGCTCGCCTGGTCGTACATCCGGAGCAGCGATTGGTTCGCCTCCGTCGGCTCCATCGCGGGGTAACCGTCCGAGAACTCGATCTCCGCCGACGTGCCCGGCAGGCTCTCGGCGACGATCGCGCGCATCTTCGCCCGAGCCCGCTCGAGCTGCTCCTGCGAGATCGTGCGGATCCCGCCGCTCACGACGACCGTCTCCGCAACCACGTTCGTCTTGCCGTACGCCGTGCCGCCGCTCTGGTCGAAGTCGATCTCGACGTCCGAGCCGCCCAGGATCACGCCTGGGTTGAACGTCAGATACTCCTCGCCCCGGACCTCTTCGTAGAAGCGGTTCAGGATCCGCGCGGCCTCGAAGATCGCGCCCGCGCCAACGCCTGGGCTGAAGATCCCCGACGAGTGCGCGCGACGGCCCGTGACCCGGAGCCGCCAGTCGCTCGAGCTTCGACGCGCGACCACTGCGTATTCCGTCGTGCCATCGGCCGAGCCGCCCTCGAAGCCGAGCGCGACGTCGCTCCGCTTCGCGAGCGCGATCAGCTCCCGCCGAGCGACCTCCAGCGGCTCTCCCGGCGACTCCTCGTCGCCGGTCAAGATCACGCGGATCGTCACATCGTCGAGCGCGCCGGCGGCGTGCAGCGCCCGGAGCACCTGGAGGATCACGACGTCGCCGCCCTTCATGTCCGAGACGCCCGGACCCTTCGCGATGTGCCCGGTCCGCTCGAAGCGCTGGAACGGGCTGTCCTCCTCGAAGACCGTGTCCAGATGCCCGATCAGGAGCACGCTCCGCCCGCGCCGCCCCTCCCGCTCCGCCACCAGATGCCCGGCACGCCCCATCTCCGCCGGGAGCGGCGACCAGCGCACTGCGAAACCCAGCTTCTCGAATTCCACCGCCAGCACGTCCGCCACTGCCTTGTTCCCCGCGGGGTTCATCGTGCCGCTGTTGATGTTCACGATCCGCTCGAGGAGCGCGACCGCCTCCTCGGCGTGCGCGTCGATGTGCTCGGCAATCCGCCGCTCAACGTCGGAGAGCCCCTGTGCGGCGGCGGGGCGGGGGGCGGCGGGGAGCAGGACGAGCGCGAGCGCGACGGCGGCCGCGCGGGGGAGCACATGGATCGGCTTCATGGCGACCTCGGGGTTGGGGGGTCGTGGCGTCACGGGAACTTAGCGAACTTAGCGGACCCGGCTCCGAAATCCAGAATCGACCCATTCCCGTATCCGTCCGTCCCCGATCTTCCCTCGAAATGGACCATTTGCCCCCTTTCCTCCCTCGACCGCGGGTCATCGTCATGTCATGTTGTGGCAACTCTGGAGATCGGTGCCTGGTCCGTGTGGAAAAGTCGGTGGAAAACTCTGTGGATCCCGTATGGACAACCTGACCCACTCCCTCGCCGGTGCCTCGCTCGCGGCCGCCGGGCTGCGTCGCACGACGCCGCTCGCGACGTCGACGCTCGTGGTGGCCGCGAACGCGCCGGACGTCGACGCGTTCATCTACCTGTTCCGCGATGAGTACTACGCGCTGGCGTTCCGGCGCGGATACACCCACGGCCCGGTGGCGATTGCGCTGCTCCCGTTCGTGGTGGCGGGCGTGATGCTGGCGTGGGACCGGTTCGTACGCTGTCGGCGCGATCCGACGGCCGAGCCGGCGCGCGCGATGCCGATCGTGCTCCTGTCGCTCCTCGGCGTGCTCACGCACCCCGCCCTCGACTGGATGAACACGTATGGGATCCGGCTCCTCGCGCCCTTCTCGATGGAGTGGTTCTACGGCGACGCACTCTTCATCATCGACCCGTGGCTCTGGCTGCTCCTTGGCGCCGCGACGTTCGTGGCGCGGGACCGGCGAGGACGCGGGCTCGTCGGGTGGATCGGGCTGGCGGCCTTGACGAGCGTTCCGGTGCTGGTGGTGCCGATGGTGCCGCCTGTGGCGAAGGTCGTGTGGCTCGCCGGGCTCGCGGGGATCGTGCTCGCGTACCGCGCGGCCTCGGCACCGGACCGGAGCCCTGTGGCGGCCGCCGGTCCGCGTGAGGCGACGGTCGCCATCCCCGCGCCCAGCGACCACGACGCGCGGACCACGTCCGGCGCGCGCCGCCTCACCCTCGCCCGTTGGGCGCTCGCCCTCGGCGTTTTCTACATCCTGGCCATGGTCGGATCGGACGTGGCGGCGGCGCGGCGGGCGCGCGCTGTGGCGGCCGCGGAGGGCGTTGGGCCGATCGAGAGTGTAATGGTCGCGCCGGTCCCGGCCGACCCGTTCCGCGGCGAGGTCGTCGTCCAGACGCCCTCGGCGTACCACCTCGGCACGTTCGACTGGTTCGGCCGTCCATCCGTCCGGCTGGAAGGCGACGTCATCCCCCGCGCGCCGCGCGACGCCGTGATCGACGCGGCCGCAGCCACCCGGCACGTGCACGACTACCTCGTCTGGTCGCGATTCCCGGTCTTCCGCGTCGACACGCTCCCGGATGGGTACCGCGTCCGCGTTGGCGATGCGCGCTATCCGGGCATGGGCGACGGTGGGGGGCTGGGCGGGGTGTCGGTGCGACTCGATGCCGCGCTCATGCCGGTCGAGGAGTAGCGCCTGGGCGCGGGCGAGCCGCGCAATATCGCGACTCCGGTACCGGTAGAGATGTCGCTCCGTGCTACATGTGGCACGGAGCGCGCCGCTTGGCCGCGTCCGCCCCGGCGAGCCGCGCTGACCGACCGCGGCGCCCGCCGCGCGCGTGCTCGCCCGCGCCGCCGGTCTGTCCTGTACGGCTTTGCGTAACTCGTTGTCGCCCAATCCGCCCGGCCTCGCGACCGTGGCGGCGGCAGAGGTGGCGCGGGCGTGGCGGTCGCTATAGATTGTGCACGCTTTCAGTGCCGACTCCGTAAGCCGATGGACGAGGCGCGACGCGCTGGCCGGGCCGTCAAGGCGCCAATAGGGGTCTGCCGAGGCGGATCCTACGAATGCAAGCCGGTGTAGTCGCGACGACGCCGTCCGTTTCCCATAAGTCGTTGCCTGGATAGAGCTTCAGGGCAGCGGCGCCCTGGCCGGCCGCCGCGCGCTCTCTCGCGCGCGTCGGCCGCCGGCCATCGAGTCCTAACCGCCAGTTGAGAGGGCCCATGGAGGGTATCAGGCAACTGTCAGACGCTTTCTTCGGTTGGCTCAACCCGATCGTCTCGCGCGTGAACGGGTGGGTCTGGGAGAAGGGGATCCCGGTCGCGGGCGAGGAGGTCCCGTTCGTCATCATCGCGCTTCTCGGGACCGGCTTCTTCCTGACGCTCTACCTGGGCTTCATCCAGATCCGGCGTTTTCGTCACGGCGTCGCGGTCACGAGCGGGAAGTACGATGATCCGAACGAGCCGGGCGACGTATCGCACTTCCAGGCGCTGACCACGGCGCTCTCGGCGACGGTCGGGATCGGGAACATCGCCGGCGTGGCGCTCGCGATCCACTGGGGCGGCCCGGGCGCGCTCTTCTGGATGTGGTTGACGGCGTTCTTCGGGATGGCGGTCAAGTACACCGAGGTCACGCTCGCGCAGCGCTATCGCGACGTAGCGACGGACGACGATCCGAACTCGGCCGCGGGCTCGGTCGCGGGCGGTCCGATGTACTACATCGAGCGAGGGCTCGGCCCGCGCTGGAAGTGGATGGCCGTCTTCTTCGCGACGATGCTCGGCTTCACGGCGTTCCTGACCGGGAACGCGGTTCAGGCGAACACGGTCGCGGACTCGATGCTGGGGAAGTTCGGCACTCCGACGTGGATCACCGGCCTGGTCACGACGCTCATCGTCTTCTCCGTCATCATCGGCGGGATCAAGCGGATCGGGAAGGTGACGGCGGTGCTCGCGCCCGCCATGGCCGCGATCTACGTCTTGGGCGGGCTCATCGTGATCCTGGCCAACGTGGACCAGATCCTGCCGAGCTTCGCGTTGATCTTCCGCGAGGCGTTCAACCCGACGGCGGGCGTGGCCGGCACCGGGATGGGCGCGTTCATGGTCACGATGATGTGGGGCGTCAAGCGCGGGCTCTTCTCGAACGAGTCGGGCCAGGGCTCGGCGCCGATCGCGCACGCGGCGGCCAAGACGGACGAGCCGGTCTCCGAAGGCGCCGTCGCACTCCTGGAGCCGTTCATCGACACGATCGCCATCTGCACGATCACGGCGCTGACCATCATCATCACCGGCGTCTGGAGCGAGCGGGTGCCGACCGCGCTCGAGCTGCGGAGCGGCGACGTTTCGTACGTCGCGCTCAATGAGGACGGCCGCTACGTCCGCACTTCGGCGCCCTCGGAGATCCGGATCGTCGATGGCGTGCACGAGACCGAGGACGTCGGTGTGCCGCTCTTCGCCTGGCACGAGGCCAAGGTCGAGCGCTTCTACGTGGATCCCGAGATGACGGTGCTCTTCAACGGCGTGATCGATGTGGCGCGCGGCATCGCCCGCGCCGACGACGGCACCGAGTACCCGACGCTGCACGGCGAGGCCGTCGAGTCGGGCGCGCCGCTCACGATGCTCGCCTTCCGCCACGGGCTCCCGGGCGAATGGGGCGACTACATCGTGCTCCTGTGCGTGATCCTCTTCGCGATCTCGACGGCGATCTCGTGGAGCTACTACGGCGACCGCTGCGCCTACTACCTCTTCGGGCAGAAGGCCGTGCTGCCGTACAAGCTGATCTTCGTCGCCATGCACTTCGTCGGCGCGACGATGGCGCTCGACACGATCTGGGCGATCGGCGACATCGCGCTCGGCATCGTCATTCTCCCTAACCTGATCGCACTGGTCCTGCTCGCGCCGAAGGTCAAGGAGATGACCCACGATTACTTCGAGCGGAAGCCGTGGCTGGAGAACGCCGAGGTCCACGCCCGCCTCGTCGCGGAGCGGAAGGCGGCGAAGCAGGTGCAGTAGTTGGGGGTGAAGTCGTGAGGGCGGCGCATCAGGGGTGGCCGTGTGAAGAAGATCGTGGTTCTGGGCGCTGGCCGCGTCGGCGGCGCCATTGTCCGTGACCTCGCCGCCACGGGTGAGTTCGAGGTCACGGCCGCCGACGCGTCGGCCGAGGCGCTCGCCCGCCTCGACGGGATGCCGAACGTCGTAACCGCACAGGCGGATCTCTCGGACCCGGCCACGCTCGGCCGGGTCCTCGCGGATCAGGAGCTGGTGGTCGGCGCCGTGCCGGGCTTCATGGGCTTCGAGACCGTGCGCCGCGCTCTGGAGGTGGGAAAACCCGTCGTCGACATCTCGTTCTTCCCCGAGGACCCCTTCGAGCTGGACGCGCTCGCGCGCGAGAAGGGGCTCACGGCGCTCGTCGACTGCGGCGTCGCGCCGGGGTGCAGCAACCTGATCCTCGGGCGGCTGGAAGCGGAGCTGGACTCGACCGAGCGCTTCGTCTGCCTGGTCGGCGGGCTCCCCGTCGAGCGGCGCTGGCCGTACGAGTACAAGGCGCCCTTCTCGCCGATCGACGTGATCGAGGAGTACACCCGACCGGCCCGCTTCCGCCGCGACGGCAAGGACGTCACCCTGCCCGCGCTCACGGAGGTCGAGCTGGTCGACTTCCCCGGCCTGGGCACCCTCGAGGCGTTCAACACCGACGGACTGCGCACGCTGCTTCGCACCTGCCGCACCCCGTCCATGGTCGAGAAGACGCTGCGCTACCCCGGCCACGCCGAGCGGATGCGCATGCTGCGCGAGACGGGCTTCTTCGACGCCGACCCGGTCGATGCGGGCGGCGTCCGCGTCCGCCCGATCGACGTCGCCGCGCGCCTCCTCTTCGACGCCTGGATGCTCGGCCCTGGCGAGCACGACCTGACCGCGATGCGTGTCGAGGTCGAGGGAACCGCGGGCGGACGCCCCGTGCGCCACGTCTACACGCTGCTCGATCGCTACGACGAACGGACCGGGATCCACTCCATGGCCCGCACGACCGGCTACACCTGCACGGCGATGGTCCGCATGGTCGCGCGGGGGATGTTCCGCGAGCCGGGCGTCCACCCGCCGGAAATCGTCGGGCGGGACCGCGCGTGCTTCGACTTCATCATGGAGGAGCTCGCGGCGCGGGGCGTGGTGTTTCGGCATGAGGTGGAGGAGTGACCGCTCCGGGGTGGTGACGGTAGCCCCGCGGTGATGGCAGCTCTCGCAGTATCGGCGGCCGCCGCGGTGATTGCAGTCCGCAGAGCCGGCAGCCCCACGATGATGACGGCCCCCGCGCCCCGCGGCGACGATGTCTCTGCGGGGCGCGCTCTTTGCAACCGCGGCGCCGGGTGGACCGTGTCCCGCAGCATGCGGAATCGAAGGAGGCCGTCGTGAAGTCTGCCGTCGTAGCATCGTTCGCGCCCGTCGCAGCCCTTGCCGCGCTCACCTCTTGCGCCTCCCTCGAGCCGGGCGACGAGCTGGCGGCGTCGACGTCGCACGCGGCCTTCACGCGCGCGGTCGCGGCCCCGCCCGCGCAGGTGACCGATGCGGCGACGGACGTGCTGCGCGCGCTCGGGCTGCCGCTCGAGTACGCGACCGGCGAGGGGTTGGTCGTGAGCGGGACGGTCACGGTGCACGAGGAGTGGCAGCGGCGGCCCGTTCCGGCGCGGCTCCTCTGCGGCGTTCCCGTGCTCCAGATGGGCGACCGGGACCCCGGCGGGTGGATCCCGTACACCGGGCACGACGACGACAAGTACGAGCGCGCCGTCGCCTACACGGCCGGTGTACCGATCGACGTGCGCATGGGATTCCGTGCTGAGCCGACCGTCGACGGCAGCTCGGTCACGCTCCTCATGACGGCGACCGCCCGGACCGAGTCCGCCTCGCCGCTCGGCCCGCGCGAGGTCGCCTGCCTGCCGACCCGCGAATTCGTCGACGAGCTGTTCGCCGGGCTCGAGGCGCGGGTCCACGGCGCCGGGACGGCCACCGAGCCCGAGTGAGCCCCGGCGGGCCGGCGCCCTGGCCGGGCCTGCCAGGACTCTCGCACCCGCCGGTGCATGCGGGCCGCGGAGTCATCGCCGGGTCTGCCGCTGGGTACGGACCGTTGTGGCGGCGCGGATCGCGGCTCCCGCGCGGTTCACGGCACGCGCCTGAAGCGCCCTTGCCCACCTCCGGGATCCGCACCCCGGTGTCCGTGTATTCGGCATCGGAACCCCGACCCGCCGGCGGCGCGGGCCACGTCGCATATCCGCAGGAGGTAGAGTCATGCCCTATCCCGAACTGATGATCGCGCCGATGCGCAAGGAGCTGACCCGCCTCGGGATCGAGGAGCTCCTCAC
>CAYPGK010000106.1:0-8972 GCA_964410055.1 uncultured Gemmatimonadaceae bacterium | reverse complement strand
TGAGCGCCTTCTCGATCAAGTACCCCGTCAGGAACTCCAGTCCGGCCTGGGGGCCGAGGAATCGGTAGACGAAGTAGTTGAACCCCAGCGAGAGCGTCACCCACACCGCGCTCCAGATGGCCGCCTCCCGCACCGACACCACGTGCGCCTCCCTGTGGAAGACGCCGAGGTCGAGCGCCAGCAGCGCGATCACGAAGGCGTTGAACCCGACCCAGACCCAGATGTCCATCCCGCGAGCCGTGTGGTAGCGAGCGGCGGTGCGGGCGTCAGCGCGTCCGCGCGGTCAATTCCCGGTTGTGCGAACGATATGCCGCGAGGCTCGTCTCACGCCGATTCCAGCGCGACGGCGGGGGCCACGCCCTGCCCGAGCAGCTCCTCGAGGCGGGACAGGCAGCGGTAGAATTTCTTGGAGTAGGGTCCGTCGAGGAAGGACCGCGGAAAGAGATCGCCGAGCGAGATCGACCCCGTTGCGGCGAGCGGGACGGCGGTGTCGTAGAGCTTGTCGACGAAGTGCACCCACCGAAGCGCTTCTGGGAGCGACTCGATCGGCGCCACCTCCTCGATCAGCAGGGCGGAGAGGTCGTCGACGAGCCCCACGTACCGGATCGGGTGGACGCGTGAGAGCCCGGCGAGGAGTTCGGGGAACGCGACGCGCAGCGCGCGCCGTCCCGCGTGCTGCGCCGCGGCGGCCAACTCGTCCCTCGAGACGAAGTACTCGCGCCCCGGGTTCGCGGCGAAGCGTCGGTGTCGGAAATCCTCGCCCTCGACCCGGAGCACCTCGAACGCGGCGGCCAGCTCATCGATCTCGGCGGCGAAATCCTTCTGCGAAAAGCCGCCCCGACCCAGTGCGTACGGCACGGCGTTCGACGTCGCCGCCACCTGGATCCCGTCGGCCAGCGCGCCGCGCAGGAATGCGACGGCCAGCTTCAGGTTCCCGGGGTCGTCCAGCTCCCACTCGTCGATCGCCACCAGGCGCACGCCGCGAAACGCGTCCCGCGCACGACTCACGCCGAGCAGCCCGATCGTGTAGACCAGCTCGTCGAACGACAGGTACGCCTTCGGCGCCGGCGCAGCGTTCCAGAGCGCGGCCAGGAGGTGCGTCTTGCCGACCCCGAACCCGCCGTCCAGGTAGATCCCGCGGCCGCGGCGCGGACGGCCGACCGCCTCGCGCGCCCGACGGACCAGCCGCGCGACGCCGGAATCGTGCATCGATGCTGCGACCTCACGCAGCCGCTCGAGCGCCGCGCCTTGCGATGGATGCCGCGTGTCCGGCCGGTAGCTCTCGAACACCTTGTCGGCGAAGCGTGGCGGAGGGACGAAGCGATCGACCAGCTCGTCCGCCTCCGGACGCGCCGGCAAGCTCCGGAGCAGCGACTCCAGCGTCAGGCCCGTCTCCACGAACCGCTCACTCGGCCGCGGGGTCCGACTGGAAATCCTTCGGTGTCACCGGCTGGAAGTGGAGGTCGATCGCCAGCCAGAGCGCCTTCGAGTACGGGTAGGTCAAGAACGGCACCGGCACCATCAACGCCGCCAGCCCGTACATGATCCCGTCCCACGGCACGTTCGGCCACGTCGCATACATTACGGCGCACCCACCCGCGACCACGATCAGCTCCGCCACGATGAAGTTCACCAGGTAGCCGCCGATGAAGTTGTCTTCGTAGCCGCGGTCGAAGCGTAGCCCGCAGGCGGTGCACGCCCGGCGCATCCGGAGCCAGGACGAGAACATGGTCCCGCGCCCGCAGTGAGGACAGCGGAGCAGCAGCGCGCGACCGAGATAGCGCAGGAAACGCTTCGGACTCAATTCTTCGGGATTCGACTGCACGTTCACGTACACCTTGATCATCCTCCTCATGTGAGCCCGCGGCCAGGGCATCTCCACCCCGGCCACCCTCCGCCCCTCCGCATCGCAACACCCACGGGCAGTTGGAGATTCGCCCAGCGGCGCCGCCGGCGCAAGGCCGGGCGCGCGGAAGCCCCTGTGGCGGGGCTGTCGTGCGAGCAATCCGACGTCCGGCCGCCGTGCGAGCTAGCCAGCGTCAGGCCGCCGACCAACGCGTAGCCGCCCAGTGCGGCGGCCGCTCCTTCGGCCGTCGTTATCGGCACCGTCGGACAATTGGACCCTTGACGCCGGGGCAGCGGCGCGCGTACCCATCTCCGGGCGCCGTTCCATGTATCCTACCCCAGCGGGAGGCAAGAGTGGCTGACGTGATCGACTACACCATCCACGGCGACGACATGCAGATCGTGGAGATCGAGCTCGACCCGGGCGAGGGCGTGCGTGCCGAGGCCGGCGCGATGACCTACATGGGCCCCGGAATCGAGCTCCAGACGTCCACCGGCGGCGGCGTGTTCAAGGGCTTCAAGCGCATGCTGACCGGCGAGAGCTTCTTCATCACCACCTTCCTCTACAACGGGACGGGGAAGGGGTACGTCGCCTTCGCCGCGCCCTATCCCGGCAAGATCGTCCCCCTCGACCTCGGCCAGCTCGGCGGCTCGTTCCTCTGCCAGAAGGACGCGTTCCTCTGCGCCGCGAAGGGGATCGAGATCGAGGTCGCCTTCACCCGCCGTCTCGGCGCCGGCCTCTTCGGCGGCGAGGGCTTCATCCTCCAGCGCCTCGAAGGCGACGGCATGGCCTTCCTCCACGCCGGCGGCACCGTCATCCGCCGCGACCTGGCTCCCGGTGAAACGATCCGCGTCGACACCGGATGCGTCGTCGCCTTCCCGCCGACCGTCGACTACGACATCCAGTTCATCGGCGGCTTCAGGAACGCGCTCTTCGGCGGCGAGGGCCTCTTCCTCGCGACGCTGACCGGGCCCGGCCCCGTCTACCTCCAGAGCCTCCCGTTCTCTCGTCTGGCCGACCGCATCATGGCCGCAGCCCGCTCCCAGAGCCGGGACGAGAAGACCGGCGTCGCCGGCCTCGGCGGCAACCTCCTCGGCGGCATCCTCCAGGGGGATCGGAAGTTCTGATACCGATCCCGCGCACGGGAGGCGATGCGCGAGCCCCGGCCACCGCCAACTCGCGGCGGGCCCCCCGCAGACCGGATGTAATACGGCCCCGGCATTGTGCCGGGGCCGTCGAGTGCAAGGCCGTGACTCAGGCGCCCCTCCGGGTGCCGACTACTTCGTCTCGACCGACGTCGCGATCGGGATCTGCCGCGGCCGCGCCGATTCCGACTTCGGCAGGACCAGCGTCAGCACGCCGTCGTCGTAGGACGCCGTGATCCGGTCCGCGTCGATCCGCTCCGGCAGCCGCAGATAGCGCTCGAACCGCCCGTAACGGCGCTCGAACCGACGGTACGACGTCCCGTCCTCCTCCGTACGCTCCGCCTTCTTCGTCCCGGCGATGCGCAGCACCCCATCCTGCACCGCCACCTCCAGATCCTCCCGCGAGACGCCCGGCACCTCGACCGTGCAGCGCACCTCCTCGTCCGTCTCTACCACGTCCATCGGCGGGATCCACTCCTCGCCCGGGAACGCGAGCGACCCCGACCACCAGCTCCCGTTCAGCTCATCGAAGAACCGCTCCATCTGCCGGGTCAGTTCGGAAATCGAATCCAGTCCACGGAGACGGCTCACCGGCACGAGCGACCTCATCGTCACACCTCCTGATTGCCTGTTCCGGAAAGTTCTCACGGACTCGCGCGGGCTCCTCTACAACCCACCCGCCCGCGGAATCCGCACCCGTGCCGTAGCACCCCCCGTGCCTACTGGATTTGCCAGAAATACAAGCCACACCTGTACTTCAGGCACACCGCCCCGCCACTCCAACACCCACCCTGCCGCCTCAACCGTTCTCGCCCTCTCCCCCTGCCACCTCGGCACCCGACTCCTCCTCACACCCACGCGTCCCGAACCTCCCAATCCTCCCGGCGGCCGCAGGCCGCCACCCGCCGCTGGCGCCGCAGCCGCTCGGCCACCACCCGCGCCGACCCAAGGCCGGCGCCCCCGCCGCGTACAGCGCGGCCGCCCCCGCCGGCGAACAGCCGGCCGCCCCCGCGCGCTGACCGGCGCGCCGCCCAGCCGACAGACCCGCCTCGCCCTCCCTTCAAACCGTCGGATCCGCCTCCGGCCCCCTCCTCAACCAGATCGACCGATTCTCGCCCACCGCCAACCCGTTCCGCTGCCGCCACGCCACATCCGCGAACCGCTCCGCCAGGTGCCGCACCACCGCGTCGGGCGGCGCCGCCTCGCATTCGCTGCTGCAACGCAGGTCGCACTGGTCGTTCACGTAATCGATCACGTAGAACGGACGCCCCTGCGACTGGTACGGGGACCCGCGCCGCGCGCGCTCCTCGGCCATGCAGATCTCGGTCGAGAAGAAGTCCATGTGCGTGAGCCGCGCGATCTCCGTCGCAAGGCGAGCCAGGGGGAGCAGGTCGTGCATCCAGAGCTCGCGGAGGCTGACCTGGCGGTACTCGCCGTTCTCCGGACCCCACCAGCACGGAATGATCTCGCCGAAGACGTAGTAGACGCGCCACCACCCGGGTCGCACCACTCCGTCGTCCCCCTGGAGCGTCGCCCACGTCACCTGCCGCTGGACCAGGAAGTCGTCCGTCCGGTCGAAATCACGCGCACGCGCCACCGAAGCGAGGTCCCCCTTCGACCCCAGCACCACCCCCTTCCACCCCCACCCCCGCGCCGGCTTGATCACCACCCGCTCCCCGACCACGCTCCGCTCCGCCGGCGTCAGCTCCCGGTCCGGCTCCCAGCGGCGCAGGACCACCGTCGGCGGCACCGGGATGCCCGCACGCTCGAGTCGATGATGCGCCACCGCCTTGTGGTCCGCCATCATCGCCGCGTCCGGGTCGTCGATCACCCGGCCGCCCGCATCCTTCACCGCATAACAGAGCTGCACGTACGGGTCCTCGTCGTGCCACCAGAGTGCCGTCAGATCCAGCAGCGTCCCGATCCGCAGCCGGTCCGATCGCACCGCCGACCACGCATCCTTGACCACCCCCTCGTGAAGGACCTCGCACGTCAGCCCCCGCACCGCGCACGCCTCGCGCACCCACTGGCTGAACGCGCCGCCGTCCTCCCGCTGCCCGACGGCCAGGTCGATCGTCGCCCGTCGCCCCGATGGGGTACGTACCACGTCCACTGCACGTCTCCGCGTTCGCTCCCCGTACGGCCCGCACTGGCACGACGCACCCCACGGGTTGCAACGTTCGCGCCGCCTGCCGCCCCCACGCCGCTGCCCCTCGTGAATTGCAAATTTTCCTCCTTGCAAGGTGCAAGGAGGCGCGTTACCTTGGGGCATCCCGCCGTGGCCGGCCGTTGGGGCCGGCGGTCTCCCCGACGATCGTCGAACGAGTTATTGCGCCATGATGCATCCGTCGCGGCTGCTGCGCTGGCTGTACCTGGGTCGACTGACCCTTACGGCGGGCATCTTCGCGGGCGTGCTCCTGGTGTGGCGCAACGCGGAGCCGGAGGTCACGCTCCTGGCGACGCTGGTGCTGCTCCTGACGATCGGCTTCACGCTCCTCAGCGCGTGGTACACGCACCTGCTCCGGCGCGAGCCGGGCAGCAACTTCCTTTACGGCCAGGTCATTTTCGATGTGCTGGTCGTGACGGCGGTGGTGCATCTCACCGGGGGGAGCGCGAGCGACTTCGCGCCGCTGTACATCGTAGTGATCGCGGTGGGAGCGCTCCTCCTCCCGCTCCCGGGCGGCGTGCTGATCGGCGGGCTGGCGTGCATCCTCTACATCGCGGATGTGGTGTGGGGTCACGCGGTGGCGCTGCAGGGGACGGTCTTCGTGCAGATCGGCCTCTTTGCGGTGATGGCGCTGGTGACGGGGTTCCTGGGCGACCGGCTGCGTCAGACGGGCACGGCGCTGGGCGCGGTGGAATCCGAGCTGAGGCAGCTCCGCCTGGACACGGACGACGTCCTCGAAGCGATCGACACCGGCGTGGTGATGGTGGATGGGGGCGGTGGGCTCGCGTATCTGAACCGAGCGGCGGAGTCGCTCCTCGCGCTGGACGGCTCGCGCCGGCTGGGCGAGCCGGCGCTGGAGGCGTTGGAGCAGCGAGCGCCGGGGCTCGGCCGGCTGATCGAGCGGACGGCGGAGACGCGAGTGCCGGTGCGCTGGTACGAGACGCGGGTCGCCGGGTGGGGTGAGGGGCCGGGCGGCGCGGCGGTCGAGCGGGTGGTCGGCGTTCGGACCACGGTGCTCGAGCGGGAAGGGGAAGAGGCGCCGTGGGTGACGGCGGTGATCCAGGACGTGACCGACGGCAAGCGGGCGGAAGAGCTGAACCGGCGTGCAGCGCGCCTGCAGGCGGTCGCGGAGCTGGCCGCATCGCTCGCGCACGAGATCAAGAACCCTCTGGCCTCGATCCGGAGCGCGGTCGAGCAGCTCGCCGCCGATCGGGTCCCCGAGGCGGACCGTGCCGTTCTCGAGCGGCTGGTCCTGGCCGAGTCGGACCGGCTGAGCCGGCTGCTGTCGGCGTTCATCGAGTTCAGTTGGGTGACGCTGCGGCAGCGGGAAGTCGTCGACCTGGTCGGCGTGACGCAGGAGGCGATCGGCCTGGTCGAGCGGCACCCGGACGGCTCGGGCGGTGCGCGCATCGAGTTCTCGCCGCCCGGCGCCGCGCTCCCGGTCGAAGGCGACGAAGATCTGCTGCACCGGGCCATCTTCAACCTGGTCCTGAACGCGGTGCAGCACGCCGGGGCGCAGGGCGTTGTTCGCGTCCAGCTCGAGCGCCCCGCCGCGTCGGACGTGCCGCCGGAGCTGGCCGCGCTTCCGCGGGTTCGACTGGTCGTGAGCGACGACGGGCCGGGGATCGCGCCCGACGTCGTCCCGCGCATCTTCGACCCCTTCTTTACGACCCGGCAGGGCGGGACGGGGCTCGGGCTGTCCGTCGTCCACCGCGCCGTCGAGGCACACGGCGGCGCGATCATGGTGGATGGCGGAGAAGGTCGTGGCGCCCGGTTCACCGTCTACCTGCCGGCCTACGGCGAGCGGAGTGAGTAGCGTATGCCCAGGGTACTGGTCGTAGACGACGAGGTCTCGATCCTCGATACGCTGCAGATCCTGCTGCGCGGCGAGGGCTTCGAGGTCGCGACCGCGAAGAGCGGCCGCGAGGCGCTGGAACGGTTCGAGGAGACGTCGCCCGACGTGGTGCTGACGGACATCCGCATGCCCGGCGTCACGGGCCTCGACCTCCTGGCGCAGATCCGCGAGCGCGACCCCGAGACGCCGGTCATCCTCATGACGGCGCAGGCATCGCTCCAGTCCGCGGTCCAGGCCGTGAACCAGGGCGCGTTCTACTACCTCCAGAAGCCGTTCGTGAACGGCGAACTCGTCGCGCTCTGCCGCCGGGCGGCCGAAACGCGCGAGCTGAAGCGCGAGAACCGCGCGCTGCGCCGCGAGATCCGGCGCCGCGACCGCTCTACGGCCGGCCGGCCCGTCGGGCGCAATCGCGCGTTCATGGAAGTGCTCAATCTCGCCGAAACTGTAGCGCCGACGGACTCGACGGTCCTGATCACCGGCGAGAGCGGCACAGGCAAGGAGATCCTGGCGCGCTACATCCACGCCCTCTCGGAGCGGGAGGGCGGCCCGTTCGTCTCCATCAACTGCGGCGCGCTCCCCGAGACGCTCCTCGAGTCCGAGCTCTTCGGCCACGTCAAGGGCAGCTTCACCGGCGCGGTCCGCGACAAGGTCGGCCTCCTGGTCGCGGCGAAGGGCGGCACCTTCTTCCTCGACGAGGTCGGCGAGATGTCGCCCGCGCTCCAGGTCAAGATGCTGCGCGCGCTCCAGGAGCGGGAGGTCGTCCCCGTAGGCGCGACGGAGCCCGTTCCGATCGACGTTCGCATCGTCGCCGCGACCAACCGCGACCTCGAACAGGAGATGCGGCGCGGCACCTTCCGCAGCGACCTCTACTATCGTCTCAACGTGATCACGCTGCACCTGCCGCCGCTGCGTGAGCGACGCGACGACATCCCGCTCCTGACCGAGCACTTCCTGCGTGTGCTGGCAGAGCGGAGCGAGGCCGAGCACCCGCTCAAGGTCGCGGCCGAGGCGATGGAGGCGCTCCAGAGATACGACTGGCCCGGCAACGTCCGCGAGCTGGAGAACGCGCTCGAGCGCGCTGCCGTCCTCTGCAACGGCGACGTCCTCACGCCGAGCGCGCTGCCGGCCCGCGTCGTCGAACGCCAGCCCGAGCCGCTCATCGCCGACCGGCCGCCGGCGAACCCGACGCTCGAGGTCATCGAGCGCGCCTACATCTTCTGGGTCCTCCAGGCCGAGGGCGGCAACAAGGCCCGCGCGGCCGAGGTCCTGGGCATCGACCCGTCCACACTCTATCGGAAGCTCAACCGCTACGGGATGAACGACGCATGACGAACGCGCCGCACGGACGCCCCACTGAGGAGGAATTGCGCCAGATTCGACTGAGCGTGATCGTGCCCGTCTACAACGAGGCCGCCATCGTCGAGCGCTCGCTCGCACGCGTCCGGACCGTCCCGCTCGACATCGAGATCGTCTGCGTCGACGACGCATCGACCGACGGCACCGGCGATATCCTCGAGCGCCTCGCCGCCGAACGCATGATCGACGTCCTCGTGCGCCACGAGAAGAACCGCGGCAAGGGCGCGGCCGTGCGCACCGGGATCCAGCGCGCGACCGGCGACGTCATCGTCATCCAGGACGCCGACCTCGAGTACGACCCGCACGAGCTGCCCATGCTCCTCGAGCCGATCGCCACCGGCCGCGCCGATGCCGTCTTCGGCAGCCGCTTCCTCGGCGGCTCGCGGCGCGTACTCTATTTCTGGCACCGCATCGGCAACGGCGTGCTCACGCTCGTCTCCAACATGTTCACCGACCTGAACCTGACGGACATGGAGACGTGCTACAAGATGGTGCGTGCGGACCTGATGAAGAGCCTGCCGCTGCGGGCCGACCGCTTCGGCATCGAGCCCGAGCTGACCGCCCGCCTCGCCCAGGCCGGCGCCCGCATCTACGAGGTCCCGA
>CAYPGK010000105.1:6696-8973 GCA_964410055.1 uncultured Gemmatimonadaceae bacterium | reverse complement strand
CCGCCGCCCACCGCCGCGGGGAGTGCGAGGACTGATACCTGACTCCTGATACCTGGTACCTAGGACCCAACCCCCATGCTCCCCCTCCTCCTCGCCACCCTCCTGCTCCCCCGACCCGACTCCGTCTACTCCACCCCCGCCCTCCGCGCCCTCGTCGCCCGGGCGGCGGAGAGCAACCGGGAGGTGCCGGCCGGGCTCCCGGGCTACCGCGCCCTGACCGAATCCGAGGCCGCGCTCATCGTCCACACGGCGGAGGGCGAGGAGCTGAGTGGACAGATCGAGCAGATCGCCACGCGACTCGTGTGGCGGCGCGACGGGTCGTACGAGCAACGCGTCGTCGGACACCGCGTGCAGATGGCGGGACCGTCGGTTTCGGTGCTCACCTACATGCAGGGCACGCTCCTCGTCCCGATCCTCTATGGCGAGACGCTGCAGTTGTTCGCGGTGGCGGATTCGGTGGAAGGGCAAGACAGGGACGGCGATCGGGACACAGACCGCGTCGGCGACCGGGACCGCGGCCGCGGCCGGGGCGGGACGCGAAAGCAGCGACCCGTCTACGAGTCCATCCACCCGTTCTCCGACGGCCGCGAGGCGTACTACCGCTACGAGGGCGGCGACACCGTCGCGGTGCTGCGGCTGCCAGAGCGGACGGTGCGCGTGGTGCGCGTCCGGGTCACGCCCCGTGGCGCGCCCGCGGGCCGCGTGCTCCTCTACAGCGGAGACATCGACCTCGACGCCGACCGCCACCAGATCGTGCGGATGCGCGGCCGACTGATCGCGCTGAACACCGAGGCCGGGCTCGGGGTGCGGCTCCTCGCCCGCACGGCGCGCGGCGTCGCCTACGTCGAGCTGGAGAACGCGGAGTACGAGGGGCGTTACTGGCTGCCGTATCGCCAGCGGATCGAGCTCCAGGCGACGTCGCCGCTCAGCGACGCGCGCGCGGTGATCCGGATCGTGACCCGCTTCCGCGACCACGGCTTCGACCTCCCGACGGCCGAGGCCGCGGACACGACGGACCGGCCGCGCTTCCGCCTGAGCTTCGCCCCGGCCGACACGATCGCGCGCTTCGACGGCTGGAGCTGGGAGACCGGGGAGGCGACGTCGCCGCTCAGCGCCCGCGACTTCGACGACGTCGCGCCGCGGGACCTGCGCCCCGATGGCCCGCCGCACCTCCGCTTCGGCGTACGCAGGGTGTCCGACGCGCTCCGCTACAACCGCGTCGAGGGGCTCTACACCGGCGCGGGCGCGACGCTCGCGTTCCGGGACGCCGCGCCCGGACTCGCGCTGCACGGCACCGCCGGCTGGGCGTGGAGCGAGGCGACGCCGCGCGGCTCGCTCGAGCTCTCGCTCCGACGCGGCGCGTGGGAGGCGACGGCGCGCGCCGGCCGCGAGCTCGCCCACACCAACGACTTCGCCTCGCCATGGGAGCGCGGCGGCGGCGTGTTCATGCTCTTCGGCGCCGAGGACGGCTTCGACTACGTCGACCGCCGGGACCTGACGCTCGCGCTTACGCGAGCCCACCCCCGCGGCGACGCGAGGATCCGACTGGAGGCCGGATGGGCGGAGGACCGTCCCGAGCGACGTCGCCTGATGCACGGCCCCTTCGGAGGCGACACCCTGCGCCACAACCGCCCCGTCGCGCCGGGCCGATACCTCATCAGCCGTGTCGTGCTCGAGCACGGCCGCTCCGTCCACATCGGGTCGCTACGCCCCGGGCTCGGCGCCGGGCTCACCCTAGAGGCCGCGACCGGCGACCACGCCTGGCGCCGCGCCGAGGGACGCCTGCACCTCCGCACCATGCACGGGCCCTGGACCCTCGCCGCACGCCTCGACGCCGGGATCGTCAGCTCCGACGCGCCGCCGCCGCAGACGCTCTACGAGATCGGCACCGCGACCACGCTCCCGGGCTACGGCTACAAGGAGTTCGCAGGCGACCGGGCCGCACTCTTCCGTGGCATGATCCGCTACGACCCGGGGATCCTCGACACGCCGATCCGACTCGGCGGGCTGATCCTCCCGCCGCTCTCGCCCGCGCCCGCCGTCCAGTGGCACGCCGGGTGGACAGACGCGCCGGGCGCCGCCGCGGCCGCCGTCGTCCAGTCGCTCGGCTCGCGCCCGACCGGCGGCGTGCGCAGCGCCATCGACCTGATGCTCACCTTCCTCGGCGGCTCGATCAGCTTCGGCGTCGCCCGCCCGCTCGACCGCCACGAGGACTGGTCATTCGTATTCTCGGTTGGGGGCGTGCATTGACCGGCGCCGGGCACTGACACCGGGCAC
>CAYPGK010000105.1:0-6596 GCA_964410055.1 uncultured Gemmatimonadaceae bacterium | reverse complement strand
CGCCGCGCACTGACGCCGCGCACTGACGCCGCACGCCGACGTGCGCCACCCGCGTGCCCGGCGTGTCGGCTGTCCCATGGACGTCCAGCGCCGCTGGCGCTATCATACGCGGGGGCCCGTCGCCGGGAGCGACGGGCCTTTTTTGCATCCCACCCCCAAACACCCGCGAGGAGGGACGCATGCCGACGTACGAGTACCAGTGCAAGGACTGTCACGCCATCTTCACGCGTATCGAGCGCATGTCCGAGCACGGCGTGGTCAGGCCCACGTGCCCCAAGTGCAAGGGACGCGACGTCGAGCAGCTCCTCGCACCCGTTTACGCGAAGACCTCCAAGAAAAGCTAGACACGGCGGTGTAGCCGGCGGCGACGGACCCGGCGCGACATCGAACTCAGCGCCGGCGGATCCCTTTGTGCCGCCTGACCGAAGGCGCAGCCGAACGCGGCGCCACCGGCCCCCGTGTGCCATCTGACCCACCGCGGCGCCCTGCCCAACTCGGCGCCGGTCGGCGCATTGCGCCCGACAGTGCACTTGCACCCCCCAATCGACACCTCGAATTTCCTCCCTTGATCCCACCCGCTGGCCGGCAGCCGCGGCCGCCGGCCAGCGGGCCCGTCCGGCTACGAGACGACGTGATGGGAATGACGCGCTCCGTCCAGGTGGAAACGCCCGCCGCCCGGGTCACCCTCTTCGGTTTCAAGTCCGTCCCCGCGTACGCCGAGGTCGTGCACCGGCCGCGGTCGCTTCGGTTCACCCGAGCGATGCTCGCACTTGCGGGGTGCTGGTGTTCGGCCCCCGTCATCGCGATCCTGCCGCCCCACCTCCCCTGGCTTTTCGTCGCCTTCGCCGCGGGGCTCTTCTTCGCGTGGGCCAACTGGCGCGGCTCCTATGAGGTGCGACGCGTCCATGCCCGGTGCCCGAGCTGCGGCCGGGAGCTCGCCATCCGGCCCGGCGCCCGGATCGATCTGCCGTACAGGCTGGCGTGCCTCTCCTGTCATCACACGCCGCTCCTGGAGGTGGGCGGGGTGGAGGGGTGAGGCTGGAATGGAGGGGTGAGGCCGGAGTGGAGGGGCGAGCCCAGAGCGGACGGGCGAGGCCGGCGGCCGGGCAACGCCGGAGTCGCCACCCACAGTGAGGTGCCACGCCGACGGAAATCGTTTGCCGGTCGCCGCACGGCCTTGTATATTGCGGTTGCGGTCGTGTCCCTTCACCACCCGGCTCGCCTCGAGCCGGGCCGCGCGACGGGCGGGCCGCGGGCGACTCCGCGCCCGCCGGTGGCGGGAGGCCGGATACGCGCGTCGCACGCTCCCGCGCAGGGGCATGGCCGCTGACCCCTGAACGGAGGCGATGCCATGAACGTGCAATCACGCGTTCGGAGCGGAGCGCGTCAGGGCCGGCGGCGGATGGACGCCCGCGCGGCCGCGACGGCACCGCTCCTTTTTGTTGGATTGGTGCTCCTCGGCACAACGGCCTGCGAGATCGGCGAAACGCCCGAAGCCACCCTCGCGATGAAGGGCTCTCGCCCGGCCGACGTCTCACCCCTCTTCCAGCCGCTCCCCGAAAGCGCCGAACACCCCGAGGACAACCCCGGCACGCCGGAGCGGATCGATCTCGGCCACAAGCTGTTCTTCGAGCCGAAGCTCTCGCGCTCCGGGATCATCTCGTGCAACACCTGTCACGTCGTGGGCGCGGCGGGCGTCGATGCCCGCGAGGTCGCGATCGGCGAGGGCGCGAGGACGGGGCCGCGCAACAGCCCGACCGTCTACAACGCGGCGTTCCTCTCGGCGCAGTTCTGGGACGGCCGCGCGCCTACACTGGAGGAGCAGGCGAAGGGGCCGATCCAGGCCCACGTCGAGATGGACCTCACGCCCGAGGAGGCGGTCGAGCGCCTGCGCGAGGTCGGCTACGAGCCGCTCTTCGCCGCCGCCTTCCCCGAGGACGACGACCCGTTGACCTTCGACAACATCGCCCGCGCGATCGCGGCCTTCGAACGCACGCTCATCACGCCCGGCGCGCCCTTCGACCGCTACCTCGCCGGCGACGAGAACGCGCTCACCGCGCAGCAGAAGCAGGGGCTCTCGATCTTCCAGAGCGCAGGATGCATCAGCTGCCACCACGGCGTCATGCTCGGCGGCCAGGGCTACGCCGCCTTCTCCCACGTCGAAGGCTCCGGCGACATCGGCCGCGCCGCCGTGACCGGGCGCGACGAGGACCGCTACGTCTTCCGGATCGCGCCGCTGCGCAACGTCGCCCTCACGGCGCCCTACTTCCACGACGGCAGCGCCGCCACGCTGCACGAGGCCGTCTCGATCATGGGGTGGGTGCAGCTCAAGCGTCGCTTCACCGACGAGGAGGTCGACGCCCTCGTCGCCTTCCTCGAATCGCTCACGGGCGAGTTCCCCGTCGTGACGCACCCGCAGTTGCCGCGCGTCCTGCCATCTTCCCGGACCACTGGGGAGTGATGCCGATCGCGCGAAGGCGGTGAGGTACGGACAACGCAGATAGGGGGTGGCGAATATCGCCACCCCCTCGTCGTTTCCCCTGCCCGAGCAAGCCGTCCGTCTCGAACAGTTTCGATACTACCGCCGCGCCGTCTCCCCTTCCACCCAATCCGCGATGAAGACGTTGATCTCGCCGCGCGGGTCCGACGCGTTGCGGTCCGAAGCGAAGACGAGCTTCGTCCCGTCCGGGCTGAACATCGGGAAGCTGTCGAAGCCCGGGTGGTGCGTCAGGCGCTGGAGGTTGCCACCGTCGACGTCGATCATGTACAGGTTGAAGCTGCGCCCCTGCGGATCGTGCATGTTCGAGCTGAAGATGATCCGCTTGCCGTCGGGGTGGAAGAAGGGCGCGAAGTTGGCCGCCCCGTTGTTCGTGAGCTGGCGCTTGTTCGAGCCGTCGGCATCCATGACCCAGATCTCGACGCGGCTCGGGCGGATCAGCCCGTCGGCCAGGAGCGCGCGGAAGTCGGCGAGCTCGTCGGGGTCGGTCGGGTGGTGCGCGCGGTAGACGATCTTCGTGCCGTCCGGCGAGAAGAACGCGCCGCCGTCGTACCCCGGCTCATGCGTCAGCCGCCGCACGTTCCCGCCGTCGGCGTCCATGACGTAGATGTCGATGTCGCCGTCGCGCGTCGAGGTGAAGACGATGCTGCGCCCGTCGGGCGAGATCGTCGCCTCCGCGTCGTAGCCCGGGCTGTTCGTCAGGTTGCGCAAGCCCGACCCGTCCGGGTTCGCGATGAAGATGTCGTAGTCGAAGAGCCCCCAGACGTAGCCGCGGCTGCGGTCCGGCGGCGTCGGGCACGCCGCATCGATGTGGTGCGTCGAGCTGTAGAGGATCCGGTCGCCCGCCGGGTAGAAGTACCCGCACGTCGTCCGCCCTTCCCCCGTCGAGACGAGGCGCACGTCGCTGCCGTCCAGGTTCATGGTGTAGATCTGGTCGCACGCCGACTCCCCGGGCCGCGTCGCCTGGAAGATCAGTCGCTCGCCGTCCGCCGAGAAGTACGCCTCCGCGTTCGTCCCGCCGAAGGTGAGCTGGCGCAGGTTGCGCAGCCGCGGATCGTCGCCGCCGCCGGCGTGCTGCGGCGCCGCCCCGGCGCCCCCCTGCGCCCGCGCCGCGCCCGCCGTCGCGAGCACCGCGAGCACCGCGAGCGCGGCCAGAGCCAGGACCGAAGACTTCATCCGATGCATCGCCATCGTGGTCATCCTCTTCATCGGCGACGTCGCGCGGGAGGCGACGTCGCCCCGTTCACGTTCCCTGAACCGGCCGCGCGCCGCGTGGGTCGTGCGGCCGGGGTAAAAGTAGGCCCCGACGGCGCAAGTGTCACCATCACGCACCATCACGGACCCGGCTCCGTTTCCTAAAGTTGACTCATGCAGCCATGGTCGACGTTGGGGGAGCACCATAGATTGCGGCCGGCGTTGAGCCATGTGTCACGCCGACTTCGTCGATCTGACATCCCCACCCCGGAACCACCCCCGATCATGGCTGCCTGGAGCAGTCGGTATGTGATTACGTAGCAACTTTGGATTTCGGTGCCTGGTCCGTGTGGAAAACCCGGGTTACCTTTTCTGCAAAGACACCAACCCAACCCGACCCGGAGCAGATCCTTGGGTTACCGCAGCCTTTCCGACTGCATCCGCGACCTCGAGCGCCACGGCCATCTGGTCCGCATCCGCGAGGAGGTGGACCCGCACCTGGAGATGGCCGCGATCCAGCGGCGCGTCTACGCCGCCGGCGGCCCCGCGCTCCTCTTCGAGAACGTGAAGGGGACGCGCTTTCCGGCCGTCTCGAACCTCTTCGGCACGCTCGAGCGGTCGCGTTTCATGTTCCGCGACACGATCGACGCCGTCCAGGCGCTCGTCGGGCTGAAGTACGACCCGATCGCCGCGGCGAAGCACCCGTTCCGGCACCTGCCCGCCCTGCGCACCGCGCTCTATGCGCTGCCGCAGAGGCGCCGCCGCGGCGCGCCGATCCTGCACGGCCGCACCCGCATCTCCGAGCTGCCGCAGATCGTGAGCTGGCCGAAGGACGGCGGGCCGTTCATCACCCTGCCGCAGGTCTACACCGAGGACGTGGCCCGGCCGGGGGTCATGCACGCGAACCTCGGGATGTACCGCATCCAGATGGCGGGGAACGACTACGTCGCCGACGAGGAGGTCGGGCTGCACTACCAGATCCACCGCGGGATCGGCGTGCACCAGGCGCGGGCGCGGGAGGCCGGCCAGCCGCTCAAAGTCAGCATCTTCGTCGGCGGGCCGCCCGCCCACACCTTCGCGGCGATGATGCCACTCCCCGAAGGGATCTCGGAGCTCACCTTCGCCGGCGCACTCGGCGGGCGCCGCTTCCGCTACTTCTACGACGACGAGGGCTTCTGCGTCTCCGCCGACGCCGACTTCGTCATCACCGGCACCGTCCACCACGACGAGCTGAAGCCCGAGGGCCCCTTCGGTGACCACCTCGGCTACTACTCCCTCGCCCACCCGTTCCCGGTGATGCGCGTGCACCGCGTCTACCACAGGAAGGACGCGATCTGGCCCTTCACCGTCGTCGGGCGGCCGCCGCAGGAGGACACCAGCTTCGGCGCACTCGTCCACGAGCTCACAGGCGACGCGATCCCGAACGAGGTCCCGGGACTCCACGCCGTCCACGCCGTCGACGCCGCAGGCGTGCACCCGCTCTGCCTCGCGATCGGCAGCGAGCGCTACACGCCGTACCTCGACCCCGCCGAACGCCGGCCGCAGGAGCTGCTCACCATCGCGAACCACGTGCTCGGCACGAACCAGCTCTCGCTCGCGAAATACCTGTTCATCGCCGCCCGCGAGGACGACCCGTCGCTCGACGTGAACGACGTCGCCGGGTTCTTCCGACACGTGCTCGAACGCTTCGACCCCGCGCGCGACCTGCACTTCCAGACGTGCACGACGATCGACACGCTCGACTACACCGGCACCGCGTTGAACGAGGGCTCGAAGCTCGTGCTCGCCGCGGCGGGCCCCAGGCGACGCGTGCTCTGGACCGAGGTCCCGGAAGGGTTCGCGCTGCCGCGCCCCTTCGACGCGTTCCGCCTCGCGCTACCCGGCGTCCTCGCCGTCGAGGCGCCGGCCTTCTCGAGCTACGATGAGACCGTACGCGAGATCGAGGCGCTGGACGGGTGGCTGAGGGGGATGATGGGAGGCGAAGACACCGGCGCGCTCGACGGCCTCGCGCTCCTCGTCCTCTGCGACGACGCCGGGTTCACCGCCGCGTCGCTCTCCAACCTGCTGTGGGTCGCGTTCACGCGGAGCAATCCATCGCACGACGTGCACGGCGTCGGTGCCTTCATCGAGCACAAGCACTGGGGGTGCCGCGGTCCGCTCATCCTCGACGCGCGCATCAAGCCGCACCACGCGCCGCCGCTAGAGGAAGACCCCGCCGTCGAGCGCCGCATCGAGCGGCTGGCGGCGCGAGGCGGGCCGCTGCACGGGATCATCTGACGCGGAGGGATCGCCAGCGCCCCCGGTGTCACGCCTCAGCGCTGGCGGGGCATCGGGGCGGGCGCACCGCCCGGCGGCGCCCCGGCGAGTTGGATGCGCACCCCGCGCTGGCGCCACCCCGTGCATGCCGTCCCCCGACCGGCGCACGCTCCGCGGCATCCGCGCCGACCGGGACGCCGCCGGGGCGCCGGCATTACGTACCAACCAGCGCAGGTATCCGCACTAGCCGATGGCCTGTTCGCACTGGCCGAAACGCCGGAGGGGCCCGCCGACCGGCGAGCCCCTCCGCTCCTCGTAGATTTCGGCGCACGTAGAAACCCGGCACGCATGCGCCCGTTTTCTCGTGTTTGCCGACTTTCTTCAAATAGCGTGGCCAACCCGGCACGCATTACAACGGGCCTGAAGACGTGTGCCGGTTTTCCACATTACGAGTGGTCAACCCAGCACGCGTGGATCATTTCACCCACGCGTGCCGAGTTTCTCCGTACGAACGACCACATTCGAGAGGAATTGCACGCCCCCGAGCGTCCCCGTGCCCACCCACCGAGCTCCTACCGAACCCATCGCCCGCCGCCGACTGCCGACTGCCGACTGCCGACTGCCGACTGCCGACTGCCGACTGCCGACT
>CAYPGK010000104.1:4443-9050 GCA_964410055.1 uncultured Gemmatimonadaceae bacterium | reverse complement strand
TCAGGGATCAGGGATCAGGGATCAGGGATCAGGGATCAGGGATCAGGGATCAGGGGGCGGCGCGCCGGATGGCGCGCCGCTCCTTTTCGTGCCAGGACCGATTCGGCCCGCTACTGCACTGCGTTGAGGGCGTCGACGATGCCGCGGCCGTAGAATGGGTGCTTGCCATTCCCGTTGGCTGTCTGGAGCAGTCTGGCCTGCAGCTCGGCGGGCGGCATGGGGCCGTGGCGCTCGAGGAGGAGCGCGGCGACGCCGGCGACGGCCGGCGCGGCCATGCTGGTCCCGGCCGCCCAGCTATACGACGCGGTGGTGGTGCCGCGGACGGTGCTGATCACCATGTCGAGCACCCAGCACGACTGAAGGATCGGGCCCTGCAGGGTATTGGCGATGCAGAGGTCTTCGCCGGGGAGGGCGAAGTCGCCGCCGGGCCCGGCGATGTCGACGAGCTTGCGGCCGAAGTTGGAGTACGAGGCCGGGCGGTCGAAGTCGGTGGCGCCGAGCCCCCAGCCGAAGGGCCCCGTCGCCGAGACGGAGATCGCGTGGAGGTTCGCCGCGGGGGCGAAGGTCAGCTCCTTCAGCAGATCCGTGTCGACGCCGTCGTTCCCGGCCGCCGCGATCACGGTCACGCCCCTCTTGTGCGCGTAGGCCATGGCGCGGTCGATCGCCTTCATCAGGTCCTTGACCGCGTGCTTGATCTCCTTGGCCTTCTCGTCGAGGAGCGCGCCGAGGCTGAGGTTGATGATGTGCGCGCCGGCGCCGCCCTCGGCGATCGGCGTCGCGGCGTAGAGGATCCCCTCGATCATCCAGCTGAACTGCCCCGACCCGCCGTGCAGGACCTTGACGCCGATCAGCGTCGCGCCGGGCGCGATCCCGATGGTGCCGATGCCGTTGTCGGCGGCGGCGATGATCCCGGCCACGTGCGTGCCGTGCCAGAAGGTGCCGAGGTCTTGATTGAACGGGACGCCCGGCACGAAGGAGACGGACCGGGCGACGTCGAGGTTGGGGGCGAGGTCGAGGTGGGCGTCGTAGATGCCGCCGTCGAGCACGGCGACCCGGACGCCGCGGCCCGTGTACCCGGCCGCCCACGCCTCCGGCGCGCGGATCGCGCCGGGCGCCCACTGGAGGCCGTAGAACGTCTCGTCGTCACCGAGGGACGCGGACTCGACGACGTCGCCGCCGGAGACGGCCTCGATGACCGGCACGGTCGGGGGCGGGTCCTGCCACTGGATCGTCACGTCCGGGAACACTGCTGCGACGCCGGGGGCGCGCCGGGCCCGGGCCTCGAAATCGACCGCGTCCGAACGAACCACCGCGACGCCGATCTCTCCGTACGTACGCTGCACCTCGCCGCCGGCGGCACGCATCTGCGCCGCGAAGTTCGCCGGCAGCTTCTCGTTCGCCGTCATCACGACGTAGTCGGACCCGGCAACGACCGCCGAGTAGGACGGACCCGGGGGACTCTCGGGCTCGGTGACCCCATCGGCGCAGGCCGCCCAGAAGAGGGCGAACACGGCCAGGAACGCGCCGGGGAGTCTACGGACACGACGCTCCATGGTGCACCTCCAGTACGGTGTGTGGGAAGGCGGTCGCGGGCGGCCGGGTTCCGTCACCGGACCCGGAAACGTCGGCGGCGCCGACCGGGTCCTCACCGCGAGGTCGAACTCGCGGCAGCGGAACCTGGTCCAGCGCCGGACCGGGGGGGAGTGCGTGGCCCGTCGACCCGTGGGGTGGACGGGCCACACTCTACTATGAGTGCAACCAGACGACGTCGGAATGCAAGGGTGACGTTGTGGGTGCGGGGCGGCGGGGGCCGGCGGGATTTGGGCGCGGCGGGTCGCGAGGGGGCGGCCGTGCGAGCGGTGGACGCCCACCGGCGCGAAGGCTATGATTCGTCGCATGAACACGGGCGAATCGGCGGATCGTAGCGGGGCCGGGCGGCTGACGCCGTACGAGCTGGTTTTTAGCGCCGGCAGGTTCGAGGCGCAGGCGTTCCCGCGGATCCTGACGGAGATCGAGGCGCGGGGCGCGGGTGTCCTGGCACCCGAGCGGTTCCTGGTGCTGGAGTCGGTGGGCGCGGTGCTGCGGGAGCTGGCGGGCGACGAGGCGGGCGCGGACGTGTACGGTTGGTACGGTGCGCTGCTGTTCCAGGCGTGGCACTCCTGGCGCTTCGGCCGGCGCGTGCTGTCGGTCGAGGAGACTCTGGCGCGTCGGCTGGTCGAGTCTGCGGCCCCGGTGGGGAGGTGGGAGCTGACCCCGCCGCACCCGGCGGGGTACGTGCGGCTGCCGCGGCACCTGTTCTGGGCGCGGGTCGAGGAGGAGGCGACGCCGGAGCCGGTGGACGGTTTCTTCTGGACGATGCCGGGTCGCGACGATCCGGAGACGCCGCCGTTCGACCGAATGGACGTGCTGCTGGTGCTCGGGATGCGGCCGGGGCGGCCGGGATTCGGGACGATCCCCGTGGGCGTCGAGCTGGCGGGCGCGCCGCCGGGGCACTGGGCGGACGCCGATGCGCGGCCGGGCGAGGACGACTTCGCGAACGTGCTCCCGGGCGGCGAGCTGCACGGGTGGTTCGGCCTCGTCACCGAGCTGGAAGTCCTCAAGCTGGTCTCGCGGATCTTCCGTTACATTGCGGTCAATCCGGACGCTCTGGGGAAGCCGGTGGAGCCCTCCGCGGCGGAATCGGCGCCGCCCGCCGTTTCGGGCGCGGCGGAGGAGTCCGTGGAGGCGGCTGCTCCACCGGAGCGCGCGCCCGAGCGGGGTCCCGCGTGGCCGCCGAGCGCGCTTCCGTACCAACCGGTGCGATGGGTAGGCGATGGATAAGCATGCGATCGCTGCGGTGCTGAGCGAGATCGGCACGCTGATGGAGTTGCAGGGGGAGAACCCGTTCCGGGCGCGGGCGTTCTATGGCGCGGCGCGGGTGATCGAGGGGCTCGAAGCCGACGTGGCGGAGCTGGTGCGCACGGGCAAGCTGTCGAAGATCAAGGGGATCGGCCCGGCGACGGCGGAGGTCGCGCGCGAGCTGGTCGAGACGGGCGTCTCGACGGTGCACCGCGAGTTGAGGGAGGCGACGCCGGCGGGGCTGTTCGAGGTCCTCGAGGTGCCGGGGCTCGGCGCGAAGCGGATCCACACGCTGTACCGGGAGCTGGGGATCGCGTCGCTGGACGACCTGGAGCGGGCGGCGGGAGAGGGGCGGATCGCCACGCTGTCGGGCTTCGGCGTGAAGACGCAGGAGAAGATCCTGGAGGGGATCGCGTACCTGCGCAGCGTCGCCGGGCGGCGGCGCTGGCCGGACGGGCAGGGGGTCGCCGAGTGGGCGGTCGGGCTGCTCGGGGGCGTGCCGGGCGTGCGTCGCATCGAGGTCGCGGGCGGGTTGCGGCGGCTGCTCGAGACGGTCGCCCGCATCGACGTGCTGGTGGAAACGGAATCGGCGGCGGCGGTGCTGGAGGCGGTGGGGTCGCTGCCGGGCGTGGCGGAGGTCCGCCGCGAGGGGGACGACGTCGCCCTCGCCCGGCTCGCCGAGGGCGCGACGCTCCTCGTGCGGTGCGCGGCGCCGGCATCGTTTGCCGCCGCGTTCGTGCATGCGACGGGCGGCGAGGAGCACTGGGCGGCGTTGGCGGAGCGCGCGGCGTCGCTCGGGTTCGAGCTCACGCCGTCCGGCCTCATGCGCGGCGGGAAGCTCGTCGAGGCCGCGGACGAGGCGGCAGTGTACGCGGCGCTCGGGATGGAGTTCGTGCCGCCGGAGCTGCGGGAGGGGCGGGGCGAGGTGGAGGCGGCGGTGGCGGGGTCGCTGCCACGGCTCGTCGCCTACGAGGACCTGCGGGGGTGCTTCCACTGCCACACGACGTACAGCGACGGCCGCGCGACGCTGCGGGAGATGGCGGAGGCGGCGCGGGCGCGGGGGTGGCGCTACCTCGGGATCGCGGACCACTCGCGGGCGGCGGCGTACGCGGGCGGGCTCTCGCCCGACGACGTGCGTCGCCAGCACGACGAGATCGACGCCTGGAACGCCGAGCACGGCCACGAGCTGTGGCTCTTCAAGGGGATCGAGGCGGACATCCTCCCCGACGGCCGGCTCGACTACGCCGACGGCGACGAGGAGGTGCTGGCGAGCATGGACTACGTCGTCGGCTCGGTGCACTCGTCGTTCGGGCTGTCCCAGGCGGAGCAGACCGAGCGCGTGCTGCGGGCGATGGAGAACCCGTACCTGACGTTCCTCGGGCACCCGACCGGTCGGCTGCTGCTGTCGCGGCGCGGCTTCGCCATCGACCTGGACGCAGTGATCGACGCCGCCGCGGAGCGGGGCGTCGCCATCGAGATCAACGCGAACCCGCACCGCCTCGACATGGACTGGCGCTACTGGCGCGACGCGAAGACGAAGGGGGTGCGCACGGCGATCAATCCGGATGCGCACAGCGTGGAAGGGCTGGATGATGTGCGGTATGGGGTGGGAGTCGCGCGAAAGGGGTGGCTCGGCGTCGAGGATGTGGTGAACGCGTGGGACGTGGAGGAGGTGAAGGGGTATTGGGGGAGGGGCAGGTCTTAGAGGCAGGTATCAGGTATCAGGTATCAGGTATCAGGTATCAGGTATCAGGTATCAGGTATCAGGT
>CAYPGK010000104.1:0-4343 GCA_964410055.1 uncultured Gemmatimonadaceae bacterium | reverse complement strand
TCAGGTATCAGGTATCAGGTATCAGGTATCAGGTATCAGGTATCAGGTATCAGGTATCAGGTCCTGGGCGGCGACCGTCTGAGACCCAGGAGCCAATAGCTAAGACCTATCAACCACATACACCATGACGACGAAGGCACGGAAGAAGACGGGGCCGGCGCGGATCAGGGAGAGCAAAGCGGCCAAGCGGGAGCGGGCGCTGGAGATCCTGGGTCGGCTCGAGGGCGAGTACCCGGACGCGAAGTGCGCGCTCGATCATCGCAACGCTTTCGAGCTGCTCGCGGCGACGATCTTGTCGGCGCAGTGCACGGACGAGCGGGTGAACCAGGTCACGCCGGCGCTCTTCGCGCGCTACCCGACACCGGAGGATCTGGCGGCGGCGCGTCAGGAGGAGCTGGAGGAGATCATCCGCTCGACGGGGTTCTTCCGGAGCAAGGCGAAGAGCCTGCTGGGGATGGCGCAGGGGCTGATCGAGCGGCACGGCGGCGAGGTGCCGGCGGAGATGGATGCGCTGGTCGCGCTGCCGGGGGTGGGTCGCAAGACGGCGAACGTGGTGCTGAGCAACGCGTTCGGGAAGGCCGAGGGCGTCGTCGTCGACACGCACGTGAAGCGGCTGGCCGGGCGGCTCGCGCTGACGCGCGAGACGGACCCCGAGAAGGTGGAGCGGGACCTCATGGCGCTCCTGCCGCGGGAGCGCTGGACGGCGGTCGAGCACCTGTTGATCTGGCACGGGCGCAAGGTATGCGACGCGCGTCGTCCCCGGTGCGAGGCGTGTGTTGTGGCAGATCTCTGCCCGACCGGGGCGGGGCGGGCGGCCGGTGAGGCGGGGGCGGCGACGAAGCGTGCGGCGGCGTCGCGTGCGGCGAGCAAGGGAGAGGAGCGATGAACGAACAGGCGAAGCGACTGGTCCTCGAGGCGTTCACCTACGGGCTCTACGCTATCGGCGTGCGCCAGGGCGACGACTTCAACGCGTTCACGGCGAACTGGGTCACGCAGATTTCGTTCGACCCGCCGATGGTCGCCGTCGCGGTCGAGAACGACGGCGCGTCGGTCGCGATGATGCGGGAGAACCGGGTCTTCAGCGTGAACGTCTTCGACGCGGGCCAGCGCCGCGAGGCCGGCCGCCTCGCCCGTCCGTACGCCCGTGCGCCCGAGAAGATCGACGAGTTCGCGTACCGCGAAGGGATCACGGGCGCGCCGCTCCTCGAAGAGACGCTCGGGTACGTGGAGTGCCGGATCGTCGAGGAGGTCGCCGCGGGCGACCACACGCTCTTCATCGGCGAGGTGGTCGACGCGGGCACGTTCCACGAGGGCGAGCCGCTCACGATGAAGGACGCGGGGTTCTCGTACGCGGGTTAGGCTGCGGCCGAGTGGCCCGGCGTCCGCCGGCGGCCAGGCGCGATCGCCGGCGGAACACCCGACCGCGCGGTGTGAGGCCGCCGGCCCGCCCGTCGCTCGGGATCGAACCACCCTTTCGCCAGGAACTCCAATGCCCGAAGTGCCCACCCCCTCGCTCGCGGATTCGCGGAGCCCGTTCCTGCGCCACGGTGCGGAGCAGCCGGTGAACTGGCTGCCGTGGGGGCCGGAGGCGTTCGCGCGGGCGCGGCGCGAGAATCGGCCGATCCTCCTCGACATCGGCGCGGTGTGGTGCCACTGGTGCCACGTGATGGACCACGAGAGCTACGAGGACCCGGAGACGGCGGCGCTGATCAACGAGCTGTACGTGCCGGTCAAGGTGGACCGGGACGAGCGGCCGGACGTGGATGCGCGCTACCAGCGGGCGGTGCAGGCGGTGAGCGGTCAGGGAGGCTGGCCGCTCACGGCGTTTCTGACGCCGGACGGGCAGGTCTTCTACGGCGGCACGTACTTCCCTCCCGAGGACCGGTTCGGGCGGCCGGCGTTCCGACGGGTGCTCGAGGAGGTCGCGCGGGTGTGGCGCGAGGAGCCGGAGCGCGCGGTCGAGGCGGCGCGCACGATCCAGTTCCACGTCTCCCAGAACGAACAGGTCGAGACCGAGGCGGGCGCAGTGACGGCGGGGATCGTCGACGGCGCGATCGCCGCGTTCATGCAGGGGTTCGACGGGAAGAACGGCGGATTCGGCGGCGCGCCGAAGTTCCCGAACGCGGGCGCGATCGCGCTCTTCCTGGACCGCTACCTGGACGGCGGGCGGGCGCTGGAGCGGCGGATCGTGACGTCGACGCTCACGGCGATGGCGCGGGGCGGGATCCACGACCATCTGGGCGGCGGCTTCCATCGCTACTCGACGGACGCGCGCTGGCTCGTCCCGCACTTCGAGAAGATGGCGTACGACAACGGCGTGCTCCTGGAAGTCTTCGCCCGGGCCTACGCCGTCTACCGCGATCCACTCCACCGCGCGGCCGCCCAAGGGATCCTCGCCTATTACCGCGACGTCGCGCCGGAGATGCTCGAGGCGGGCGGGTTCCCGGCGTCACAGGACGCGGACGTCGGGCCGCACGACGACGGCGACTACTGGACGTGGACGCGCGAGGAGGTCCGGGCGGCGCTGGCCGCGGGCCCGGGGGGCGACGGGCCGGGCGGAGGAGGGGAAGCGGGCAGGGCAGGCGGCGATGTCGAAGGCGACGGCGTCGCGACCGGCGTCGACCTGCTGGAGCGGGTCGCGGTGCTGCGTTTCGGGCTCGATGACGTGGACGCGGCGATGCCGTCCGACCGGACGCGACACGTGCTCTGGCTGGCTCGCGATGCGGCTGAGATCGCAGAGGAGGTCGGCATCGACGAGACGGAGGCGGAGCGCCTCCTCGCCGAAGTCGCGCGGCGGCTCAAGGAGGCGCGGGACGCGCGGCCGCGGCCGTTCGTCGACGAGACGCTCTACGCCGGCTGGGCGGCGCTCGTCGCCTCCGGGTACCTGGCCGCGGCGCGGTACCTGGGGGACGACGAGGCCGGCCGGATCGCGCTCCGGGCGCTGGACCGGATCTGGGACGAGGGGTTCGACGTCGAGGACGGCGTCACGCACCGCGTCGGCGATGCGGAGGCGGGCGCGTACCTCGAGGACCAGGCATACTTCGCCGCCGCGCTCGTCGATGCGTACGAGTGGAGCCAGCGGCCGGAGTACCTGGAGCGGGCCCGGCGCGTGGTCGACGTGATGCTGCGCCGGTTCCTCGAGTCGGAGAGCGGCGCGCTCTCGGACCGGCCGCTGGACGAAGCGGGCGAGGGGCTGCTGGCGGAGCCGCACCTGCCGATCGTGGACGCGCCCGCGCCGTCGGGGAACGGCGTCGCCGCGATCACGCTGCTCCGCCTGGCCGCAATCACCGGCGACGAGGTGTACGACCGGCGCGCCCGCGAGATCCTGGCCGCCTTCGCGGGGTCGGCGACGCAGATCCCGACCGCGCTCGCGACGTACGTGCGCGCGGTGGACTGGGCGACGTCGCCGGTGACGACGGTCATCGTGGTGGGTGCCGAGGGCGACGCCGGCGCGGACGCGCTCTTCCGCACCGCGCTCGGCACGTACCGGCCGCGCACGGTGCTGCGGCGCTTCGCCCCAGATGCGGTGCCCGCGGAGACGCTGCCGCCCGCGCTCGCCGCGATGGTGAGCGCCGAGGCGCCGCGGGCGTACGTCTGCGCCGGGCAGACGTGCGCCGCGCCGGTCTCGGAGCCGGACGCGCTCGCCGAACTGCTCCGCACCTTCAAGGGGTAGACGACGTCGCATGAATACCCTCCCGTCACGCATGCGCGCCGCCGTCCTCGTCCGACCCGGGTACGTCGAGATGCGCGAGGTCGCGGTCCCCGCGCCCGGGCCGGGTGAGCTGCTCGTGCGCGTCGATGCCGCGCTCACCTGCGGGACCGACCTCAAGACCTACCAGCGCGGCCACCCGCGCATCCCGCTCCCCACGCCGATGGGGCACGAGTTTTCGGGGACCGTCGCCGCGGTGGGGGCGGGCGTCGAGCGCTTCCGCGAAGGCGACGCCATAGCCTGCGTGCCGACGGCGCCGTGCGGCGCGTGCCGTCTCTGCCGCCGCGGGCGAGAGAACCTCTGCCCGGATGCGGTCGGGCGGATGGTGTTCGGCGCGTTCGCCGAGTACGTGTTGCTGCCGCGGCACATCGTGGATCGCCACGTCTTCCCGCGGCCGGCGACGCTGGCCGCGCACGAGGCCGCGGCGCTCGAGCCGCTCGCGTGCGTGGTCCACGGCGCAGACCGCGTCGCACTGGAGCACGCCGGGCACGTCGTGTTCCTCGGCGACGGGCCGATCACGCTGCTGTTCCTGCAGGTGGCACGGCTGCGCGGGGCGGAGCGCGTCATCGTGGTCGGCCGGCACGAGGCCAGGCTCGCGGTGGCGAGGGAACTCGGCGCGGAGACGATCCTGGAC
>CAYPGK010000103.1:0-9400 GCA_964410055.1 uncultured Gemmatimonadaceae bacterium | reverse complement strand
CCCGCAGCCACGTCGAGCAGCACAGCTCGCGCCCGCACCGTCCGACGCCGCCGAGGAGCGCTGCCTCGTCGCGCACGCCGATCTGCTTCAGCTCGATGCGCGTCCGGAAAGTTCGGGCCAGGTCCCGGACCAGCTCACGAAAGTCGACGCGCCGCTCGGCCGTGAAGTAGATCGTCAGCTTGTTCCTGTCGAACTGCCACTCGGCCTCGGTGACCTTCATCTTGAGGCCAAACTTCTGGACCCGCTCGCGCGTGATGCGCCGCACGCGCTCCTCGTCCTCGCGCAGCGCGCGCAGGCGCTCGACCTCCTGGGGCGACGCTTCGCGCAGGACGCGCCGCTCCGGGACCGGGGCCGCACACCCGGTCGTGCAGCCATTGCACTTGCGCTCCGCAATGGCGCCGCTCGCCGTGATGCGCCCCAGGTCCTCGCCGCGGTCGGCTTCGACCACGACGTATCGGTTCAGCCGGATCGGTTCGCCGTTCGCAGCGAAGTAATCCCGGCGGTTTCCCTTGAAACTGACTTCAACGATCTGGGCCATGTTCGGCCCTCCTTCCCAACGATATCGGCCGGCGCGGTGCGCGCGGCCACTATGCGGCGACTCACGCGCCTGCCGGCACCGCGCGCCACTCGCCCATGCGACCGTACTTCTCCAGGCGCTGGTCGATCAGGACGTCCGCAGTCATGCCACGCAGCTCGTCCAGGTGCCGGCCGACCGCCTCACCGAGCGCCGCCGCGGCCGCATCCCAGTCGGCGTGGGCGCCCCCCACGGGCTCCGGGATCACGTCGTCGATTACGCCCAGCGCCTGCAGGTCCGCGGCGGTCAGCTTCAGCGCCGCCGCCGCCTTGTCCTTCGCTTCGTTCGTCTTCCAGAGGATCGCGGCGCAGCCCTCCGGCGAGATCACGCTGTAGATCGCGTTCTCGAACATGAGGATGCGGTCGGTCACGCCGAGCGCGAGCGCGCCTCCGCTCCCGCCCTCGCCGATCACGACCGAGACCGTCGGCACGCGCAGGCTCGCCATCTCCCGCAGGTTGCGCGCGATCGCCTCGGCCTGGCCCCGCTCCTCGGCCCCGATCCCCGGGTACGCGCCCGGCGTGTCGATCAGCGTGACGATCGGGTGCCCGAACTTCTCGGCGAGCTTCATGAGGCGCAGCGCCTTGCGGTAACCCTCCGGGTGCGGCATCCCGAAGTTGCGCTTCAGGTTCTCCTTCATGTCGCGCCCCTTCTGGTGCCCGATGACCATGACCGTCCGGCCGTCCAGGCGCGCCCAGCCGCCGACGATCGCGGCATCGTCACGGAACGAGCGATCGCCGTGCAGCTCGACGAAGTCCGTGAAGGTGCGGGCCACGTAGTCGAGCGTATACGGGCGGCCGGGGTGCCGGGCGAGCTGCACCCGCTCGATCGGCGACAGGCCCCGATACGTCTCGTCCTTGAGCTGCTCGAGCTTGCGTTCCAAGATCGCGATCTCGTCGGTGACGTTCAGTCCACTTTTCCTCGCGAGCTCCTGGAGGCGTTCGATCTGCTCCTCGAGCTCCCGGATCCCCTTCTCGAAATCCAACTGTGGGGCGCTCATCCTCCCACCGTTCCTCAAGTCTTCACGAGTCGTACGTGGTCGACCCCGAAGAGGGCGCGCAGTTCCTCCACCAGCGCCTCGCTCGGCGTGACCGTGATGCTGCGCGAGCGGAAGCGCCGCTCGCCTCCCTCGTGCCGTCCGTTGCCGCCGTTTGCGTGCGCCGCGCCGTTCGAGCCGGCGCCGTCCCCGTTCGCGGTCGCGCCCGACGGCGCCCAGCGCACGTAGAGCGGCGAGTCGCCGGGGTGCGCGCGGAACGCCTGCGTCGCCGCGGCGATCGCGTCGGCATCGCCATCGGGCGGCAGGCACAGCTCGACGGCGATCGCGTCCGACTTGCGGACCTCGGCGAGCGGGACCACGTCGTCGAGGAAGATCGGCGGGTCGTCCTCGTCGCGGTCGCGGCCGGACACGCTTCCGAAGATCAGGACCGGCGCGTCCTGGGCGAGGAGGTGGCGGCACCGCTCCCACGACTCGCCGAAGGCCAGGACGCTGGCCGTGCCGTGGAAATCCTCGACCGTGATCCGGCCCCACTCGTTCCCGTTGCGCCGCGAGATCTGGCGGCTGACCCCCGTGATCACGCACGCCAGCTCGACCTTCTGATCCCGGTGCTCCTTCAGGTTGGCCGTGTTGACGTGCTCGAAGATGCGCACTTCCTCACGGAACTTGTCCAGCGGGTGTCCGCTGATGAAGAAGCCGAGGATCTCCTTCTCCTTTGCGAGCCGGTCCGGCTCCGGCCACGGCTCGGCGTCGGGGAGCTTCGGCTCGGGTCGCATCTCCGGCTCGGGCGCGTCCGCACCGCCATCGAAGGCGTCGAAGAGCGAGACCTGCCCCGACTCCCGCTCCGCCGCGCGGAGCTGCGCCTCGCGCACCGCGTCGTCGAGCCCGGCCACGAGCTGCGCGCGGTGCGGCGCGCCGGAGGGGAGGCGGTTGGCGAGCGAGTCGCACGCGCCGGCCAGGATCAGCGCTTCGAGCGTCCGCTTGCCTGCGGCGCGCAGGTCGACGCGGTCGGCCAGGTCGAAGAGGGAGCGGAACGGGCCGTCCGCCTCTCGCGCTTCCAGGATCGAGCGGACCGCGCCCTCGCCCACGCCGCGGATCGCGCCCAGCCCGAAGCGGATCTGCGTGTCCGAGACCGGCGTGAACTTCCAGCCGGACTGGTTCACGTCCGGCGGCAGCACCTCGAGCCCGCCCGGATGGTCCGGGATGTAGCGGCCGAGGTCGCGGCACTCTCCGATATACTTCACCACGTCATCGGTTTTGTCCACCACCGACGACAGGAGCGCGGCCATGAACTCCGCCGGGTAGTACCGCTTGAGCCACGCCGTCTGGTAGCTGAGCAGCGCGTACGCCACGCTGTGCGAGCGGTTGAAGCCGTAGCGGCCGAACGTCTCGATCTGCTCGCCCAGCTCGCGCGCCGTCTTCTCGTCGATCCCGTTGGCGATCGCACGCTCGACGAACTTGCCGATCTCCTGCCGGATCAGCTCCGCGTCCTTCTTGCCGACCGCCTTCCGCATCACGTCGGCCTCGGCGAGCGTGAAGCCCGCCAGCACCTGCGCGATACGCATCACCTGCTCCTGGTAGGTGATGACGCCGTAGGTCGGCTCCAGCACGTCGTGCAGCTTGGGGTGCGGGTAGCGCACCGCCTCGCGGCCCAGCTTGCGGCGGATGAAGACGTCCGTCATCCCGCTGTCCAGCGGCCCCGGCCGGATCAGCGCGTTCGTGGCGACCAGGTCCTCGAAGCGGTCGCAGCGCATGGCGCGCAGTTTGTCCGTCGCGAGCGACGACTCGAACTGGAAGACGCCCGTCGTGCCGCCGCGCGCGAGCATCTCGTAGACCGCCGCGTCGTCGAGCGGCACGTCCTCGATCCGTTCGTACTCCTCGCCGGTCACCGGGTGGCGCAGCGCGCCGTGGCGCTCGCGGATCCAGCGCACCGCGTCGTGGATCACGGTCAGCGTCTTGAGACCGAGGAAGTCCATCTTGAGCATCCCGGCCTGTTCGAGCGCGATCATGTCCCACTGGGTCACGATCACGCTCTCTTCGCCCGAGCCCGCGCCCGAGCCGCGCGTCGACTGCGTGCAGACGGGGACGTAGTGGTGCAGCGGCCCCGGCGCGATGACGACGCCGGCCGCGTGCACGCTGGCGTGGCGCGAGAGCCCCTCGAGCACCTTCGCGTAGTCGAAGAGCTTGCGGACGCGCTCATCCGTCCCGTACAGCTCGCGCAGCTCCGGGATCTGCTCGACCGCCTCGGCCACCGAGAGCGAGTAGGCGGGCGAGTTCGGCACCAGCTTGGCCAGCCGGTCCGTCTCGGCGGGCTCGAAGCCGAGCACGCGGCCCACGTCCTTGATCACCGCCCGCGACTTCATGGTGCCGAAGGTGATGATCTGCCCGACCGACTCCTTGCCGTACTTGCGGCGCACGTACTCGATGACCTCGCCGCGACGCTCGTAGCAGAAGTCGATGTCGATGTCGGGCATCGACACGCGGTCGGGGTTCAGGAAGCGCTCGAAGAGCAGGTCGAACCTGATCGGGTCGACGTCGGTGATCCCGATCACGTAGGCGACGAGCGAGCCCGCCGCCGAGCCGCGCCCCGGCCCGACGGGGATCCCGTGGTCCTTCGCCCAGTTGATGAAGTCCTGCGTGATGAGGAAGTAGCCGGCGTAGTCCGCGCGTTCGTTGCTGATGACGCCGAGCTCGTACTCGAGCCGCTCCTCGATCTCCGGGGGCAGCGGGTCGCCGAAGCGCTGGCGCGCACGCTCGAACGTCATCCGCCGCAGCAGCGTCTTCTCGTCCGGGACGTCGTCCGGGAGCGGGAAGTTCGGGACGTAGTAGCGCTTCTCGAAGGAGACGTCGACCGTGTCCGCGATCGCCAGCGTGTTCTCCAGCACGTCCGGCCGATCGGGGAAGCGCTCGGCCATCTCGTCGGCGGACTTGAAGTACAGCCCGCCGTCGTAGCGCATGCGGTTCGGGTCCTCGAGGTCCTTGCCGAGCCCGATGCAGAGCAGGACGTCGTGCGCGTCGTGGTCCTCGGCGCGCAGGAAGTGCGCGTCGTTCGTCGCGACGACGGGGAGCCCCAGCTCGTCGGCCAGGCGGAAGATGCGTTCGTTCAGCGCGTGCTGCCCGTCGCTGTCGTGCGCCTGCACCTCGAGGTAGTAGCGCCCCTCGAAGACCTCGGCGTACCAGGCGGCGGCCTCGCGGGCCTCGTCCCAGCGGTCCTCGAGCAGGTGCTGCGCGACCTCGCCGGCCAGGCACGCGGACGTGACGATCACGCCCTCCGCGTGCTCGCGCAGGACCTCCCGGTCGATGCGCGGCCGGTGGTAGAAGCCCTCCATGTACCCGATCGAGGTCAGCTCGACCAGGTTCCGGTAGCCGGTTCGGTCACGGGCGAGGAGGACCAGGTGGTAGTAGGGGCGCGCGCCCTTCGGCGTCGCCCGCTCGCGCCGGTCGCCCGGCGCCACGTACGCCTCCATGCCCAGGATCGGCTTGACCGGCGTCTTCTTCGCCTGCTGGTAGAATTCCCACGCGCCGTACATGCACCCGTGGTCGGTCAGCGCGAGGGCGGGCATCTCGAGCTCGGCGGCGCGCCGGATCAGGTCGCCGATCCGGTTCGCGCCGTCGAGGAGGGAATACTCGCTGTGTGTGTGGAGATGAACGAAAGACATGCCTTTATGATCCGCACTCGAACGAATCGAGGATCGTCTGGAGCTGGAGCACGTACTCGTACTTGTCCTTCGATGGCGCGTAGAGGAACGCGTCGATCAGGTACGTGCGGTTCTGCGCCGGGCACACCACCGCGCGGCTCAGGAACGGGCCGGCCATGGGGAAGGTCGGATCCGTTCCGAACCACACGCCCTGGACCTCGATCGACCCCTCCGCGTACCCGTCCAGCGCCCGGCTCCGCGTCTCGTCTCGCCCCGCAACCTGCTCCCACTCGTAAACATCCGCGCCGAGGCTGTCGCGCCAGGCCAGGAGCGCCTCGGCGGTGAGCGGGCTCGCGCCCTCACGCCACGTCAGCAGGATCGACCGGTCCACCCGGCCCCCGCTCGGGTTCGCGTTCAGGAACCGGTGCGCCTCGCCCAGCATCGAGTGGGTGTAGACGTTGGGGAGCAGGATGGCAAAGCCTTCCTCCGCGCGCAGCGAATCGCGGAGCGCCGTGTTGGCGCCGCTCACGAACATCCGCTGCAGCACACCCTGCCGGAAGCGCTCGTCGAGGAACTCGTGCAGTTCGGGGAGGAAGTCGACCATCGCCTCCTCCACCCCTTCGTCCGGGAGGACGACCGCCGTGACCCGCTGGCCGCGCGCCCAGATGTCCGACTTCTCGTAGATGGCCGGGAACGTGGTCGGAGGCGTTCCACTCACCGCCGGCGCCACCCACGGATCGTCCGCGCGGCCGACCACCATCACCTGTTTCCACTCCCGCAGCTTCGCCCACAGCGGGTCCGCCGGCGAGACGTGCGTCAGCTCGAACGTGCGCTCGTTTCGCACCGTGAAGACCCGCGGCTCCATGACCGTGTGCATGGTGTCGCCCACCGCCGACCAGAGGGAGTCGGCCGCCACCACGATGATGCTGTTGGCATCGCCGTAGGCGACGGGCGAGCGGGTCTCACAGGCCGTCGTTCCGAGTGCCGCCGCGACCACTGCGGCGCACACGATGGTGATCGAACGCATGGCAGGACAATGGGTTAGATGAAACGAGCACGCTGGATGCCTTCAAGTTAACGGAGGCGTCGGCCCGCGGCAACAAAAACGACCGGAGTTTGCCCGACACCTGGAGGGCTTCTACTCTTTTGCGCGACGACGGATCCGGGAACCTCACGAGGGGGCGATGAAGCTGGAGGAACGGGGCACGCGCGTGTCGATCCCGCACGCGAGTTCACTGGTGGACGGCTGGCGGGAGGCGCGCCGGCGGACGGGGCGGATGCTGGTGGCGCTGGACTACGACGGTACGCTCGTGCCGATCGCGCCGCGCCCGGAGGCGGCGGTGCTCCCCGAGACGACGCGCGCGCTGCTGGCCCGGCTGGCCGCGCGCCCGGACACGCACGTAGCGGTGGTGAGCGGGCGGGGGCTGGAGGACATCCGCTCGCGCGTGGGGCTCGAGGGGCTGTTCTACGTCGGGAACCACGGCCTCGAGATCGTTGGGCCCGAACTCGATTGGGTGCACGAGTCGGCTGCCGCGGCGACGTCGCTGATCGCGGCGTGCGCGGCCGAGCTCCACGCCGGGCTCGCCGGGATCGAAGGCGTCGTGCTCGAGGACAAGCGGATCACGCTCAGCGTGCACTACCGGTTGGTGCGCGAAGCTGAGGAGGTGGCGCGCGTGCGGGCGGTCGTGCTGGAGACGTGCGCCGGCCGCGAGGGGATCCGAATCACCGAAGGGAAGCGCGTCCTCGAGGTCCGGCCCGCCGTCGATTGGGACAAGGGCCGCGCGACCCGGTTCCTCCTCGAGGCGCTCGGACTCGAGGCGACGTCGCAGCCGCCCGTCGTCTTCTTCGGCGACGACCTCACCGACGAGGACGCGTTCCGCGCGCTCCGCGGCCGAGGCGACGGGATCCTCGTCGCTTCCGCAGCGGAGATGCGGCCCGACACGGCCGCGACTACGCTCGTGGAATCGACGGATGAGGTGCTTGCGCTGCTCGAGGCGCTGGCCGAACCTTGACAACGGCGGAACCCGGCACGTCCGGTGCTACCCTGTCCCATGGACCGGTTGCACGCGGGGGGTGTAGATTCGGCCGGAGATCCGGTTCCAGTGGTACGTTGCGCATGCGAGTCGTTGTGTTCGATAAGATCGTCGCGTTGGCGGCCGTGCTCGCCCTCGCCGGCTGCATCACCGGCCGCGGGGGCTCGGGCGGCGAGGGCGGTGTGCGACGTGCGGCCCTCGCACAGATCATCGTCGAGAACCGCACGGGCGAGCCGCTCCACGTGGCGTTCCTCGCCACGGCCGAGCCGGGCCGCGAGGTCGTCGTGGGGGAAGTCGGAGCACACAGCACTGCGACGGTCGCTCCCGTGCTCGCCGGTGAGCCGATCATCCTGATGGCCCGCACGGCGTCCGGCGCCGAGCACCGCCTGGTCGCTCGCTCCTTCGAGGTCGGCGCCGAGTGGACCTGGGTCATCTCCGAGGACGCGACGTTCCACCTGCCGTCTCCCCATGCCAACGCGCCCGAAGGTCGAGGAGGCCAGCCATGAGCATCGGCAATCCGTGCGGGTGCCCCATGGGGATGAGCATGTTCGGCGCCGCGACCGGGCGCGCCGGCGAGGGCCCCCGGTCGGAGGCGAGTCCGCGGGGGATGGCGGATGGCCATGCGGAGGGCCGCCGGGGCGTGCACGGCTCTTCGCAGGAGCACCGCCACGGCAACGGGCACGGCCACCCTCACGATGACAGCCATGGTCACGGCCACGGCCACCACCACGGCCGTGGCCACCATCACGGTCATGGTCCCCACCACGGCCACGCGCACGATCACAGGCACGACCTGAGGCACGGGACGGGGAAGAAGGCGCTCAAGATCGTCCTCGCCATGACCAGCACCTTCATGGTCGTGGAGTTCATCGGCGGGTGGCTCTCGAACTCGCTCGCGCTCATGGCCGACGCGGGGCACATGCTGACCGACGTCGCCGCGCTCGCCCTTTCGCTCTTCGCGATCTGGTTCGCGCAGCGCCCCGCCACGCCCGAGAAGACGTACGGCTACCTGCGCTGGGAGGTCCTGGCCGCGCTCATCAATGGGGCGGCGCTCATCGTCCTTTCGCTCTTCATCTTCTACGAGGCGATCCGGCGGTTCCGCTCGCCCGCGGAGGTCGAGGGCGGGCTCATGCTCGTCGTCGCCTTCGGCGGCTTCGTCGTCAACGTCATCGCGGCGTTCATGCTCCACCGCGCCGCGGGGCACAGCCTCAACGTGCGGGGCGCCTACCTGCACGTGCTGGGCGACCTGCTCGGCTCGGTCGGGGCCATCGCCGCCGCGGTCGTGATCCTCCTGACCGGCTGGGTGCTGGCCGACCCGCTCATCTCCATCGCCGTCGGCGGGCTGATCCTCTTCAGCAGTTGGAAGCTCGTCCGGGAGTCCGTGGACGTCCTCCTGGAGGCCGTCCCGCCGCACATCGATCTGAACGAGGTCCGCGAGGCGATCGACGAGATCCCGGGCGTCGACGACGTCCACGACCTCCACGTCTGGACCGTCACCAGCGGCTACTTCGCCATGAGCGGCCACGCCGTGGTCGAGGACCTCTCGCAGCACCAGCGCGTCCTGCGCGAGATCCACGAACGCCTCAACGAGCGATTCGGGATCCGGCACATCACGATCCAGCTCGAGCAGGCGTCGGTCTTCCGACACGAGATCGACCACCTCTGATCCGCGAACCGCGGCCCGTGGGGGCCCCATGACCGAACCGATCCGGATCCGCACCCGGGCCCGAGAAGAGCTCGTGGACATCACCGCCGAAGTCCGGGCCCGCGTCCGCGACAGCGGCGTGCGCGACGGCGTCGTCTTCCTCTGGAGCCTGCACACGACCTGCGCGCTCACCGTGAACGAAGGCGCCGACCCGGACGTAGCCCGCGACCTCGTCACCGCACTGCGCACCCTCGCCCCGAGGGAAGGGGACTACCTCCACGCGGAGGGGAACAGCGATTCCCACGTCAAGACCTCCCTCTTCGGCCCCGGCCTCAACCTGATCGTCCAGGACGGCGACGTCCTGCTCGGCACGTGGCAGCGGGTTTTTCTTGCGGAGTGGGATGGTCCGCGGGTGCGGGAAGTGGCCGTTCGGGTGATGAGGGGGTAAAGGCAGGGATCAGGTATCAGGTATCAGCAACTGTATTCCGGCATGGCCGGATTCCAGGGTGTCTGGGTTCT
>CAYPGK010000102.1:0-9653 GCA_964410055.1 uncultured Gemmatimonadaceae bacterium | reverse complement strand
GCTCTGCGACGAGCTCGAGGAGCGGCTGTCGAATTCCCGCGCCCTCGCCGAGTCGGTCGCCGCGGCGGTGGTCAACAAATTGACTGCAACGTGACGCCTCGCGTCCGCCGCCGTCAGCTCGCCGGGCTCTTCTCCGTCCTTTGCTCCGCCCCGGCGTCGACCACCGCCCCGGACCGTCGGAGCAGCTCGTCGAACGCCGACCGGGCATTGCTCAGGACCTCCGCCGGATAGCCGAAGACTTCGAGCAGCTTCAGCGCGTTGCCGGTGGTCGCCGCGCCCGGCCGGAGACGGTAGTCGAAATGGATCTCGCCGTCGGCGATCGTCTCCTGGAAGTGCCGGAACGCCCAGGGGCCGCGCAGGAGATCGACGAGCTCGAGGTCGTGCGTCGCCACCAGGCAGAGGTGATCGCCGCATCGCGGCTCAGGATTGCAGGCGTGTCATACGGCGGTCGCCGAAGGATGTCGTAGCGGACCTCCTGGCCGAGGGGCGAGCCGCACGTGCCCATGCGCTCGTACACGCTCTGCAGCTCGAGGTCCGACCAGACCCGGTCCGAGAGCGCTCGCCCGGTTCGTGGCTGCGGCGAGCTTCACGATACGATATGCAATGCCGACGCGCGACGCGCCAGCGGAGACTGGGTTGGCGCGCCCGATCATCTACCTCGCGGTGGCGCAGTGCGAAGCGTCGAGACCGTCGCCAGACGCACAAAGGCCGCCGAAATCCCTCGTGTCAACGGATTCCGGCGGCCGTTCAGCTCCCGCGGCAGGACTCGAACCTGCGACCCGACGGTTAACAGCCGTCTGCTCTACCAACTGAGCTACGCGGGAATGTTTTCGAGCATAACAATTTAACCATCGCCAGGCGGAGGGTCAAGCCCCGGGCGGGCTTCGATGAGCCCGAGCAGCTCCACCTCGGGAGGCGGTGAGTCGCCGGGTGCGGGCGTGGCGTTGTCTGCCACAGGGGCGGCGTTTGTCGTCTTCCGGAGGACGGATTCGAGGACGTCGACGAGACGGTCCACGGGTCGGTCCGCATCGCCGATCCGGTCCGATTCGATCGCGTGCCGTAGAGCCAGCTCGGTCCCGGCGTCGAGCGGGCGTGAGAGGGCGGCGAGGATCGCGTCGGCGCGGCGGCACAGCGCCGGCTCCGGCCCGCCGGGTATCGCGGCGAGGCCGGTGAGGAGGCGGCGCGCGATGTTCGCGCCGACCGATGCCTGGCGTAGTGACGGCGCGGTGCCCAACGCCGCGACCCGCTCGGCGATCAGGGGCCGGACGGCGTCCAGCGCACGGGCGACGAGGGAGGAGGTGGGGGCGGTCTGCTCCGGGCCGGTATCGCTCAGTGCGGCGAGGAGGATTTCCGCCGCGGCGGCATCGGGGTCGCGGACGGGGACGAGTCGTCCCCCGGTCATCACCTCCACCACCGACCACACCGAGCGGTCCGCCACCCGGTGCGCCACCAGCACCCGGTGTGTAGATCCCGCCAACGTCACGCACGCCGCCGGCGGTGCGATCGACCGGTTTGCCGCAGCCGGCGACGTGGCCGAGGGTCCTCCCGAACTCACGGCCGCCGGTTCCACCGACCCCGCCCGCCCCCGCGTCACCCCCGCCCGTTCCCACGCCACATACAGCCGCTCCACTGCCTCGAACACGCCGGCGTCGGCTTGCTCGATGGCGTCGAGCGCATCCGGAGCGCCGGCCGCGAGCCGGTCCACGAGCGCACCGTACCCCGCGCCCTCGCCCTCGTCGCCAGCCACGCCGGTACTCCCGCCCAGCACCGAGCCGTCCGCGCCCACGGTCCTGCCGATCGCCGTGAGCTTCATGCGGAGGCGGTCGAGGAGGCGGAGCGCGCGATCGAGTCCGCGGTCGGGGAGGAAATGGTAGGAGTGCACGGTCCCATGCGGAGATCCGAGGCGGTCGATCCGGCCGATGCGCTGGATCAGCCGCACGGGGTTCCACGGCAGGTCGTAGCTGACGACGTGGGCGGCGTCCTGGAGGTTCAGCCCCTCGGCGAGGACGTCGGTGGCGATGAGGAGGTCGACGCGCTCGCGCGCGTGCGGCGGGCGGACCCGGTTCGCGTGGGGCGCGAAGCGCTCGATCACGGCGCGACGACCTGCGGGCGCGGTGCCGAGGAACGCGCCATCGCCGTCGATGAGGGCGACGCCGCCGCGTCCGACCAGCGCGTGCCAGAGGTGCCGCGCGGTGTCCCGGTACTCGGTGAAGAGGAGTACCTTCGTCCCGCGCAATTCACGGTCCAACAACGCGATGAGCCGGTCGAGCTTGGGATCGCCCGGGCCGATGCTGTCGAGCAGTGCGGCGATGTGTGTTCGATCCGAGGCGGCATCCGCGCGGAGACGCTCGACGTCGAGCCCGGCCGGCAGCGGCACGAGCGCGACCTCCTCGAGGACGAGCTGCGTGAGGTCGCCGTCGCCGCCGGTGGCGTAGAGCGCGCGATGGTCGCGCGACCTAAGGAGTCGTCCGCGGTCGAGAGCGTCCAGGAACGCGTCGTGGAAGCGCAACTGCCGTCGCAGGCTCGCCCGGAGTGCGGGCAGGCTCGACTCCAGGCGCTTGAGCAGCCCGGCCCGCACGAGCTCGGCGACGCCGTTTCCGCCCGTCGTGTCCCATGCCGCGATCCTGCCTGGGGTGTAGAGCTCCGGGCGGAGCGCGGCGAGGGTGAGATGCTCGAGCGTCTCCACGATCGCATCGACACCGGGCTCCACGTCGTCCAGGGAATAGCGGATCGGGACGGGTGGGGCGCGGCGCGGGAACGACACGGGCGATGCACTGCCGGGCGTGCGGATCGCGCCGTACCACTCGCGCAGGAAGGGGCGTGTGCGGCGGATCACGATCTCGCGCAGGACCGGGAGGAGCGACGGCGGCGCGGCGCCGCCCGCTTCGGCGGCGGACCGGAACGCCTCGCGGAGATCGGCGACGCCGATGTCGCGGAACGCGTCGTCGCCGGCGAATAGACGGAGCTGGAAGTAAAGGTCCCACACGGAGTTGTTCACGGGCGTCGCCGTGATCAGCACGACGCGGGCGCCGGCGCAGAGCGTGGCGAGCGCGCGGTATCGGCGCGTCCGAGCCGAGCGGAACGCGTGCGCCTCGTCCACGACGACGAGGTCGAGCCCCGCGAGCCGCGAGTGCGGGTACGTGCCGCGGCTCAGCCGCTCGTGCGAGACCCAGGCGAGGAAGGCGCGGCGGGGTGGGGCAGTGGGCGGGGGCGTCGGGGCACGGCCGGCTCCGCGGGCCGGGTTGCCGCTGGCGGCGGTGGCGGCGGTGGCGGCAGTGGCGACGTTGGCGGCCGCCACCTGGCCGCCTACACCGTACGCCTCCGCGACACCGAGCAGGCGCCGCAGGCGCCCGAGTGCGCGCACCCACTCACGCCGCAGCGAGGCCGGCGTCACCACCGCCACCCGCCCGCCCTCCCGCAGCGCGCCCTCCACCAGCGCGAGCGCGATGTACGTCTTCCCGAGTCCGACGCTGTCCGCGATCACCACGCCGCGCCGCAGCTCCAGGACCCGCAGGGCGCGGCGGACGGCGGCCTCCTGGAAATCCGCCAGTTCGATAACGCGAGGGGCGGAAGTTGTCGCGTCGCCGTGCGACTTTCCCTGCCGGACCATCCCGGCTGCCCCGAACCGCGCCTCCAGGATCCGCAGCGCCGCCTCCCGGGCGTCGCCTGTGACGTACCGCGGCCGCGGCTCGCGCAGCCAGGCGGTCAGGCTTCGCCTGTCCCAACCCCCGATTCGGGTTTTCCACTTTTCCACAATCGGGGGATTCAACTGTGGGCCATGCACATGCGTTCCAGGGCGTTACGGACGACGGGCGCGACGTCGTATGCGCGGCGCCAGAGCGCGTCGAACCGTGCCGTCGCCGAAGCGGCGTGCGAGGGGTCGGTCAGGATGCCCGTAAGTGCCGGTCCATCACTGTGTTGCGGTGTGCCTAAGTAGATGGCGCCGAGCAGGGTCAGCGAGCCGCCGCCGGCGAGGCCGCGCAGCACCGCGAAGTCGGGGTACCAGCTCTGCAGCCCGGCGGTGCGGACGGACATCTTTCCACTGTCGATAAGTCGGATCAGAATGCGGGCATCCTGGTGTGGATTACTGGCTTGATCGGGTCGGGCGAGGGCCTCGACATCGAGGCGTCCGAGGAGGACGCGCCACTGCCGGACGCCCTCGACTTCGTCGGCCTGGAGGTCGATGGCGGCGAGCCGGATGCGTGCGACGGCGAAGTCGGCCTCGGTCGCCCGGGTGAGTGCGGAGCCGAGGACCTGTCGCAGGGAGGGCGATGTGTTTTCGTCGAGGAGGATCGCGCTCATCGTGGATTCCCCCGGAGCCAGAGGTCGAAGTCGCGAAGGGCGGCGGTGTCGTCGTCGGTGAGCCCGTAGGCGGCGGCGACGATGGAGTTCAGCTCCTCCTCCGCGCGGGCGTCGATCGCTCCCTGTTCGTGGGCGCGGGCGGAGATCTCGCGCAGTCGCGCAGCGGCAGGCCCCGCATCCCAGCCTTCGGGGAGCGGCACGAGGGCGACGGTCCACGCGAGGAATCGGAAGCGCGCGTCCTTTGCGCGCTCGGCGACGGCGCGCGCGAAGGTGCGGACCGGGAGCGAGTTGAGGTACGCGGCCAGGAGGAGCGCGCACTCGTGGGTCGTGGTCGGGACGAAGTAGACGGTGTTGAGCGGGACGAGGGGCACGTCGCGTCCGGCGGTACCGCGCACGCGGGCGGGGAGCGCGGCGGCCTCGAGGGTGAGCGCGAGGTCGTGCCATGCGACCTTGGGCCCGAGCGTCGCCTCGGTGAGGCGGAAGAGCGCGCCGGGCGGGAGCGTGTCCCGTTCCCCGGACCGCGCGCGGAGCGCGTCGCGGTGCCGGTCGAGGTAGCGGGCAAGGCGCGGCGGCGGCGGGAGCGGGGCTGCGGTGCGATCGTCGTGGATCCAGCAGACGTGGTCGACGGTGCGGAATCGCCATGCCGCGATGTCGCTCCCGCGGACGAGGGGGCGGAGCGCCTCCTCCTCGACGAGTGCCTGGAATCGCCGTGCGTCGCCTGCCGGCCGCCCCTCCTTCCGCGCCCGGTCCCACCCGAGCGCCCGCACCCGCGCGAGGCCGCCCAGCTTGGGCGCGACGTCGCGGAAGATGAGCACGTCGTTCGCGCCGGTCACGACACCGCGCCGCACGCGCAGGCCCGGGATCGTGCCGAGGAGCGGGCCCGCCTGCTGCATGCGACGCAGCGCGGCCCGCGTCGCGGGCGGCGCGAGCATCCACGGCGATTCCGGGTCGTCCGGCAGCACGGGCAGGTCGCACTGCGGGATGCAGAAGCGGAGCGGGTCGACGCCGCGGCGGACCATGGTCACGCGTACGATCGGCGCGTCGGGGCGGGACCAGGGGGAACCGGCCGGACCGCCGGCTGGATTGCCGGCCGCTCCGCCCTCGCCATGCCCGGCCTGCAACTTCTCCCCTTCCCTGGCGTCCTCGCCTCCAAAGTCCCCTCGGCCGGCCTCGCACCTCGTCGCCACCACCGCCGCGGTGAACGCGTCTGCCCGGAAGATCGATCGCTGGTCGAGGGAATGGTCCTCGACCGAGGCGAGGTGCGTGTGTGTGAGGAGCATGCGACGGGCGCCGGCGCCGTAGAGCGAGCGCAGCGCCTTGGCGGGGAGGAGCATCCCGAGGGTGCCGCCGGGGGCGAGGAGTCGGAGCGATCGCTCGAGGAAGAGGAGCGAGAGGTCGACCTGGGCGCCCACGCCGCCCGGCGCGCCGGCCAGCGCTGCGCCGCGGCGCCAGCCTGCGTGTCGACACACCGCGTAGCGGGAGCGCACGAGTCGGCCGACGGACGCGGGCCAGCGATGCGCGCGCACCCACGGCGGGTTGGAGAGGACGAGGTCGAAGCCTCGCTCCGTCGCCTCGGCGAAGTGGACGTCGAAGCTGAAGAACGGGAGCGCACCCTTGTCGAGGAGCGCGGCCCGGAGCCGTCCGAGCTCGGCGAGCCGGCCACCGACGTCGTGTGCCGCCGCCTCCGCGCGCCGCGCGTCCGTCGGGCGTTCGCCGAAGAGGTCCAGCGCGGCGGCCGCGGCGGCGAGTTCACGGGCTCGACTGACCAGCCGTCGTTCGATGCCGTCGAGCCAGGCGCAGGCCAGGCTCGCCTCGGCCGTGGCGAGCTGTCGCTGGAGCGCCGGCCGCGCCTCGGGGTCGGCGGAGAGGTACTCCCGCGCGAGCGGCGGGATCTCCCGGAGCGCGCGTCGGACCGCGGCATCCAGCGCGACGCCCCCGACCGCGTCGTCGAGCCCGGCGCCCGCGACGAGGTCGAGCGGGTCGAGGAGCGCGTCGCCCTGGCGGATGCGGCGGTCCAGATTCGGGAGCGGCTCCACCGTCCGCCACGGATCGCGGCCGTTGCCGTCCGGTCCGGGTCCGTCATCGACAGCGAGCGCGAGCCAGAGGCGGAGCGCACAGAGGAGCGCGGCGTCCTCCTGGAGGTCGACGCCGTGGAGCGTGCGTGCGACGACGTCGCGGCGGACTGCGGCGCGATCCTCTTCGCCCAGCGCCGTCCGAAGGCGAGTCAGCCGGGTGAGCGCGCCGAGCAGGAACGCGCCCGAGCCGCACGCGGGATCGAGCACCCGCAGTGCGCCGAGCGCATCGAGGAGCGTGGCGCGGCGGTCCGGCGCGATCCCGGCGACGTCGCCGTCGCGGACGAGCCGCGCCGCGGCGCGGGGGTCCACCCCTTCCGCCCGGGTCAGGTGCGTCTCGAGCGCGGCCGTGACCAGCCGGTCGACGGCGGCTGCCGGCGTGTAGAAGGTGCCGCTCGCGCTGCGCCGCTCCGTCGCCATGAGCGCCTCGAAGACGCGGCCGAGCATCTCCGGGTCGACGCCGACGTCGCCCGCGCCGTCGGCCGCCGCCTCGACCGCCTCGCGGGTCGTGAAGCGGTAGCGCTCGAGGAGCCCATCGAATGCGCCGGCCAGGGCGTCGTCGTCGAGGTCCAGCGCGGGGTTGCGACGCTCCAGCGCGTGCCGCTCGAAGAGCCCGCCGTTCAGGTACGGCAGGTCGCCGAGCGCGCGGGCCTCCGGCGTGCGTCGCTCCGGACGCGTGTTGAGTGCGCCGAAGAAGAGCGGGTCGAGGATGGCGCGGTAGAACGTCCCCTTCCCCGGCGCGCGCCGCCAGCGGTTCAGGAGCGACGGCAGGAATGCCGTGTCGCCGGCGAGGTGACACTCGCGCTGGAGGAAGTACAAGAACATGAGGCGGGAAAGGAGCAGGAGCGCGAGCGCGTCGCGGTCCGACGCGGCGTCCCGGGCTATCCCGGTCCACGCCTCCGCGATGCGGGCGCGCTGCGCGCGGAAGTCGCGGAAGAACTGCCGCGTCACGCGGCTGCGATCGAGCGCGCGGGCGTGCCGTAGCGCGAGCGCTATGCCGGCCTCACCCTCGCGCGCGGCGAGCTCTTCCAGCGTCTCGATGTCGGTCCGCTTCAGCGCGGCGCGGTCCACCACGAGCTGCCGCAGCTCGCCGCCGAGGCCGAACGAGGCGACGGTAATGCGGCGGTAGCGCGGGCCGGCGAAGAGGAAGAGGTGGAGCCGGGCAGGGTTGTGCGCCCGGACTCGCCGCGCCACGCGCGCCGTCGTATCCGGGCCCGCGTCGTCCAGCTCGACCACGAGCGCGGTGAGCCCGCCCCGCTCGCCCGCCGCGTAGATCCGCCGCACGCCATCCACATCGGCGAGCCCCCAGCCGGCCGAAGACGCACGCGGCAGTGGTGAAGGCGCCGGGAAGCCGAGCGCCCGGAGCAGCGGGGCGACCTTGCCGGGGCCGTTCGCCGCACGGAGCAGCGACTCGAAGGTAGGGGCCGAGCGTGTCACGCCCGACACGAAAGCGCCGGCCCCGGGGCGAGGCCATGGCGGGGCGGGACGGGGTGGGGGGCCGCCACGTGCCCGCGCCCGTGCCGTGCCACGGGCGAGCTGCTACGCCAGCTCCCACCCCCGCACGTCCGGCGCGTCCGGCCGGACCAATACCACGTCCCCGGGGTCGTCGGGGTTCACGACGCCGAGGACGAGGACCTCGCTTTGGAACCCCGCCACCCGCCGCGGCGGGAAGTTGACCACGGCGAGCACGTCCGTTCCCACGAGCGTCTCGGGCGAGTAGCGTCGCGTGAGCTGCGCGCTCGACTACCTCACCCCGATCGGCTCGCCGAAATCGATCCACAGCTCGATCGCCGGCTTGCGTGCCTCCGGGAATGGTGCCGCGCGCACCACCGTGCCCGCCCGGATGTCGAGCTGGAGGAACGTGTCGATCGTCGTTTCGGACTTCATCTTGGATGGCTCCAGTTGAACTTGTGCTCGAAGTCGTGGCGTGACGCATACGACCGTCCCCACGGCGTCCGCTGCGCGCTCCGAGGCGCGCGCGCCCGGCCGAGATCTTTGCAGGCACACGCCGCCCCAGCTATCTTGGGCACCGCATCCACGCCGCGGCCTCGGCATGGATTCATCGGCCGGCGCAGGCACGACCCAATCTATGCGACAAGACAAGATCGCTCGGTGAAGCGGCCGACCTCGTGATCCAACTCTACGTACTCGGTCCGCTGGACCTGCCTAGCGAGGACGGGCGCGCACTGGACGAGGTGCCCTCGCAGCCCAAGCGCGCCGCGTCGCTCGCGTACCTGGCCGCCGCGACGCCACGGGGGTACCGTCGACGCGACGTCCTGCTCGGCGTGTTCTGGCCGGAACTGGACGCGCAGCGAGCGCGGCAAGCGAAGCAGCGTGGACGCTCGCGGACCGCGCCGAGGCGAAAGGGGATGCCGTACAGGCCTCCCGCTGGGCGCGCAGGGCAATGACGCTCATGCCCCACGACGAGGCCGCGTGGAGGGCGCCGTGACGCGCCGGGAAGCCAGGAGACTGGCCGCCGAGGCGCTGCAGGCGCGAGCGTGGGCGCTCGATGTCCTGGCGGCGTCGGGCCGGCACCGCGCGCTCGAGGCGCAAGGGGCCGCATCGCCTCCGCCGACATCGGAGAGGCCGACCGCCGCGGATGCGGCCCATCCGGCGGAGCCGCCGTTCCCATGCGGTGTCTCACTGCGCGGCTGGGAACTCTTCCTTCGCGCCGAGCGCTGCGCGTTGCCGCTGAGCCGTCGCCTGCGGATGAGCGGTGCTGACCGGGTGATGCCACCGGACATCGTGCGCGTGCTCGACGCGATCGCGATCGAAGAGATGCAGCGCATCCTCTCCGCGCGCGCCCGGCTGCGGCATCTCTCGGAATGGGCCCTGGAGCGCGGCACGACGGCAGTGGTCCTCAAGGGAGCCGTCGCCGCGGCCGACGCACGCCAGGGCATCGACCTCTCCGACGTCGACGTGTGGGTGCCCCCCGCCGCCGCGGCCGATCTCATCGACGCCCTGGCCGGCGCACGCGCCGAATCACCGGAACATCGCATAGTGGGCCATCAATACGCGCCCATCGCCACGGACCAGCTCGTGGCCGTCGAGATCCATGACCGGGTGCCGCACGCGGAACTCGACAATGGCTGGGTCGACCGCAGCCAGCCGCTCGGGCCCGAATACCCCGGGCTGGCCCGTATGCACCCCGCCGATCACCTCTGGCACATCCTGATCCACGCCACCGTTCAGCACCCGGCGCGACACGGCTGCCTGCGCGACGTATTCCTGATCGCCCACGCACGCTCCCTCTGCGGCGAGGCCGACCTCGAGCGTGTC
>CAYPGK010000101.1:0-10112 GCA_964410055.1 uncultured Gemmatimonadaceae bacterium | reverse complement strand
GTACGTGGCACCGTTCCGGAGCTCGTTGATGTTCTCCGGATCGCGGGCCACCGGGACGGGCGGCCGCCTCACCGTGCAGCGGATCGTCGAGGGGTTGATGGTCCAGGCGGGGGTCAATCGTCGGTCGCGACGACGCGGGCGAAGCGACGCTTTCCACGGCGGAGCACGATGGTGTCGCCGGGATTCAGGGGGACCGTTGCATTGCGCCCATCGACGCGCTCACCGTCGAGGGTGATGGCACCCTGTTCGATGAGGCGCATCGCTTCGCTGTTGGATGCGGCGAGCCCGGCAGCGACGAGGAGTCCGGGGATCCAGGCGCCCTTGTCCGGCGAGTAGCGCAGTGCCGGCTCTGCGATCGAGACGTGGACCTCGGGTATCTCGTCGGGGAGGTCCCGCTGTTTGAAGAGGCGGTCGAAGTGGGCCTCGGCCTCCGCAGCGGCCGCCTCGCCGTGGTATTCGGCGACGATCATGCGTGCGAGCGAGCGCTTGGCGCCGTAGGGGTCGACCTCAATGCGACGGAGCGCCTCCTCGAGCGCTTCGCCCTGCAGCGGAGAGGCGAGGCGGTACCACTCCTCGAGAAGGGTGTCCGGGATGGACATGGTCTTGCCGAACTGCTCTTCGGGCGCCTCGGTGAGGCCGATGTAGTTGTCGAACGACTTGGACATCTTGAGCTCGCCGTCGGTCCCGCGCAGGAGCGGCATGATGAGGCACACCTGCGGCTCCTGCCCGTAGCGCTCCTGCAGGGTGCGAGCGACGAGGAGGTTGAACTTCTGGTCCGTGCCGCCGAGCTCGACGTCGGCCTCGAGCGCGATCGAGTCGTACCCCTGCATGAGTGGGTAGAGGAACTCGGAGATCGAGATCGGACGCCCCTCGGCGTACCGCTTGGCGAAATCGTCGCGCTCGAGCATGCGCGCCACCGTGTAGTTTGCGGTCAGCTCGAGGACGGCGGCCAGGTCGAGGGGCGCGAGCCACTGCGAGTTGTACTCGATACGCACGCGCGAGACGTCGAGGATGAGGGCGACCTGCTCGGCGTAGGTCCGGGCGTTGGCCTCGATCTCCTCGGGCGCGAGTCTCGGACGGGTTTCGCTCCGCCCCGTGGGGTCGCCGATTCGGGCGGTGTAGTCGCCTACGACGAAGATGACCTCGTGGCCGAGTTCCTGGAACGTGCGCAGCTTGCGGATCGAGACCGCGTGACCGATGTGGAGGTCGGGGCGCGTCGGATCGAAGCCCTGCTTGATGCGGAGCGGCCGGCCGGTGCGCCGGCTCTCCTCGAGCTTTCGTTCCAGCTCCTCTTCCGGGATGATCTCGACTGCGCCGCGACGGATCTCGTCGAGCTGCTCGCGAACCGGCGGAAACGTTGTCATCACTCCAAGACGGCGAATGTGAATCGGTGCGATCGACCGGACTCGGTATAAGGCAGGTGCGGTGTGGGCGCAAGGCCGACCCGGGTTCGACGATCGTCGTCGGGCTATCCGGCGGGCAAACGGTCCGGCGCCGGTGCAGCCGTCGACGAGATCGAGTAGGAGACCCGCGCCAGCTCCGCCGCGCCCCGAGCCGCGTCGACGGCACGATCGAGGACCGGGCCGACCCCTTCCAGGCGCGAGATTTCCCGGATCGTGCCGTCGCGGAGTGGGCGGCCGGGCGCAAGGAGCCCGCCGGCGAGTGCCACGGCGGGCGGCTCTGCCCACGGCGCGAGCGCCCCGTAGACGGCTTCGACGTGGCGCGCCAGCTCCTGCGCCGCGCGGGCGACGATCGCGCCGGCGACCTCGTCGCCTTCATCCGCGGCCGCAAAAACCGCGGGGGCAAGCGCCGCGATCTCGGCCTTGGCGGCGCGTTCGGCCCACGCGATGAGCCCCTCGGCAGCGGAGACGCCGGCGTGGGCGAGTGCGGCATCGAGGAGGCCCGTGGCCGGGCCCCGCCCGTCGTGGGCGCGTGCAGCGGCCCGCAGTGCGGCGAGCCCGATCGCGTAGCCGCTCCCCTCGTCGCCCAGGAGCGCGCCCCAGCCACCGGCCCGTGCCCAGCGCGAATCTTCCGTCCTCCCATAAGCGATTGAGCCGGTCCCGGAAATGAGCAGGATCCCCGCGCCGTCCCCGAACGCGTCCTGGAACGCGGCTTCGACGTCGGAAACAACGCGGAGCCGGATTGCGACGGCCTCGCGGAGGAGCGCCGCGGCGAGGGCCCGGCGCTCCGGCTCGCGCCCCGCGCCGGCGAGCGCGCAGACGAGTCCGGTCACGGGGAGGCGCGCGCCCGCCTCCCGCACGGCGCGGTCGGCCAGATCGGCGAGCGCCGAGGCGCCTGCGGCCGGGTCCCCGGCTCGCACGAGCGCCGGGCCGCCCGTCACCCTGGCGAGCTCTTGCCCTTCCCTGTCGACGGCTACGGCGGTCGCACCGGACCCACCCCCGTCGATCCCGACGAAGACCTCGAATTCCATCGTTGAATAAGTTCAGCTTCAGTAGTCGTCCGATCCACCTCGCGCGTCCGGTCCCGCCGCACGCTGGCGGGCGCCGCCTGGCGCGACCGCAGGCGCAGAACCGTCGGCGCCCGTCGCAGCGGCGCCCGCCGCCTCGCGCCCCTCGTCTCCCACCACCGCTCCTCCGCCGCGCCGGAGCCAGGCGCTCGCCGAGCCGACCGCCACGGTCACCGTGGAGCCAATGAGCGCGAACCAGAGGGTGTCGACCACCTTCTCCATGGCGCCGAACTGCTGGAGAGCCCAGAGCACGGCCATGAAGGCGGTCGCGGCGCCCATGCCGAGGATCGCATCGCGTTGGTCCGCTCTCCGGGAAAGCACGCCGAGGAGGAATCCGCCGAGCAGGCCGCCATAGGTGAAGGATGCGACCTGCAGCGCAACGACGACGATCGGCGTCCCCTCGGAGACGAAGCGGAACAGGACCGCGCCCCCGACCAGGACGGCGGCCCACAGGAGCGTGAACCGTCGCCCGATGCGGAGCAGGTGGGCCGGGTCGTCGTCGCGGCCCGAGAGCGGCGCATAGAGGTCGTGCGTCGTGGCCGAGGCGAGGGAGTTGAGCGAGCTCGAGACGGTCGACATCGCGGCGGCGAGGACGGCCGCGATGATGAGCCCGGACACGCCCGGCGGTAGCCCCTCGACGATGAAGCGGGGGAAGACCTCGTCGGCCGGGTCGAACGGCACACCGCCGTAGTGGGCAAAGAGTGCGACGCCGACCAGGAGGAAGAGGGCGAATTGGGCCACGACGATGACACCGCTCCCGATCACCGCCTTGCTCGCGTCCCGCTTCGATCGCGCCGCGAGGAGGCGCTGCACGATCATGTGGTCCACGCCGTGTGAGGCCATCGAGAGGAACGCACCGCCGACGAGCCCGGTGAGCCACCAGCGTGCGTCGGCGAAGCCGCCACCCACGTGCAGCACGCGCAGCTTGTCGGCCGACCTCGCGGTCTCGAGGATCCCGTCCCACCCGCCGGGGACCGTGCGGACCAGGACGAGGAGCGCCGCCGCGCCGCCGATCACGTAGAGGACCATCTGCACCACATCCATCCACACGACGGCGCGAAGCCCGCCGAAGTACGTGTAGACGAGGGTGACGCCGCCGGTGATCAGGATGGCCTGCCAGTAATCGAGCCCGGTGATCAGTGCCAGCGGGATCGATGCGGCGAACACGCGGACCCCGTCGCCGAGCGCGCGCGTGACCATGAACGTTACGGACGCGAAGCGGCGGGTGAGTGCGCCGAAGCGCTCCTCGAGCAGCGCGTACGCCGTCGTCAGCTCGCCGCGGAAATACCCGGGGAGCAGCACCGCCGCGACCAGGATGCGACCGATCACGTAGCCGATGGCGAGCTGGAGCATCCAGAAGTCGGAGCCGTACGCCGTGGCCGGCACACTGATGAAGGTGAGCGCGCTCGTTTCCGTGGCGACGATCGAGAAGCAGATCGCCCACCACGGCAGCCCCTTCCCGGCAAGGAAGTAGTCGCGCGCGTCCTTCTGCCGCCCGCCCCAGCCGATCCCGAGCACGGTGACGCCGAGCAGGTAGGCGACGAGGATGACGACGTCGAGCGTCGTGAACGCCCCCATTTACACCGGCTCCGTCGAGGTCGGTACGCGCACGGGCGGCGAGAGGTCCTCCCTCGAGGGGTACTCTTGCCAGCCGAGTGCGCTGGTCGGGACCGAGCGCCAGCGCGGCCGTCTGCCGTTCTTCCTCACGACGTACGCCTCCATCGCGTAGTATTCCGGAAGGCCCAGCCGGTCTACGACCGCGGCCGTTGCCATGTTCCGCTCCTGTACGCGCTGCCAGAACTCACGGTCGTCGAGTCCCGGGAACGGCGCCTTGTCCTTCTGCGTCTGGTGCTTGAAGATCGCCATGATCTTCTGCCGCAGCTCCTCCTGGGACAAGGGCACCAGCACGTCCGCTTCCGCCACCGGCCATTCCTGCCACGCGCCGCGGTAGTACCAGACTTCCGGCGGCGGGCCGGAGTACCGCTGGAGCGCCCGCTCGATCGCCTCCTTGCACATGCGATGCGTACCGTGCGGATCCGAGAGGTCGCCCGCCACGAGGACGATCTCCGGCCGGTGCTCCTCGAGGAGGTCCAGCGTGATCCGGATGTCCTCCTCGCCGATCGGCTCCTTGCGCACCTTGCCGGTCTGGTAGAACGGCAGGTTGAGGAAGCGCGCCTGCTCGGCGCGCATGCCGAACGTTTCGATCCCCGCGACCGCCTCCGTCTCGCGGATCCGGCGCTTGATCGCCTGGACCACAGGGATGTCGACCTCGCCCGGCACTTTGCTGTCGAAGAACTCCTTGATCTCGCCGATCAGCGCGTCCACGCGGTCGTGGTCCAGATCGAACTCGTCCGTGACCCGGCGCAGGAAGTCCAGGTGCCGAAGTACGTCGTGGTCGAAGACCGCGATGTTACCGGAAGTCTGGTAGGCGACGATGATGTCGTTCCCGTTCTGGTGCAACTTGTTCAGGATCCCGCCCGCCGAGATCACGTCGTCGTCCGGGTGCGGCGAGAAGAGGATGATCCGCTTCCCTCTCGGCAGCTTGCTCCGGCCGCGGATCCTCGAAATCAGCGTGTTGAAGACCTCTCCGTTGAGCGGCGCGGCCGAGCCGTAGCGCGCGAGGAGCGAGCTCAGATGATGGTCGCGGTAGTCCAGGTCGTCCAGCTTGAGGAGCGACTTGCCCGTGACCTGGCTGAGCCAGATCAGCGCCCGGATCTCGAGGTCCCGCGTCCACTCGACCTCGCCCACGACCCACGGCGTCTTGACCCGGGTCAGCTCCGCGGCCGCAGCGGCGTCGAGGTAGAACGTCGCCGCAGGGTGCCGCTGGAGGTACGTCGCGGCGACGTCCGAGTCGACGGGTCCCTCGACGGAGCGCCGCACAATGACCGCCTTGTGCTCGCCCGTGGCGACGAGGCCGATCTCGCGCGCCTCGAGGATCGTCGCCACGCCCATCGTGATCGCCTCGAGCGGGACGTTCTCCTCGCCGAAGAAGTTCGACGCCGCCGTGCGGCGCGTAATCGTGTCCAGCGCGACCAGCCGGGTCCGCGACTCGGCGCTCGAGCCCGGCTCGTTGAACCCGATGTGTCCCGTCTGCCCGATCCCCAGGATCTGGAAGTCGATCCCACCGGCCGCGCGGATCGCCGCCTCGTACTCCCGGCAGTGTCGCGCGACTTCGCTGCGCGGGACGTCGCCACGCGGAATGTGCACGTCCGCCGCATCGATGTCGATGTGGTCGAAGAAGTTCTCCCACATGAACCGGTGGAAGCTGTGGATGCTCCCGGGGTCCATGGGATAGTACTCGTCCAGGTTGAAGGTGACGACGCCGGCGAAGGAGAGCCCCTCCTCCCGGTGCATGCGGATCAGCTCCCGATAGATCCCGACCGGCGTCGACCCCGTCGCGAGTCCGAGCACTGCGCGCCCGCCCGCCTCGCGCTTCTCCCGGATCAACGTTGCGATCCGCTGCGCGACGGTCCGCGCGACCTCCTCCGGCTCGTCGACGATCACCACCCGGACGTGCTCGATCGATTCCATGGACACGCTCGCTCACTACAGGGTACTCGCGTCGCGGGAATTCGGGCCCGCGGCCCCGGGCCTCCCGAACAGTCGGTGAAGGCTCTCTTCCCACCGGATACCTGCGAATGCCGTGCTAGGAGCGGCTCGATCGATCCGTACGGATGGAATCCGTTTCGGATCCCGTTTTCGAGTCCCGGCAGGTCGTGGCAGACGAGAGCGCTCGCCGGGGTGTTCAGAGGGCGACGTCGACGCGACGCGACGGCGGCGTGTCCACGATCGAGCGTGCCACGGCGTCGTGCACCTCGCGGCGCAGCGAGACGTGCCGGTTGTTCGATCGGCTCGGGTTGACCCGGTTGGTCAACAACACGACGAACAGATCCTGGGTGGGGTCGATCCAGAGGCTTACGCCGGTGAAGCCGGTGTGGCCGAAGGCCTCGGCGGAGAAGTAGTCGCCGGCGCTGGAGCGACCGGCGGGCGTGTCCCAGCCGAGCGCCCGGCTCGATGCGGGCGACTGGCGGCGGGCGTAGCGGCGGATCGTCTCCGGCCGAAGGAGACGCACGTCGCCGTAGCGGCCACCGTTCAGCAGCATCTGAGCGAAGACGGCCAGGTCGTGTGCCGTCGAGAAGAGCCCCGCATGGGGCGCGACACCGCCCATGGCGTACGCGTTCTCGTCGTGCACGACGCCGTGGACGTGAAAACCGCGGAACTCGTTGTCGAGCTCCGTGGGCGCGATCCGCTCGAGGATCGCCGAGCCGGCGTCGCCCTCATCCGGAGCCGCCTTCAACTCCCGCGGATCCACACCCAGCGGATTGAACCCGGTGTCTTCCATCCCGAGCGGCCCGAAGATGCGCTCGTCCAGGAATCGGTCGAGGGGCGCGCCGCTCAGCCGCTCGACGATCGCGCCGAGGAGGATCGCGCCGAAATCGCTGTAGACGGTCCTGGTGCCCGGCTCGTACGCGAGCGGCATCTCGACGATGCGCTGCAGATAGGCGTCCTTGCCGCGCAGTTCGCGCCAGAGCGGCTCGAACGCCGGGAGCCCGGCGGAATGGGTCAGGAGCTGGCGCACCGTCACGCGCTCCTTCTCCGGAGAACCGCCCCATTCGGGGAGGTAGCGGGAGACCGGCGCGTCGATGTCGAGGCGGCCTTCTTCCTCGAGGAGCATGACGGCGGTGGTCGTGCCGACGACCTTGGTGAGCGAGGCGACGTCGTAGATCGTCCGCTCGGTCACCGCCCCAAAGTCCGGCCGCGGGTCGAGGCGGCCGTAGCCGCGGAGCCGGACGAGCTTGCCGCGCCGGCCGACTGCGATCGCGGCCCCGGGGATGTCGCCCCGCCGCACCGCGGCCTCGAGCAGCTCGTCGATGCGGGCAAGGCGGGCGGAGTCCATCCCCACCTCTTCCGGCCTGGCGCTTCCGAGCGTGTACTCCATGTGGACTCCGGTCCCGATCGGGTGGTCGGGCGGGAGGCTGATCGGCAGGCGGCCGGTGATCGGCGCATCCCCCGCGAGCGCGCGCACGGCCGCCTCCTGCTCGGCCACACCCTGGCCCCACGCCAGAGCGTACGTGCCGACCGAGGGGAACTGCGAAAGCAGGTACGGGTTGCCGAACGACGTGACCACGGTCGGCCGCCGCTGCGCGACCGCCTCGACGAACGCCGCTACCGCCTCCGGGATCCCGATGCGCCCCTTCCCGCTCACCACCCGCACGAATGGGGAGAACAGGACGATGTCGGCGCTGTCTGCCGCCGCAAGGAGCGCATCGAGTTCCGACGGGTGCACGCGCGCCGTGAGCAGCGCCGTGCTCGCGCCGGGGAAGCGTGCGCGAATCCCCCGCTGGAAGACGCGTCCGGCGAAGGGGTCGGGATCGTCCGAGTAGACGATGCTGAGCACACGCGCCGACGGACCGGCGCGGAGCGGGACGAGACGGCCGCGGTCCCGCACCAGCGTGAACGACCGCTCGGCGATGCGCCGGGCCAGCTCGGCGTGCTCCACTTGCCCGACCACGTGCGGCACCCGGTCTAGCGCGACGCGCCTCTGCTCGTGCAGCCCGAGCCGCGCCTTCAGTGCGAGCAGTTTGCGGACCGAACGGTCGATCCGCGCCTCGGAGATGCGGCCGCTCCTGACGGCCGACACGACCGCGTCCACCGTCGCCCGGACGTCGACCGGCATGAGGAGCAGGTCGGCGCCGGCCTCGAGCGCGCGCACCGCGGCCTCTTCGGGACCGAAGCGCGACGTGACCGCGCCCATGTCGAGGGCATCGACCACGACGAGCCCGTCGAAGCCGAGCTCGTCCTTGAGGAGGCCGGTCGTTAGCCGCCGCGATAGCGTCGCGGGGAGGGAATCCCCGGTCCACGCCGGGAAGGCGACGTGAGCGACCATGACGGCGGCCACGCCCGCCTCGATCGCTGCCCGGAACGGGACCAGTTCGATCGAGTCCGCCCGCGCCCGGTCGACATCCAGGACGGGAAGGCCGATGTGCGAATCGGTCGAAGCGTCGCCGTGGCCGGGGAAATGCTTCGCCGTGGCGAGCACGCCGTGATCCTGGAGGCCGCGGATGTGCGCCGCGCCCAGGCGAGCGACCAGCCCGGGGTCCTCGCCGTAGCTCCGGACGTTGATGATCGGGTTGTCCGGGTTGCTGTTCACGTCCACGACCGGCGCGTACGCCATGTGAATGCCGACGGCGCGCGCCTCGATGGCGGTGATCCGACCGACCTCGTACGCCAGCGACTCATCGCCCGCGGCGCCTAGCGCCATGATCGGTGGGAAGTCGGTGCCGCCGCCCAGCTCGAGCCCCCATGGAAGCGCGGTCCCGCCGGCGAGCCGCTGACCCGGCCCCCGCTCCACGTCCGCGGCGACGAGGAGCGGCACGTCCGCCAGCTCCTGGACCAGGTTCAGCTTGGCCGCGATCTCGAGCGGCGGGCCGATCGATACGATGACGCCGCCCACCCCCTCCCCCGCCACCCCCTCCCGCAGCCGCTCGTACGCCGGCGTGCCGACCGCGAGGTAGGAACCGTCCATCCACGGGACGACGAGCTGCGCAACCTTGCGTCGGAGGGGCAGCCGCTCCAACGTCGCATCGACCCACGCGTCCGCCGATCCCGTTGGCCGGGCGGTGGCCGCGGCGTCCGGCGCGGTGGCGACCGCGACGCCAGGCGCGGCTGCCGCGCCCGGCCCGCCTGCCGATCGCACGCAAGCGAGTGCGGCGACCGCAAGGACGGGAGCAACGGCGAAAGCCAGGGTGTAGAGGCGGCGACGAATCATGGGGCGTTTTCGACCTTCGACGCGTGACGTGCGGCCGCACCGCGACGCGTTTGGACCCCGAGTCAAAGAGATCGATCCGAATGAGGCAAATTACGATGCGACGCGGTTTTGGACAACTACTCCTGGCCGCCGGAGCCGCTGTCGTGACCGCTTGCAGCGCCGCTCCCGCTGAGGACGGACGCGGCGTGGCCGCTGCGGACGAGCGTGGCGCGACCGCCGCCGACCAGCGCAGCGCAGCGGTCACGCTCGATCAGGTAGAGCCGGTCCGCCTCGGAATCGATGTCCTCATGGCCGGCGACGCCGTCCCCCTGCGCGGCCGCCGCGTCGGGCTGATCACGAACCACACGGGCAGGAACGCGGCGGGCGAGAGCACGATCGACCTGTTGCACGAGTATCCGGCCGTCGAGCTCGTCGCGCTGTACAGCCCTGAGCACGGGATCCGGGGCGCGGCGGAAGCGGGCGAACGTGTCGCGAGCGGGCGAGATGCCCGGACGGGCCTTCCGGTCCACTCGCTCTACGGCGAGACCCGCTCCCCGACATCGGAGATGCTCGAAGGCGTCGAGGTCCTCGTCTTTGACATCCAGGACATCGGCACGCGCTACTACACGTACGTCTGGACAATGGCGCTCGCCATGCGCGCGGCCGCGGAGCACGGGATCCCCTTCTTCATCCTCGACCGCCCGAACCCGATCGGCGGGCTCCAGATCCAGGGGAACGTGCTGGAGCCCGAATACGCCACCTTCGTCGGGCTCTACCCCGTGCCGATGCGGCACGGGCTCACGACCGGCGAGCTTGCCCGGCTGGTGAACACCGAGTTCGGGATCGGCGCGGATCTGACGGTGGTGCCCATGGAAGGGTGGCGCCGCGACATGTGGT